>NZ_CP076723.1:600000-772500 GCF_018986915.1 Geomonas oryzisoli
GTACATCGTCAAGAGCAAGGGGGACAGCCGGTTCGGCAAGCAGGAAGTGGCCGAGTACGCCGATCTGAAAGCCATGGCCGGTAACCGCCCCATCGTCTCCCTCATCGATACCAACCGGGACAACTACGTCTCCCTCGAGGAACTGCGCGTGTTCAACCGCACCCAGAAGTCGCTCCGTCTTTACGGGATGATGACCCCCTCGACGGTGTCGCACAAGTTCGAGATCCTGGACAGCCGGCGCAACTGCAGTTTCTGCCACACCTCAGGCTCCGGACTCATGCAGACCAGCTTCATAGCCGTGCCTGACGAGCAAGGGAACTTCCAGAGGGTGCCGGTAGAGAAGGGGGCGGTCCTCGATGCCCTTTACGCCGCTCCGGACTTCTACATGATGGGGTCCACCAAGAACGCCAAGTTGAACAACATCGGGCTCGCCATCATCTGCTGCGGACTCATCATGCCGGTCGGACACGGTTTTGTCCGGTTCCTGACTCGGAAGAACAGGAAACATAAGGAGCACCAGTCATGAGCGAGAAAACAAGAATCTACCTGCAGCCCTGGCCGATACGCATCTGGCACTGGATCAACGCCTCCGGCATCATCATCCTGATTCTGTCCGGCGCCCAGATCCGGTTTCCCGAGACTCTGAGCATCTTCAGCAGCTACAAGAACGCCATCGAGGTGCACAACACAGCCGGGATCATCGTTTCCATCTCCTTCTCGTTCTGGTTCTTCTACTACAAGATGGTGAAGAACACGCTGGACAAGCTGTACATCCCGGACGAGGAGGACATCAAGCACGGCCTGGTACGCCAGCTCCTTTACTACTGCTTCTGGTACTTCCTGGGGCGGCCGAGCCCCTACCATGCCACGCCGGATCACAAGTTCAACCCGATGCAGAAATCGGCGTATCTGGCGGTGATGTTCGTGCTGATGCCGCTGGTGGGGCTCACGGGAATCCTGCTGCTGAACGTTACACCGCTGCGCGTGCTGGTTCTCATGTGGGGCGGGATCAAGTTCATCGTCGCGCTTCATTTCCTCCTGGCGTGCTCGCTGCTCGCTTTCCTCTGCACGCACGTCTACCTGGCGACCCTGGGGGACTACATCAAGCCGATGCTGGTCGGGTGGGAGGACGTGGAAGAACACGAGGAGCCGGAGGCGGCCCCGGGAGTGGCCATTCCCGGCTACCGGCCGGTGCGTCACTATCCGGAGTACGAGCAGGCACTTCTGGAGCAGCGCCACAGCTGATGGGACGGGTTGTTAATTCCGGGAAAGGAGAACGGCCATGTCAGGACATCATCTCATCGAGCATTTGAAGGCGAGACCGATACGGGAAACGGCCCAGGTCGCGACGGGGAACGAGCTTTGCTGGAGCCGGGAACAGGTAACCAAGAACATCGCGCAGCTGCATGTCCTTTCCCGGCGTGGGTTGTGGGGGCTGTTGCTCTTCCTGGGAATGAGCGCCGCGGCCCTCGCTTTGAGCCAGGTAAACGTGTCGTCGGTTGCCCAGGCGGAGCTGGAGGGTGTCATTGGCCCTCTGCCTTCGATCGATTTGCTCAACCTTGTCCTCGGCATCTCGTGGCTGTCCGCAGTGGTGCTGATCGTGGGGCGCAGGGGGAGCGACGGCAGGCCGGGGTACAGCTGGCACAACGTCGGACTTCCCGCGGTTTTCTACCCGCTCTACGCCTTCTGTGACACGACCGGCACCTACTTCCCGATGGTGTTCCTTGCCGGCCTCGTCTTACTACTTTTGGAACACGGCTTCGTGGTCTGCTACACCGCCAAGGCGATCAAGGAGGAAACGGCCCGCCTGGAGCGCCTGCGCGATTGATCTTTCTGTGCAGGAACGGCCCTCCATGCACAACCGGCCACTCGAGTTTCGAGTGGCCGGTTTTTTTGTTTCCAGAGATGGAACAGGAGCCTTGCTAGCCGTGCTGATGGCAGGAGTCGCAGTTGCCGTTCACGGTGAAGGCTGACTTGCCGTCGTGGCAGGCGCCGCACGACTTGGCCTTTTTCATCTCGTCCATGGAGACCGGCCTGCCGCCGCGTTTGGTCGGGAAGGTGCCGCTGTGGCAGTCCTTGCATTTGTACATGCCCAGGTGGTTACTGTGGCTGAACTTGACGTCCCCGACGTCGGCAACCTTAAACTTGATCTCCTGGACCGGGTGGCACTTTTCGCATTGCGAAACGGCGAAGGCGTCCTTGGCGTTGTGGCAGGCGCCGCACGATTTCCCTTTCTCCATGGCTGCCATGGTGACGGGTTTTCCGGAGCCGAGCGGGAACACCTTGGTGTGGCAGGAACTGCAGCTGTAGATCTCAACATGTTTGCTGTGGCTGAAAACGGTCGGGCCGGTCTCCTTCACCTTGAAGACGACCTGCTTGGGTGAGGGGTGGCAGCCGTCGCACTTTGCGACGCTGAACGCCTTCTTGCCGTTGTGGCAGGCGCCGCACGATTTCCCCTTTTCCATCTCGGCCATGGTCACCTGCTTGTTCGGGCCGGTCTTGTAGAGGGAGTTGTGGCAGGCGTTGCACTGCATGGTTTTCAGGTGCTTGTTGTGACTGAAGAGCACCGGGCCGGTCTCTTTGACCTTGAAGGTGACGTTCTTGACCTTGTGGCACGCGGTGCATTTGGCAACGCTGAATGCCTTCTTACCGTTATGGCACTTGCCGCACGATTTCCCTTTGTCCATGTCGGCCATGGTGTACTTGACCTTGGCGGCGCGGGGATTTTCGTGGCACACCTTGCAACTCACGTTCGGGCTTTTCTCCGCTTTCTTCTTCAGGTGCTTGTTGTGGCTGAAGACCACCTTGCCCCCACCATCGGTCTGGTAGGTGATGTCCTTCAGCTCGATGGCGTATGCTGCGGAAGCTGCTACGGCTAGCGCGGCCAGGACAATGAAAGCCGATGTGAATCTCATGGTTTCCTCCTTTGACGGTGTAGTGGATTGGCGTGCTTATAGTTCCTCTCTACGAGATTGGCTGCGGGGAGCGGCAGGACACCAGCCGCCGTGCTGCTACAGCAAGGGATAAACCGGCACGAGTTCTCTTTAGCATTAGCCGTGCCTGATTTTTGAGTGGAGCGTAACGTGCTGTAATTGCAGGGTACTTTCGCGGCGGGGGCGGCGAGCGCGGTGCATGGCTGTATAAAGAAGCTATACACCGGATCAATCCAGGTGATGCCAAGTTGCCGGAATCGAATACGTTTTTTCGGGGTGGCCGGAGCCTCACGCCGGCGGCTGCTGTATAGCAAAGATATACGAAGATGGTCGGTCAGCGGTCTACGGCACTAAAAAAGAAGAGGGCCGCGGCATTGAGCGCGCGGCCCTCATTTTCGGCACCGGGGGGGGGAGGTCATAGCTGGCCGGTGGCGACGAGGATGATGTGCACCAGGATGATCTTCCCGATGGTGGCGAAGGGGAACACGCAGGCGTAGCCCTGGTCGGAGAGGTCGTTCCCGGTCTGCTCCTTGATGTAGCCCAGGCCGGGCGTGGAGGTGTGCATCCCCGCCACGATGCCGACCGCCAGTGTCATCGGGAGCTTCATGATCTTGTGGGCGATGAACAGGCCGAGAAAAGCCGTGACCGAGGTGACGCAGACGCCGGTGATGAAGATGCTGCCGCCCCCCCCGTGGCTCAAGGTGGTAAGCAGGCTGTAGCCGGAACGGGTGCCGATACCGGCCAGAAACAGCACCAGCCCCACCTGCTTCAGCACCATGCTGGCGCTGTAGGGGAGGCTCCAGACCATCTTGCCGGTCCTGCCGAAGGTCCCCAGCAGGATGCCGACGATGAGCGGCCCCCCGGCAAAACCAAGCTGCATGCTCCCTCCGCCGGGGAAGGGGAAGGGGATCAGCCCCAGCACCAACCCGATCACGAGCCCGAGGCTGAAGGTCATCACGTCCACCTCGCTCACCCTGCGATAGGAGTTGCCGAAGAAGGCGGTCACCTCGTCCATGCAGGTCTTGTGAGCCAGCACCCTGACCACGTCGCCGAGCTCCAGGATCATCTCGGCCTCGGGGAGATATTCGTTGTCCCCCCGGCGCACCAGCGTGATCACCTCCCCGAAACGCTGCTCCTGATGCAACTCACCGATGGTGCGCCCGATCGCCATGGGGCTGGAGACGAAGATCCTGCGGTACTCGTATTCGGTGCGGTCCAGTCCCAGGCGCTCCTTGCTTCTCCTCTCCCCGAGCACCGTCGCTATCTTCTCGATCTCGTGCGGCGCCCCTGCCACCATCGCGAGGTCGCCCTGCTGCAGCACGGTGCCTGGACCGGCGTAGAAGAACTCGTCATCCCGCTTGATCCGGCTGAAGATCACCTCGCAGTTGTTGGATTCGTTCAGCTTGGCGACGGTCAGGTCGGGCGGGTCCACCTTCTGAACTTTAATGGTGCAGTGCACCAGCGAGTTGCGGTCCTCGGGCTTGCGCAGCACCTTGAACTCCGCCTGGTAGTCCACCTTCCACATCTTCTGGCAGACGTTGATGGTCAGCATCAGCCCGATGACGCCGATCGGGTAGGCGACGGAGAAGCCGACCACCGGCTCGGCGAGCATCGTTTCCAAAAGATCGGGCGGCGCGGTCTGGCGGATCGATTCCAAGGCGCCACCGAGGGCCGGCGAGGCGGTCATGCTGCCGCAGAAGATGCCGGCGGCGATGCCCGGCTGGATGGCGAAATACTTCTGCAGCGCGACGCAGAGAGCCGCCGAGGCGCACAGGACACCTCCGGCGAGCAGGTTGTTCATGACCCCGTTTCTGCGGAAGGTCGAGATGAAGGAGGGGCCGGCGGAGAGGCCGACGGTGTAGACGAAGAGCGCCTGCCCCATGATGTACACGATGGCCGGGGCCTTCATGTCGGGATGGAGCATGCCGAAGGCGAGCCCGACGAAGAGCACGGCGCCGACGCCTAAGGTGATGCCGTAGACCTTGATCTTGCCTAAGGGATAGCCTAGTGCTGCGACCATGAGCAGAAGCATCAACGGGTTCTCGAGGAGAATCTTGATCATGATTGCCACCTCTGTCGCTGGCGGGACCATCCCCCGCCCTGATAAACCTCACGCTGCCGTTGCTATTCGCTCAGCTTGAACTGCCCCACGAGCTTTTGCTGCTCCTCGGCCAACTGTGACAAAAGCAGTGCCGAGGATGCAGACTCCTGTGCGTTCTTCGCCGTGTCCTGCACCACCTCGTTGATGGACTGGATGTTGTTGCTGATCTCGACGGTGGTGGCGGTCTGCTCCTCCGCCGCCGTGGCGATCTGGTTTACCTGCAGGGTCACCGACCCGATCTGCTGCAGGATCTCCTCCAGGGCGGCACCGGACCTGGCGGCCTCGACGGTTCCCTCCTCCACCCGGTTCACGCCTGATTGCATCACGGCGATGGCGCCTTTGGTCTGCTGCTGCACCGCCTTGATCATCTCTCCGATTTCCCGCGTGGCGCTGGTGGTCCGTTGCGCCAGTGCGCGCACCTCGTCGGCCACCACGGCAAAGCCGCGCCCCTGTTCTCCCGCGCGGGCGGCCTCGATGGCGGCGTTCAGGGCGAGCAGGTTGGTCTGGTCGGCGATGTCGTTGATGGTGTTGACGATGGCGCCTATAAGCTCCGACTTCTGCCCCAGGTCGCCGACGGTGACCGCCGAGGCGCGTACCTGTTCGGCGATCTGGTTCATCCCCCGCACCGTCTCCTTGACGACGTCGGCGCCGGTGACTGCCGCGTCGTTGGCCTGCTTGGAACCGGCCGCAGCCTGCGTGCAGCTCACCGCTATGTCGTGGGAGGTGGCCGCCATCTCCTCGCTGGCCGTCGCTACCGTGGCTGCCTGTCCGGCGACCCGTGCCGCACCGGCGGCCATCTGCTCGGCGGCGCAAGAGAGCTGGGTCGAGGTCGAGGCGACCTGGGTGGTGTTGTGCGACACCCGCGAGATCACCTCGTGGAAGTGCACCACGATGTTGTTGATGCTGTTGCAGATGTCTCCGATCTCGTCGTTCGAGCCGGTCTTGATCCGCCTGGTGAGGTTGCCGTCCGCGATCTCGGCGGTCACCACCTTGGCGTGGGAGAGTGGCCTGGTGATGGAGGCGATGATGCGCAGGCTGATGATCAGTGAGATCGCGACGACGGCGATGGAAACGACGATCATGACGTAGGAGAGGAGGGTGGCGTTGTCCACCGCGCTGCGCACGCCGGTCAGGATCTGTTGCTGGTTTTCACCGATGCTCTTCACCTGTTCCTCGCTTCTTTGCGCCTGCTCGCGCGAGATCCCGCGCGCGGACTCAAGCGCCCTCTGCATGGCGGCGTTGCTCCTGATCACCCCGAGCTTGGTGCTTTCTATTTTCTGGATCGAGGATGCGGCGCGGCGCACGGTTGCCGAGACGTCGGAGATCTTCTGGGCCAATTCCTTCTGCCCCGAATCGAGCAGCACCTTTCTTGCCAGGGCGATGTTCGCCTCGATCCTCTTGCGGCTTTGCGCCAGTGTGCCGACGAGCCTCCCCACCTCGGCGTCCGTGGAGCTCAGCATGATCTGGCGCACGCCGGAGCTGAGCTCCTTGACGTCGACGCTGATGTTGCTCCCGGCCTCCATGACGCTGTTGGCCGAATTTTGGAACCCCAGCGAGGAGACCACCTTGTTGCGGTCCTTTACGATCTGCAGCTCCAGGGTGTCGATGGTGTTGAAGATCTTCTGGCTGTTCTCTTCCAGGGGCTTCGTGATGTCGCGGGCCTTATTCGCGTAGCGCTCGGCGTCCGCCTTCTCGGGGTTGTTCAGCATCTCCAGCTTGAGGGATATCAGTCCTCCCTCCTCGGCACCGATCTGGTTCAGGAGGTCGGTGGCCACCCCCTTGACCTCCTTGATGGCCGGGTTGTCCCCCTGGTCGACCTCGATGTTGCGAGTCAGCTCGACCGTGTTCTTCAGGCGCTCCCGAAGGGGGGCCACCTTGAACCTGTTCTTGACCAGTTCCAGGTCGCTCAGAATGATGTTGATATCCTTGAGCCGGCTTTGCAGGGTGAGGAGCTTCTTGATGGAGCTGTTCACCTGGAGGTTGGCGGCCTGCGAGGAGTTGATGTTGGAAAGGGCGCTGCTTCCCATCTGGCTGATCTGTCTGCGCAGCCCCGCGACGCTTTCCTCAGCCTTTTGCAACTCAAAGTTCACCGTGGCGATCTCGTTCTTGAACAGGGTCATGTCCTTGAGCCGCTGGGAGGCGACCTGCACCACGGTCTTCTCGATGTTGCGCAAGACGGCCGTATCCACGCCGCTGGAGGCGGCGCCCCCTTTGAGGATCTCGTCGTTCAGTTCCTCCATTCTCTTGATGCGGGTGGTGATCGTCCCCGAGAGCTGGGTGACCTCGGCGGGCTCGGTGGTCATCTCGAGCCGCATGAAGTCGGCGGAGACCTTTTCCACCGTCTGCTGCAGTTCCAGCATCTTCAGGTGCAGCGGTGTCGATTTGCCGGTCAGTATCTCGATGCTGGACTTGACCTTGGCGATGGAAAAGAGCCCGATGCCGGACAAGACGGAAATCCCGACGATGGTCAGCGCGATGTTGCCCAAAAGCTTGCTTTTGACGGTCATTGCCACCCCCGCACTAGGTCAGTACCAATAAAACCGGCGCCGCGCAGCACACGGCACCGGTTCTCCGCTCTTCACGGCCCCCCTTCGCCTACTTGAGGGAAATGAGCTTGTCGCCCTTCACCACCTGCAGGTAGACGTTGTCCTGCCCCTGGTGGTTGTCCTGGGAGAAGGTCAGCTCGATCCCCCCCATGTCCGCCCCCTTCATGCTCTCGTAGGCCTGGATGAAGGCGGCCTGGGTGGGCGGGTTGCCCGCTTTCTCCAGGGCCATGACCATCGACTTGGCGGCCATGCACCCCTCCATGCTCACCGAGTTGAAGCCGACGTCCTCCGGGTTCTTCTCGATGGCTTCCTTGCACTCCCTGGTGATGGGGAGCGACAGGTCGTCCAGTTCCGGCACCACCTGGCTCATGATGATCCCCTCGGAGGCGCCAGGCCCCACCGCCTTGACCAGGTTCATCCCGCCGGCAAAGGAGCCGGCGGCCAGGAAGGCGGTGACCCCTTCCTTGCGCAAAAGCTTGATGAACTCCGCTCCCGGCTTGTACACCGCACCGACGATGATGGCGTCGGGCTTACCGGCCAGGATGCTGGCCAGCCCGGTGGTTACCGCCACGGTGTTCCTCTCGAAGGAGCCCTTGGAGACCAGACTCAGGCCCTGGCGCTTGACGGCATTCTCCGTCGAGGCGAGGATGTCGGTGCCCAGGCCATCGTTTTGGTAGAAGACGGCGAAGCGCTTCGCCCCCTGTTTGACCAGTTGGTCTACGATGCGGTCCACTTCCTGCTGGTAGCTCGCCCTGACGTGGAAGACCTCCCTCACCACCGGCGTGCGCAGTTCCGTCGCGCCGGTCCTCGGGTTGATGTAGGGGAGCTTGTATTCCTTGACCACGGGGAGGCTGGCGACGCAGTTGGAGGTGCCCACGGAGCCGACCACCGCGAACACCTTCTGCTCGTCGGCGAGCTTTAGCAGGCAGTCGATGGTCTTGTCGGTCACCATCTGGTCGTCCAGTGAGACCAGCTCGACCTTGCGGCCGTTGATGCCGCCCTTCGCGTTCACCGCCTTGAAATAGGCTTCCACGCCTACCTTCATCCCCCGTCCGGACCCCTTGTTGGCGCCGGTCTGGTCGTTCACCATGCCGATCTTGATCACGTCGCCCACCGGCCCCGCTGCACGTGCCGTCGGAGCAATCATCATCAGCACCACGGTCAGTAACATCACCTTTCTCATGACATCCTCCTTTGTTCGGGTAGGGCCTGCAGGGGGGGCGCGGAAGCGAGCGGCCGGCGGCGAAAAATTCTCCAGCAGGTCTGCGCTCTTATCCGCGGGGGACCCCTGGCCGGGTCCATATTAAAAAAAGCTAAAAAATAATATCCGCTAATGATTGAAAGGCAAGCCGTTCTCTTAGATGGGGTGGGGCATTTTCTTTCCGGTACGATCCGTCGGAGGGGGCGCACCGGGTGCCGGGAGGGAAACAGAAGAGGCGGAAAAAGAAACGGGCCTCATGGATGAGGCCCGGGGCGGTACGGAAACGAGCAGGAGCAGGAAGAGGGGGTCAGCCGAAGATGCGCTTGAAGAGTCCCTTCTTCTCGGCCTCGCGGCGCTCCCTGATGAGGCGCATCCCGCCTTGGGCGTGCGGCTGGTGCGGGTTCAGCTTGATGGCTTTCTGGAATTCACCCTCGGCCAGACCGTCCCTCCCCTCGTCCAAGAGCATCCAGCCGCGGAAGGCGAAGGCATCGGCGTTGCGCTCGGCCTGCAGGCTCTTGGAGAGGAGCATGCGGCATTTCTCCAGGGCCCCCTGCGAGCGCTGGTTGCCGGGGTTCTTATAGATGGACCAGGCGAGGTAGGCGCTGGTCTGGGCGTCGTTGGGGTCGAGGGTATAAGCGTCCTGCAGCGCGCGCTCGGCGTTGGCGAAATCCTCCATCTCCAGGAACACCTTGCCCGACTGGAACTGGATGCGGGCCTGCAGCTCGTCCTCGCGCTTGCCACCCAGGCCGACGGTGTCGGCGTTCAGCATCTCGTCGTAGCGCTCCTTGGCGATGACGCTGGAGAGGGTGTTGTAGGCGTTGGCATAGTGGGAGAGTACGTCCTGGGCGCGTCCCAGCGTGTCACCGGCGAGCTGCATGAACTTCTCGGGTGAGTATTCCCGGGTCTTGGCGAAGTAGGCCTCTTTGAGGGTGGCGAAGCTGAAGGTGCCGGGCGTCATCCCGAAGATCTCGTAGTAGTTCTTGTTCTGGATGGCGGCGTAGTCCCGCTGCACCTCCTGCTCAAAGTCGATCTCGGTGGACGACAGCGGTGCCGCCATCCCCTTTTTGCCGACCACGAGCTCGATCGACTCCGATACCTCGTCCACCAGGTCCTTGAAATTGACTGCATCGGCCCGCCGCTCCGCGACTTCCTCGATGGGGCGGTTGAAGAGGAGCTTTTGCGGGAAATCGGGCTGCTGGTCGGCAACCGGTGCCGAAGACAACGACAGCATGCCCATGCGCACCATGAGGTCGAGCAGGGCCGCGCCCCGGGCCGGGCTGTCGCAGTCGGAGAGGATGCCCTGCACGCTCTTGCCCTGGCCGAGCTGCTGCAACAGGTCGACCTCTTCCGGCCCCATGTTGAGCAGGTTCGCCAGGCGGAAGTATTCCGCCGTGCGCACCGGCAACAGTGAACCGCGGCAGGCGAGGTACGGGGCGAGGTCGAAGTTCGCGGTCCCGGCGGCCTGGTGCAGCAGGCGCGGCAGTGACAGGGGGGTGAGGGGAAGCTCGATCCCTTCGATGACCGGAGTGAACCGGGGGGACTGGTTCTGCAGCAGCGCCTCCACGAGGGAGCGGGACAGGAACAGGCGGGAGTGCTCCAGCAGGTCGTCGTAGCCGATGAGACCCGCTTCCACCAGCGGCAGGCGTCCCGGGCGGGCCGGAGGGAACTGCTCCAGGTCGGAGCGCTGCAGGTGGTTTCCGGAGGCCAGGAACGGGACGAAGCTCGGCGAGGAGAAACTGGCGGGCTCGCCGCCCACCACGAAGATCCTGGTGCCGCCGCGCAGCTCCAGCATGCCGCTTTGACCGCTGCGGTACAGCTCCAGGAGCAGCCGCGAGATCTCCTTGCCTGCCGGCCCGTGGTCCAGGGCGCCCTGGACGGCCTTGAGGAAGTCGTCTTTGCCGAAGGGCTTCTCCAGGTAGGCCTCGACGCCCAGTTTCGCCGCGGCGCGGGCGTACTCTTCGCCGCGGAAGACCCCGGTCATGATCACCACCGGGAGCTCCTTCAAGGCGGCGCTGCGGCGCACCCGCTGCAGTAGCTCCACACCGTTCATCCCCGGCAGCTTCAGGTCCAGTACCAGCAGGTCGAAGCGCTGCCCCTGCAGCAGGGCGAGGGCGGCGTCGCCGCTGGCGGCGCTCTTCACCTGGTGCCCGCGCCCCTCCAGTACGGTGCGCAGCATCGCGGCGAGCTTTTCGTTGTCCTCCACCAGCAGAATGCTGCCCGTCATCTAGCTTCCCCCTTGCGAGGCCGCGGCAGGCGCCTTCAGGTACTTTTGCACCGCCTGGTTGTGGGACGAGAGGTCCTTGGAGAACTGGTGGCTGCCGTCACCGCGCCCCACGAAGTAGAGGTAGGGGACCGCCGCGGGATTGAGCACCGCCTCGATGGCGTCCTTGCCCGGGTTCCCGATCGGCCCCGGCGGGAGGGCGGGGATCAGGTAGGTGTTGTACGGGGTCGGCTTCAGGATATCCTCCCGCCTCACCTTTCCGGCAAACGCCCGTACCCCGTACAGGGCGGTGGGGTCGCTCTGCAGCCGCATGCCGAGTTTCAGGCGGTTTTGAAAGACGGCGGCGATGAGCGGCTTCTCCGCGGGCAGCACAGCCTCCTTCTCCACCATGGAGGCCACGGTCAAAAGCTTCTGCACCGAGACCCCCTTGGCCCGGGCGCGGCCGTCCACCGATTGCTTCAGGTAGGCCTGCTGCCGCTGCACCATCTCGCGGACGACCTCAAGCTCCGTCTTGCCCGGCAGGATGTTGTAGCTCCCGGGGAAGAGGTACCCCTCGGCGCTGGCGGCATCGATGCCGAGCTCCTTGAGCAGCGCCGCGTCGCGGCAGGCGGCCAGGAAGCTTTCCTTGCCGAAGATGCCGCGCTTCTCGAGCATCTCCGCCACCTGGTAACTGGAATATCCCTCGGGGAGGGCGAATATGCGCTGATACACGTCGCCGCTGATCATCTTGGCGAGGATCTGGCTGGGGCGCATGCCGTCGTCGAACTGGTAGTAACCCGCCTTGAGCCGGGCGTCACCACCTTTGATGCGCGCATACAGGGTGAAGAGGCGGGCGCTGGAGAGGATGCGGCGCGCCTCCAAGTCGGCAGCCAACGCTTTGAGCGGGCGCCCTTTGCCTAGCTCGACGATCTCCGAGCGCTTCCCCTCGCCGGCGGGAAACAGCAGGAACCTCGAGAAACGGGTGATGGGTACCAGGGTGACTATCAGCAGCAGGACGAGGCAGAGTTTGCGCTGCCGCCGGAACATATCTTTTAGGCTGGAAGCTAAGATGGCACTATCCTATGCAAAACCGTGCTTTTGCTAACTCAGCACTAGGTTTAGGTGAAATCGGCAACTGTGTCAAGGCCAAATGCCCTGAGCAGAAGGGGGAATGATTGGTAGTTGACTATGTTTAATAATAATTTTTTTAAAGACAGTGGGGCGTTTCCAATGTATCATATCTAGCCGTGCCGCTCGGCCCGGAGCGGTCCACCACTACAGTAGGGCTGACGAGGTGCTTGATGAAGCAGAGGTTTATTAACTCGGACTATTTCCCGTTTCAGATCCAGATCTCCGCCGCTTGCGGCGACCGGATCGCCCTGCGCAGCATGCTCGAGGAGCTGGGCGACGTGCCCGGCATCATCTACGCGCGCCGGGTGGCCACCAAGCTGAACAAGCAGCTGGCGCCGCACGAGGCCGCCATCATGCCGGGCCTGTTACATCTTTATTCCATCCTGAGCCGGGTCTACCGTTACGTGATGGGGCAGTACTGCGCCAACCAGCAGCCCGGCGTGCTGGCCGCGCTCATGGCCCAGGCGGGGTATCCCGACTTCGGCGGTGATGCCGGGAGCGCGCTGCAGCGCTTCATGGAGCTGTTCCCGTCGCAGCAGATGGTGCTCGGCAACGACACGCCGCAAGGGTTCCTCTCCGGTGACGATGAGGAGCGGAACCGTCGCCAGGCGCTCTCGGCGGAACTGCTGCTCATGCTGTTAAACGGCGAGAACCGTGCCCTGGACCAGTTCCGCCGGCTTTTCGACGCCTCGCAACTGGCGGACTCCTCCCCCTACCTCGAGGTCACCTCGGAGCTGGACCGGCGCCTGGCCCAAGCCCCCCCCTTCGAGCCGATGGGCGTTTCCCTGCCGGAGCTGCTGCGGGCGCCGATGAAGGCCTCGCCCGACTCGCTTTCCGGGCAGATCGCCTACATCCGGGAGCATTGGGCTTCCATCCTCCCCTCGGAGCTTCTTACCGAGCTGGTGACCGCGCTGGACATCGTTTCCCAGGAGGGGCGCGCCTTCTTCGGCGGCCCCGGCGAGCCCAAGGTGCTCCGCTTCGGCCGGGGCGCCCGCGGCGGCGACGACTACCCCGAGTACGAGCGCTTTTCCCAGGACGCGGACTGGATGGCCAACGTGGTCATGATCGCCAAGATGGTGTACGTCTGGCTGGGGCAGCTCGCCAAGACCTACCAGACCGAGGTGCGCACCCTGGACCAGATCCCGGACGCGGAGCTGGACCGGCTGGCCGGCTTCGGCTTCAGTGCGCTGTGGCTGATCGGCGTGTGGGAGCGCTCCCCGTCGTCGCAGCAGATCAAGCGCATCGCCGGCAACCAGGAGGCGATTTCCTCGGCGTACTCGCTCTACGACTACATCATCGCCCACGACCTCGGCGGCGAAGGGGCGCTGGACAACCTGCGTCAGCGCTGCGCCGCCCGCGGCATCCGCCTGGCAAGCGACATGGTCCCCAACCACACCGGCCTCTATTCCAAGTGGACCGTCGAGCACCCGGACTGGTTCATCCAGCTTGATTACCCGCCGTACCCCGACTACCAGTTCAACGGCCCCGACCTCTCCCCCGACGGGCGCATCGGCCTGTTCATCGAGGACGGCTACTGGGACAAGCGCGACGCGGCGGTGGTGTTCAAACACCTCGACCGCGGCAACGGGCGGGTGCGCTACATCTACCACGGCAACGACGGCACCTCCACCCCCTGGAACGACACTGCGCAGCTGAACTACCTGATCCCCGAGGTGCGCGAGGCGGTCATCGGCACCATCCTCCACGTGGCGCGCCAGTTCCCCATCATACGCTTCGACGCCGCCATGACCCTGGCCAAGAAGCACTACCAGCGCCTGTGGTACCCGCTGCCGGGCCACGGCTCCGGGGTCCCATCGCGCGCCGAGCACGGCATGGACCGGGCCAGCTTCGACGAGGTCTTCCCCGTCGAATTCTGGCGCGAGGTGGTGGACCGGGTGGCGGTGGAGGCACCGGACACGCTCCTTCTGGCCGAGGCCTTCTGGCTCATGGAAGGGTACTTCGTCAGGACCCTCGGCATGCACCGCGTCTACAACTCCGCCTTCATGAACATGCTGAAGATGGAGGAGAACGCCAAGTATCGGCAGACGGTGAAGAACGTGCTCGAGTTCGAACCGGAGATCCTGAAGCGCTTCGTGAACTTCATGAACAACCCGGACGAGCGCACCGCCGTGGAGCAGTTCGGCAAGGAGGGGAAATACTTCGGCGCCACCGTGCTCCTGGTCACCATGCCCGGTCTCCCCATGTTCGGCCACGGGCAGATCGAGGGGTTCCACGAGAAGTACGGCATGGAGTACCGGCGTGCCTATTGGGACGAACCGGTGGACCAGCATCTGGTGGCCCGCCACGAAAGCGACATCTTCCCGCTCATGCGGCGGCGCCATATCTTCTCTGGTAGCGAGCAGTTCACCCTGTACGACTTCTACGCCGGGCACAGCGTCAACGAAAACGTGTTCGCCTACTCCAACCGCAATGACGGCGACCGCGGCCTGATCCTGTTCCATAACGCCTACGCCTCCACCGCCGGGTGGATCCGCACCTCCTGCGCCGTATTGAGGAAAAACGCCTCGGGGGGGACCTCGCTGGCGCAGACGACCCTGGGGGAGTCGCTGGGGTTCAAGGGCGACGGGCGCCACTACTACAGTTTCCGCGACTACGCCTCAGGGCTTTCCTTCCTGAGAAACGGCCGCGACCTCTGCGACCAGGGCCTCTACGTCGAGATGGGGGCCTACGAGTACCATGCCTTCCTCGACTTCCGGGAACTCTACGATGACGACTACGGCACCTGGGGCGCGCTCTGCTACCGGCTGAACGGCGCCGGGGTCGAGAACCTGGACGACGAGGTCAAGAAGGTGCGTTACGCCGCCGTTCATGAGTCCCTCAGGTTGTTCCTTGCCAAGGCCGCCGCGGTGCTGCAGGAGCCGGGAGTCGCACCGCAGGCACGCATCGCGCCCCTGGAGCCGCTGCTCGCCTCCTTCTACAGGACGTTGGCGCAGGAGGCTCCGGAACAGGAACAGCGCGCCCTGCTCGGGAGTTTCGGGACGGAGGTCCTGCGGGCCCTGCAATCGGCGCAGGAAGGAGAGCTCCTGCCGGCGGAACGGCTTCTTTTGTGCGCTTTCCTGGCGCTGCACCGGACCGGCAGCCTGAAAGAGGCGGAGAGCGCGCAGCTCTTCGAGGAACTGGGACTGGTGCACCCGGTGGTGCAGGTCTTCCAGGGGCTGCCCCCGGCGGACCCCGAGCAGGTGATCGACCTGCCGCCGCGCAGCTTCGGGAAGCTGCTTGGGCTTTTGCTGCAGCACGAAGACTTTTTCTCCACCTGCCGCGCCATCGGGGTGACCCGCTGCAGTACCGCCCTCTTCTCCGAGCCGGCGGTGGCCCGGTTCCTGTTCCTGCACGAAAGCGGCGGGGCGCAGTGGTTCAACAAGGAGCGCTTCGAGTTGCTGGTGGACTGGCTGGCACAGGTGGAGCCGTACGCCGAGGGGGCGGACGCCGGGAAGGCGAAGGCCGGGGGCGAAAAAGCAGGCGCACTCCCGGGCAAGGCCCTGGCAACACTCCTTAAGGAGAGCGCAGCGGCGGCCGGCTACCGGCTCGACCAGCTAATGAACGTTTTGCAGACCGGCTTCTGATTTTTCCGCGTTACCTGTTAGAATCAGAGCTGGCGCTTGATCATCCGGAGCGCCCTTATCTATCGCATAATGAAAGAGAGGGGAGAGCAATGGCGGTCATCAATACGGCACTGCAAGACAACGTAGGGACCATCACCTTCAACGACCCCGAGCACCGCAACATGCTAAGCGGTGCGCTCATCGACGAGATGCTGCAGTCGATCGGCGCTCTGCAGAAGGGGAGGATGAGGGTGCTGGTGATCCGGGCACCCAAGGGGTCGAAAGTCTGGTCGGCCGGGCACGACGTGCACGAGCTGCCGCTGCCGGGGCGCGACCCGCTTTCGTATCACGATCCGCTGGTGACAGTGCTGCGCTCCATCCAGAGCCTTCCCATCCCGGTCATCGCCATGATCGAGGGGAGCGTCTGGGGGGGCGCCTGCGACCTTGCCCTTTCCTGCGACATCCTGATCGGCGCTCCCAGCGCCTCGTTCTGCATGACCCCGGCGAAGATCGGTGTCCCCTACAACGTCTCGGGGATCCTGCACTTCATGAACATCATGGGGGTAAACTTCGCCAAGGAGATGTTCTTCACGGCGGAGCCGCTTTCCGCGGAGCAGGCGAGCAAGGCCGGTCTTTTGAACCACCTGGTCGAGGCGGATGAGCTCGAAGAGTTCACCTACAACATGGCGCACAAGATCACCAGGAACAGCCCGCTCTCCATCGGGGTGATCAAGGAGCAGATCCGGCTTCTGGCCAGCGCCCACCCCCTCTCCCCGCTCACCTTCGAGCGTGTGCAGGGTCTGCGGCGCACCGTCTACGACAGCAAGGATTACGCTGAAGGGATCAAGGCGTTTCTGGAGAAGCGGCCGCCGGTCTTTACCGGTGATTAGTGGCACATCACTTCGCTCACCTCCCCCTCCCGCAAGGGGAGGGGGGACAAAGGCTCTCGGCATGAACAAAAAAAAAGCCCGACCGGTGACACCCGGTCGGGCTTTTCATTTGATCCTGTAGGGGCGAATGATCATTCGCCCTTTTGCAACGCACGGCCTCCGTTATTCCTCAGCCTTCTCGAAGTTCCCCTTCTCCTGGCACTGCGGGCACTTCTGGGGCTTGCAACGACCTTCCTTGGTGTATCCGCAGCTCTTGCACTTCCACGTAGCCATAACTTCCTCCTATTTGTTGTTGTTCAGCTTGATTTCCTGCACCTTTCCGAAGATGGAAAGCGGCTGGTCGAACTTCTTCTCATCCCCCACCACCACGAGTTTCATCGCGTCGGGACGGAGGTATTTCTTGGCCACCCGCAGCACGTCGGCACGGGTGACGCGGGCGATGTTGTCGCGGTAGTTTTCCAGGTATCCCTTGGGATAGCCGTAGAACTCCAGGCGGGCCTGCTGGGCCACCACCGCGCTGGGCCGCTCGAAGGCGAAGATGAAGGAGTTGATGATGGAGTCCTTGGCGAGCTGCAGCTCGGCCTCGGAAACCTCCGCCTGGGTCATGCCGGTGATGATCGATTCCAGGAGCTTGATGGTGCGTGCGGTGGACTCCACCTTGGTCTCGGTCTCCGCGATGAAGGGCCCCTTGAAGCGGCGCCCCGGATCGAAGTAGGCGTCCACGTTGTAGGCGAGCCCCTGGTTGGAGCGGATCTCCTGGGTGAGCCGGGAGGTGAAGCCTCCGCCGAGTATGTAGTCCATCACCTTGATGGCGTAGAGGTCCGGGTTGTTCTTGTCGATGCCGAGGTGCCCCATGCGGATCACCGACTGGTTCACCTCTTTCTGCACGTGCAGCACCGCCGGGGCCATCTCCTCGCTCGGCTTCGGCACCACCGGGAAGGCGGCGCTCTGGTTGGGCCAGTCGCCGAAGAGCCGCTCCAGGCTCTTGAGCAGTTGGTCGCGGTCGAAATCTCCGGACACCGCCAGGATCATGTTGCCCGGGTAGAAGTAGCGCTTGTGGAAGGCGATCAGGTCGTCGCGGGTGATGGCGTTCACGGTGGCGACGGTCGGGATGCGCCCCAGCGGATGACCGGCGTAGATGGCGCGGGTGAGCTCACGCCCCGCCACCCCTTTCGGGTCGTCGTTCTGGCGCCTGATCCCTTCGATGGCGTGGCTTTTGGCCAGCTCGAAGCGGGCAGGATCGAAAGCGGGTTCCTTGACCACCTCGGCAAAAAGGTCGAGGGTGCGCCCCAGGTTTTTGGAGAGCGTCGAGAAGGCGACCGTGGCGTTGTCGGCGTTCATGCTCGACTCGATGGAGGAGGCCATGAACTCGAGTTCGCGGTCCAGTTTGTCGGGCGCGGTCTTCAGGGTGCCGCCGCTTCTCAGGGTGGCGCCGGTGAGGGAGGCGAGGCCGACCTTGTCATCCGGCTCGTAGAGGCTGCCGACGTTCAGGTAGCTGGTCAGGTTCACTATCGGCAGCTCGCGGTCCTGAAGCAGGTAGACCACCATGCCGTTTTTGAGCTGCACGCGCTCCGTCTTGGGGAACTGGAACTTGAGCGGCGGGAAGGTCATGGTGCGCGGGTTGGCCGGGGCGGCTGCCTGTACCCCCGAGACCGCGTCGAGCTTGGCTTCGGCTATGGCGCTGGATCTGAAAGCACCGGCTTCGGGAATGGCGAATGCGAGCAGGAACGCGAAGGCGGCCAGGCGGGCCAGGGTTTTCTTGCTGAACAAGCGATTGCTGATCGAATGCATTAGTTACTGTCCCCCTTCAGCCTTGGTAAGGTAGCCGACGTTGCGGTTTTGGCGCGTGAAGTACTGCTTCGCCACGCGCATCACGTCCTCGGGCGTGATCTTGGCCACCTTCTCGCGGTGTTCGATCAGGTAGCGCCAGGTGCCGGCAATGGCCTCGTACTCGGTGAGGTTACGGGCCAGTCCGCCGTTGGAGGCCATCTGGCGGGACTCCTCGAACTCGAGCTGGTTCAGGATCTGCTGCAGTTCCTCCTTGGTCATCGGCTCGGTCTTCAGGCGCTCCAGTTCCTGATAGATCGCCTCTTCCACTTCGGCCACGGTGTGCGGCGCGCGCGGCGTCGCGTTGATGATGAAGAGGTTGGGGTAGCGGCTCCCTGGCGCCCCGAACGAAGAAACGGAGGTAACCAGTTTCTTCTCCAGCACGAGCTTTTTGTAGAGCCGGGAGGTGCGGCCGTTGGTGAGCAGCATGTCGATCACGTCGAAGACGTAGTCATCGGGCGCGGGGAGGGTCGGCTTGTGGTAGCCGATCATCAGTTCCGGCTCGGCGTCGCCGATCACTTCGGTCCGCTTCTCGCCGGCCTGCTCAGGTTCGGTGACCGCCACCGGCGGCACGGGAGTGCCCGGCTTGATGTCGCCGAAGTACCGCTCCACCAGGGCGATGGTCCGCTTGGGATCGATGTCACCGACGATGGCCACGATGGCGTTGTTGGGGGCGTAGTACTTGTGCAGGAAGTTCTCCGCCTTGGTCCGGGTCAGGTTCTCGATGTCGGACATCCAGCCGATGGTGGGCTGGCCGTTTGGGTGCGCGTTGAAGGCATCGGCCAGGAAGGTCTCCCAGAGTTTCCCTTCCGGCTCCGCGTCATAGGAGCGGCGCCGCTCCTCCATGACCACGTTCCGCTCCGTGTAGAACTCCCTGAGCACCGCGTTCTGCATCCGGTCCGACTCGATGGACGCCCAGAGCTCCAGCTTGTTGGCGGGGATGTTGATCAGGTAGGTGGTGCCGTCCTTGCTGGTGAAGGCGTTGTAGCCGGAGCCGCCGTTTCGGGAGTAGATGTCGGCGAATTCCTCCTTGACCACGTACTTCTCGGCCTCCTTCTCCAGGGTGCCCAGTTCCGCGGTCAGTTTCTCGACCAGCTTCGGATCCGCCTGGTCGCGCTTGGCTTTCTCGGCCATCAGTTGCTGGGCCGTTGCCTCGATCTTGTCGAGGATCGGCTTCTCTGCCGCGTAGTTCCTGGTCCCCAGGGTCTTGGTCCCCTTGAAGAGCATGTGTTCCAGGAGATGGGCGAGACCGCGCTCGTCGCTGCGCTCGTCCACGCTTCCCACCTTGAAGCGGATCCAGGCCGCCACCGTGGGGGAGTTGTGCCGCTCGACCATCAAAAGCTTCATCCCGTTTTTCAGGGTGTGCTCCTGCACCCGCTCGGCAAGCCCCTGCCCAAAGCAGGCGGCGGCGTTGACGAGGATGGCAAGGGCGACCACGCATCTTGCTACTGACTTCATGACTACCTCGACTTGGTGGTTTTAATGTGAAGCGAGAAAAAAGATAACATTTGTCCTTTTGAAGCGCAAGGGGCTAAGAGACGAAGAAATCCCGCGGGAGGTGTTCCCGCGGGATTGGGGGATGCGGCATCCGGAGGCAACTGGCGCGATGCGCCTATTTCACTGCCTGGATGAGGGGGACTGGCTCCGCCAGGTGCCTGTCCCCTTAGGCCGCCTACTTGAGGGCCTGGGCGAACACCTCGCGGATGTCTTCTACGAAGAAGAACTGCAGCTCCTCTTTCACGTTGTCGGGGATGTCCTCCAGGTCCTTCTTGTTCTTGGCAGGCGCCAGTACCTTTTTCACCCCCGCGCGCCGCGCCGCGAGCACCTTTTCCTTCAGCCCGCCGATCGCCAGCACCCGCCCGGTCAGGCTCATCTCGCCGGTCATGGCCACGTCGCGCTTGGCCGGACGTCCGGAGAAGAGCGAAACGATGGTGGTGGCCATGGTGATCCCGGCGGAGGGGCCGTCCTTGGGGATGCTGCCGGCCGGGACGTGGATGTGCAGCGTGGTGTCGTCGAACGCCTTCTTCTCGATGCCGAGCTCGGTGCAGTTGGCCTTGACGAATGAGAGGGCGGCGCGGGCCGATTCTTTCATCACCTCGCCCAGCGACCCGGTCAGGATCAGGTCTTCCTTCCCTTTCATCTTGGTGGCTTCCACGAAGATGATGTCGCCGCCGCTCTCGGTCCAGGCAAGGCCGGTGGCGACGCCGATCCGGTCCTTTTCTGAGGCAACCTCGTCGAAGAACTTGGGCGGTCCCAGGAGCTCCGCCACCGTGGCCGGATCGACCAGCGTGCGCAGCGGTTTCTCCTGGGCCACTTCCTTCGCGATCTTGCGGCAGATGGAGGCGATGTTGCGCTGCAGGTTCCTCACTCCGGCCTCGCGGGTGTAATCGTGGGTGACCCGGTAGATCGCCTCGTCGGTGAATTCGGGCACCATGTCGGCCAACCCGTTCTCCTCGACCTCGCGGGCGATCAGGTACTTCTTGGCGATGTTCAGCTTTTCCTCGTCGGTATAGCCGGAGAGGGTGATCACCTCCATGCGGTCCTTCAAGGGGGCCGGGATCGGGTCGAGCTGGTTCGCCGTGGTGATGAACATCACGTTGGTCAGGTCGAAGGGGACGTCGAGGTAGTGGTCAGTGAAGGAGAAGTTCTGCTCCGGGTCCAGCACCTCCAAAAGGGCGCTGGCCGGGTCACCGCGGAAGTCGGCGCCGATCTTGTCCACTTCGTCCAGCATGAAGACGGGATTGTTGGAGCCGGCGCGGTTGATCTCCTGGATGATGCGGCCGGGGAGGGCGCCGATGTAGGTGCGCCGGTGACCGCGGATCTCCGCCTCGTCCCTCATGCCGCCCAGCGAGATGCGGATGAACTTCCGCCCAAGCGTCCTGGCGATGGATTTGCCCAGGCTGGTCTTGCCGACCCCCGGAGGGCCGACGAAGCAGAGGATCGGTCCCTTCATCTTGTCTTTCAGGGCCCGCACCGCCAGGTACTCGAGGATCCTCTCCTTCACCTTCTTGAGGTCGTAATGGTCCTCGTTGAGGACCGCTTCGGCCTGGTTGATGTCCTTGTTGTCCGGGGTGCTGGTCTGCCACGGGATCGTGGTCAGGTAGTCGAGGTAGGTGCGGGAGACCGTGTACTCGGGGGAAGCGGGATTGATCCGCTCCAGTCGCCTCATCTCCTTCTCGGCGATCTTGCGGACGTCCTCCGGCATGTTGGCGCTTTCGATTTTGCTCCTGAGCTCGTTGGTCTCGCCCTGGCGCGAATCTTCTTCGCCCAACTCCTCCTGGATCTGTTTCATCTGCTCGCGCAGCAGGAATTCCTTCTGGCTCTTGCCGACCTTCTTGGTGACCTCGGCCTGCACCTCACCCTTTATCTGCAGCCGCTGCACCTCGTTGGTCAGGTGCATGTAGACCTTCTTCAGCCGTTCCAGCGGATCGATGGTCTCCAGGAGCTTTTGCAGTTCGTCGATGGGAAGGTTCAGGTAGAGCGCCACCAGGTCCGAGAGCCGCGCGGGGTTGTCGATGAAGTCGATCATCTTCATGACATCGTCGGGAAGGGGACGGCCGTACGAGAGAGCGATTTTGAGAAGGGCGTTGAGGCTGCCGACCAGGGCCTCCGAGACCATGGACTTCTCGGCGAACTCGCGCACCGGCTCGAGGCGCGACAACGCCACCGGGGTCTGCTGCACGATCGCCAGCACCCGGACCCGGATCACCCCCTCGAGGACGACCTTGGCGCCGCCGGCAAGCTTGTTGATCTGGACCACCTTGCACAGCGTCCCGATCTCGTGCAGCGCCGAGTGCAACTCCCCGGTCGGCTCCTGTTTCAGCTTCACCAGGGCCACCAGGTTGTTGAACAGCACCGCCTCCTCGAAGGGGGGCATGTCTTCCTGTTTCAGGAAGATGGTGAAGACCATGTAGGGGAACGCAATGATCTCCCGCAGGGGATACAGCGGGACGATCTCCGGCATGTTGATGGTGATATTCTCTGTCATGGCAGTATTTCCAGATACTTGGGTTGAGGGCGCGAACTGTTAAAGATTACTGGAGAAGCGTCCCCTGTCAACCCGGAGCTGCCTGTTTAGATAGCCTCCCACGCTTCGTACAGTGCGGCGATTTCTGCGCTCAGTTGAGCGTGACGTTCCCCGGCGACACGGGCCGCCTCATGATCGGCGAAGAACTCAGGCGCGGCCATTTCCTCTTCGAGTTTGGCGAGCTCCCCCTCCTTCACTCCGATCTTATCCTCTATTTCCGACAGCTTGCGCTCCCGGGCGCGCTCTTCCTTCTGGCGCTGCTTGTCCAACTCGCGCTGCTGCTGGCGGGACAGGCGCTGATCCGGTTGCTCCTCCGCCGCTGGCGCCGGGTTCTCCTCACCTTTTGCGGGGGTAAGCCGCCCCAGGCCGTCCTGCCCTGGCGCCCCGGCCGCTCCGGCGGTCTTTTCCAGGTAGTACTCGTAGTCGCCGTAGAAGCTTTCCAGCTTGCCGCCGCCGACCTCGACCACGCGGGTGGCCAGACCGTCGATGAAGTGGCGGTCGTGGGAGACGAAGACCACGGTCCCGCCGAAATGCTTGAGCGCCTCGAGAAGCACGTCCTTGCTGAACAGGTCGAGGTGGTTGGTCGGCTCGTCCATCAAAAGGAGGTTGGTGGGGCGCAGCAACAGCTTGGCGAGCGCCAGGCGGTTTCTTTCGCCACCGGAGAGGACGCCGACTTTCTTGTGTATGTCGTCGCCGGAGAAAAGGAAAGCACCGAGTATGTCGCGCAGCTGCGGCACCATGTCGTAGGGCGCATCGGCCAGGAGTTCGTCGTAGACCGAGCGGGATGCGTCCAGCTCCTGGGCCTGGTCCTGGGCGAAGTAGTCCTTGATCACGTTGTGGCCGTCCTTCACCGTGCCGGAGGTGACGTCGGCGTTGGCCAGGACGCGCATCAGTGTCGATTTTCCCGCGCCGTTATGTCCCACCAGCGCGATCCTCTCGCCGCTCTCCACGGTCAGATCGACCTGGTTCAGCACCACGTTGCTGCCGTAGGCCTTGACCACGCCGGTGAGTTCCATCACCGTCTTGCCGCTTTTGGGCGCGGAGGGGAAGCGGAAGTGGATCTTCTTGCGCTCAGGAGGGAGGACGATGCGCTCGATCTTCTCCAGCTGCTTGATGCGCGACTGCACCATGGCGGCCTTGTCGGCCTTGTAGCGGAAGCGGGAGATGAAATCTTCCATCTTCTCAACTTCCTCGTCCTGACGCCGCTTGGCGTCGCGCAGGGCGGAAACCCGCTCCTCGCGCTGCACCAGGTAATTGCTGTAGTTGCAATGGTAGTCGGTGATGGCGTGATTCCAGACCTCGGCGATCCGGGAGCAGACCTGGTCCAGGAAGAAGCGGTCGTGGGATACCAGCATCACGGAGTAGGGGTAGCCCTGCAGGTATCCTTCCAGCCAGTTGCGCGCCTCGATGTCCAGGTGGTTGGTCGGCTCGTCCAGAAGGAGCACGTTCGGTTTCTTAAGGAGAAGCTTGGCGAGGGCTATGCGCATCTGCCACCCCCCCGAGAACTCGCCGCACTCCTTTTCCCAGTCGGCGGGGGAGAAGCCCAGACCGGTGAGGACGTTGCCGACCTCGCTCTCCATGGCGTAGCCACCCTTGAGGCGGAACTCTTCCTGGAGGTGGCCGAAGCGGTCCAGGAGCTGGTCGTGTCCCGGCGCGTCGTGCGGCTCGTGCTCCAGGCGGGCCGTCAGCTCCGCGATCTCCCGCTCGATATCCTGCAGCTCGGACAGTGCCGTCATCACCTCCGCGAAGAGCGGCTGCCCTTTGGCCACGATGCCGTCCTGGGGGAGGTAGCCGACCGTGCCGCCGCGGGTGATCTGGATCTCGCCGCTGCTGCTCTCGACCTCGCCCGCGATGATGCGCATGAGCGTCGACTTGCCGGCGCCGTTTTCGCCGACGAGGCCCACGCGCTCGCCCTTTTTGAGGTGCCAATTGATCTCGGTGAAAAGCGGTTTGCCCGCGAAATCCTTGGAGAGTTTCTTCAGGTGCAACATGAATTTTTCCTTCCTTCTATTGGTTATGCAATCAAAACCAAAACCATTGGCCACGGAGAAAATCTGAGAAAATCAGAGAACTACTAAAAGGTTTTGATTCTCTCAGATGTCCTCAGATTTTCTCCGTGGCAAAAGGTTCTGTCTTATTTTTTGTCTTTGCCTTCGAGATAGTCCGCGAGGATGGTGCGGCTGTGCTCGTCATCGTGGCAGTAGACACAGAGGTTTTCCCAGTTGCTGCCGTCGGGCGGGTTGTAGTTGTGGTTGCCATCCTTGTGGTGCACGGTCAAAAGATGCAGGTTGGCGAGTTCGAACTCCCGTCCGCACTTGGCGCAGATCCAGCCATGCATCTTGAGAGACTTCTCCCGGTAGTTCTCGGGGCGCTGCTGCTCGCCGCGCATCTTGCGCACCAGTTCGTCGATCTCTTCGGCGCTTTTCGGCGGGACGTTCCGCGGCCCGCGTGGGCGGAAAGCTGACATGGGTGATCCTCCTGTATATCTGCGTCGTTGTCCATCTCCTCCCCCCGGAGGGGGGAGGTTGGGAGGGGGGCAGGGAGCGGGCAGAAGGCAAAGCCCCCCTCCCTGTCCCTCCCCCTCCGGGGGAGGGGACGCATGAGATGAGGTGCAGTCTCCTGTTGCGTCTAGAGGTTCCCCTTGAGCCCTATAGCTTCGGCCTCGGTCTTCATCCCCTCGATGGTGTCCGCGATCAAGTCGTTCAACTCCACTCCCATCATGGCGGCGCCCTTTTCGATGATGGAACGGTCGGCGCCGGCGGCGAACGCCTTGTCCTTCCACTTTTTCGTGACGCTCTTCACAGGTAGATCCAGGATGCTCTTGGAGGGACGCACCAGCGCGGACGCGGCAACGAGGCCGGTCAACTCGTCGATGGTGAAGAGGGTCTTCTCCAGGTTGCTGAGCGGCTCGACGTCGCTGCAGATCCCCCAGCCGTGGGAAACCACCGCGCGGATGTAATCCTCAGGCCACCCCGCATTCTTAAGGATCTCCGGCGCCTTGTGACAGTGCTCTTCCGGATGGCGCTCGTAGTCGATGTCATGCGCCAGGCCGATCACGCCCCACATGTCTTCATCTTCGCCATACTTCTTCGCCATGTGGCGCATCACCGCTTCCACCGCGAGGGAGTGTCTTCTCATCTGGTCGCTGGGCAGGTATTCCTCGATCAGTTTCCAGGTTGCTTCCCTGGTCGGTTTGCTACTCATAAACGTGCCTCCCACGTGATTTGTACAGCGTTGGATCGTAGTCAAAACGGCAAACGATGTCAATTAGCTAAGCCTTAGGCTCCAGCCGGGCGATTTTGGGCTCGTGCCCCTTCTTGTACACCATCAGCGTCCGCTTGAAGTTGATCACGATGTCGCCGTTCTGGGTGAAGCCGGTGGTCTTCACCGTGACGATGCCCAGGTTCGGCCGCGACTTCGATTCCCGCTTGGCCAGCACTTCGGACTGGGAATACAGGGTGTCCCCCTCGAAGAGCGGGTTGGGAAGGGTGACCTCGTCCCAGCCGAGGTTGGCGAAGACGTTCTGGGAAATGTCGGTGACGCTCTGGCCGGTGACGATGGCCAAGGTGAGGGTGGAGTCGACCAGCGGCTTGCCGAATTCGGTTTGCGCCGAGTAGTGCTGGTCGAAGTGGATCGGGGCCGTGTTCTGGGTCAGCAGCGTGAACCAGATGTTGTCGGTCTTGGTGATGGTCCGCCCCAGCGGGTGTGGGTACACGTCGCCTACTTCAAAATCCTCGAAGAACCTGCCGCGCCAACCTTCCTTGATTGCCATTTCGACCTCCGGTTTCTTGGTAGTAGGAGCGGCGTTCGCCGCTATTTATGTCTCACTCAGCTACCGTCTGTGACCTGACGTAGAGGATCAGCCCGACCAGCGACAGCGCGACGCCGACCATCCCGGCTCCGCCAGGCCAGGCCCCGCCCAGGAACAGGATCTCCCCCAGCAATGAAAAGATCACCTCGGTGGACTGGGTGGCGTCGACGGCGGAGAGCTCGAAAGGGGTCTTCGCCAGATGGCGCGCCTTGTAGAACAAAGTGGTGGCTATGACGCCCGAGAAGACGGCGACCACCGCGGTGTTGATCAATTGCCCTCCCGAAGGGAGCGGCGGCTGCACGCAGAGCGTCAGCACGATCCAGAACGGGATCGAGCCGAGCACCATGATCAGTACCCGGGCCACGCTGTCGTCGAGAACGGCTGCGCTGCTTTCGGGGAGGCGGGCGATCTTGCCGTGGCGCGCCTCCCAGATGAGCTGGTTCCCCAAGGGATAGGCAAAAGCGGCCACCAGTACGGGGACGACGCCCAGGAGGGTCGCCCTGATCGATGCCGCTGACGCCTGCTCGCCGGTCACCAGCACGATGCCGATGAAAATGAGTGCGGTGAAGACGATCCCCCGCATCGGGACGCGCTTGCCGAACAGCAGCAGGACCAGCGGTGTCGCCAGGATGGTCGATTGCCAGGTAGTCGCCACAACCCAACCGGGTGCGAAGGACGAACTGAAGGTAAGAAGGGAATAGAACACGCCGAACCCGATGCTGCCGGCCAGGGTCCAGAAGCACCAGTTGTTGCGAAAGGCACAGAAGACGCCCTTGAGCAGGCGCGACTTTCCGGCGAGTACCAGCCAAAGGCTCAGCATGAAGAACATGTAGAAGTAGCGCAGGCTGGCAGTCCAGATCCAGTGCCCGCCCTGCAGGCTCATGGCGCGGTTCAGGACGAAGGTGCTGCTGAAGAAGAGGGCTGAACAGATGCCGATAACGATAAGACGTGTCATAGTACCCGGGCTTGATGGAATATGCCTGCTTTGGCGCGGCTAGATCTCTGTAGCCGAAATCGCATTGCAGGTAAAGCGAAAACGCTTCAACTCAAAGTACGTCGGCGCTCGCTCACTGTCTTGCCATCCACTCTTCGTTCCCCTCCCGTAAACGTCTCCAAAGTACTGCAAACACAGGTTTGACACGGATTCGGGCAGGGGGCATTCTGCGTTGACAATAGTTGTCTATGATGATACTTTCCGACACGTTCAACGCTTTATACCTTATGCCCGGAAAGGTTCATCACGTGCATCTTTATAAGATTTTCCGTGCCTCATTCTCGAAAATTCCAGTAGTCCTGCTCCTCATAGCGCTTCTTCTGCCCGCGCCCGCCTTTTCTCTTGATTCTGACGATTCGCAGATCTTTATCACCGGATTCAATGCCTATCAGAAAAGAGACTATAAAGCCGCGATCGACAACATGTCGGGGCTGCTCAAGAAGTACCCGGATACGCCGCTCAAGGACATGGCGATCTTCTGGCTGGCCAGGGCGCACTACAAGGTGGGCAACAACGCAGAAGCCGGCAAGTACATGGCTCAGTTCCTCCACGACTATCCCGAGAGCCCGCTGAAAGCGACCGTCGAGGATGAGCTGCTCCAGCTCGCCGACAAATATCAGAAGGGGCAGCCGATCACCGCTGCGCCGAAGACCGCTGCACAGCCTGTCATAGACAAGGCTGCCGCTGAGAAGGCTGCCGCTGAGAAGGCTGCCGCTGAGAAGGCTGCCGCTGAGAAGGCTGCCGCTGAAAAGGCCGCCGCTGAGAAGACCGCTGCTGAGAAGGCCGCTGCTGAGAAGGCCGCTGCTGAGAAGGTTGCCGCCGACAAGATTGCCGCCGACAAGGCTGCTGCTGAGAAAGCTGCCGCTGAGAAAGCTGCCGCTGAGAAGGCTGCCGCTGAGAAGGCTGCCGCTGAGAAAACTGCCGCTCTGAAGGCCGAGGCAAAGAAGACCGCCAAGGCCAAAAAGCCGGTTGCTGAAAAGGGTAAATCGCCCGCCCTTCGTAAGAAGGCAATTGCTGCTTACAAGGGTGTCATCGATCGTTATCCCGGCACCGCGGCCGCGTCCAACGCATCGGCAAAACTGCTGCAGATGGGAATCCAGTATCCTGCCATCAAGAGCGTGGGCACGACTGCAGCCCCGGGCGAAGTGACGCAGGTCTTTGAAATCGAAGTGGCCCAGTTTGCCGACGTCGATGTGGACCTCGGTGCAGCCGCCGAGTCGTTGGAGGCTGGTAAAGCATTTGCGATCCCGATGGTTATCGCCAACACGGGGAACGGCAGCGACAGCTTCTCCCTCGAATCCGGATTCCCGCCGGAGTATGGCTTCCATTTCGCCGCGGCAGCCAACCCGGGTGTTGCCATTACCAAAACCCCGACTCTCGCTGTGGGCGAGAAGTTCAGGGTGGTCGGAGTCGGCACCATGCCGCGCGGCAACATCGACGGACAGAAGAACAGCTACCCCGTCAAGGTCACCTCCTCCTTTGCCAAAGAGGCTTCGCAGACCAGGGAAATCGCCCTGGTAACCTCGGCGCCGCTGCTCAGGGGCGTGGTGAAGACGGAGAAGACCAAGCTGTTGCCCGGCGAAAAGGTCTCCTACCGTATCTCCCTGCTCAACATAGGCAGCGCACCGGCCCGCGCTGTCACGTTCCGGCTCAACTATCCGCCGCAGTACGAACCGGTCGGGTTGCCTTCCGCAGCCAAGCAGGAGGCGGGCGCCCTGGTCATGAGCGGTATGAGGCTCAAGTCGGGCGAGAGCCAGGACATCAACGTCACCTTCCGCCTCAAAGATGAGGCGCTGGCAGACCAGGAGCTGTTCGTTAGGGCAGATATCCTCAACGGCGATCTGGACAAGAAGGAATCCTTCGTGTCGGCCACCTCGGTCGTCCAGAGGGTGAGCGGGGTGACCGCCAGGACCACCGCCGGGAAAGTGGTCGTGATCCCGGGGCAGACCGTCTCCGTCCCGCTTATCGTGACCAACACCGGCAACGTCAGGGAAGTCTTCTCCATCAAGGCCACCGTGCCAGCCGATGCAGCGTACAAGTTCTACGAAGACGTGAACCGGGACGGCAAACGGCAGAGCAGCGAACCGATCATCAACCACGTCGGATCGCTCTCGCCCAGGGAAGAGGCGTACGTCATCTTCGAAATAGAGACCCCGGCAACTGCGACCGATGGCGCTGCTGCTTCCGCCTCGGTCCGGTTCGAGTCCGAGAATGCACCGGATCGCTCCGCCGCCGTCAACCTGCAGATGGCCTACTCCCGTCCTGTGCTGGAGTTGAGCCTGGCAGCACGCGGCGGCAAGCTCAAACCGGGTGAGGTCTCCTCGCTGGAGCTCAACTGCGTCAACCGCGGCTCCAACCTGGCCAAGCAGGTCACCCTGCAGAGTGTCCTCCCGGCACAGCTCGAGCTGGTCGCTGCGGATCCTTCCTTCAGCAGGGTCGACAACGGGGTGTACCTCTGGCGCTTCGACGAGCTCGGCGCTGGCGAAAAGCGAAACATCAAGGTAACCTATCGTGTCAAGCCTGGTATCGCCGTCGGCACCAGCGTGCAGATGAAGAATTCGCTGACTTACCAGGACCTTCTCGGGAACAGGTACTGAGATGGCAAAACACCGCATCGTCACCCTCGGCAGCCTCGTGCTGCTTGCCTGCGGCAGCGCCGGGCATGCAGAAGAGATGCTGCTCTACACGCCCAAGCAGGCCACGGGCACAGAGGCGCCGGCGTCACCGAAGGACGGGGTCCTGGTCCGGACGGTGACGGTGAAGCGCGGCGACACGCTTGCCAAACTTTCCCGAAAGCATATCGGGGTGTCCGACTACTTCCCCCAGATGCTCGTCTTCAACAGGATCAAGAACCCTGACCTGATTCATCCCGGGGACAAGCTGCTGGTCCCGGTGCCGCCGGGTCAGACGGCAAAGACGGAATCCAAGGGGAACCATCCCGTGCGCCGGCCGGCTGCTCCGAAAAAGGCCGCCTCACTCGAGAGAGTGCCGGTCAAGCCCGGCGAGCAGGAGCTGTTTCAACGGGCGCAGCGGGTGTACCTGGAGCATGATTACCGGGAAGCACTGGCTCGCCTGACCGACTTTTTAAGCAAGTTTCCTCGTTCGAGGTTCGCCGCGGATGCCTCCCTGTACCGCGCGGACTGTTTCCTGCACCTGTCCGGGGAGTAAATAGCCGCCTCTTCCGCCCGCTTCCAGACCTACACCAGAACCGCAACCACCGCGGGGGCACCTGTTGCTGAAGCACCACGCTGCGCCACAGATCCTGCTGGTAGAGCTGCGACTAGCGCGAGAGATAGCCTATTGTTGTGTAATGATATGTATTTATGAGGTTTTTTGAATGGGAGGGTTTGAACAAATGCAAGAAGCGATGGCGTTCCGTGTTGCGGCAGATGCCGGCCAGGTTTTGGGTGTGTGCGAGAAGGCTGAATTCGCCTGCGCCGAGCTCTACCACTATTTCGCCAACCTCTTCAAGGACGAGCGGGAGATTTTTTATATCTGGCTGAAGAGCGCACTGGAGCGGGAAAACCGGGCCAGGCTTCTGACTCTGGTCGGCAAGCTCGCGCTGGACGATGTGATAGTGGGGGTGCATCTGGAACTGGCGGAGGCGGAAGAGATCCTCGCCAAGGTCCGCGCGTCTCTGGAGCTGGCAAAGGCAGAGCCCCCCGAGGTCCGGGAGGCTCTGCAGCTAGCCATGGATTTGGAACGCACCCTGGATCGCATCACCATGGAAAAGGTGGTGCAGTTCACGGAGTCGTATCAACAGTGGTTCCTGGCCATCATGAACCGTGACCAGATGGAACTTTTGCAGAACGCCTACAAACAGCACGGCCGGGACTAGCCCGGCCGGTGGGATTTGCATAAAATATCGAGATCGTCTTCCAGCGGCTACCGGATTTCCTGGCGGTAGCCGTTTAATTTTGCCAGTTCCTGCACCAGCGGATCGACCTTGCGATCCGTGATGAAGATCCTCCCCCCTTTGGCGTCGTTGAGCATCACGCCAGGCATGCGCACCCCGTACCCATTCTCCCAAAGCGACCACAGTTCCTGCTCACCGTAGCGCCCGGCGACATCCATCCGGTTCAGCAGCTTGTCGGACAGGCTCTGCAGATCGTCGTGATCCTGGATCTGGATCACCTGGTAACCCTTGCCTTCCAGCAGGTTGGTGAGCGACTCGCCGAGCGGATTGCCCTGGAAACGTGCCAACACGTAACGCCTGCCGTTCTTCTCGAAGTAGCGATACACCGGGATCTCCAGCCGGACTCCGTTGTTGTCGCCGGCGTAGAGGTCGATACTCTTGTCGGCCTGGAACCGGATGCCCAGCGCCTCCAGGAGCGCGTCCGCAATGCTCCTCGGGTCCTTCTCCGGGATCTGGTACAACACGCTGTCGTCCGGCCTGCCGGTGATGATGGGGGCGGTCGAGGGGGTCTCCACCAGCTTGAAGCCGTGCGTGGCCAGGAGACGGACCAGCGCCTGCGGTGTGGCGGGACGCTTGCCCGGGACCTTGAGCAGGGTGATGTCCTGGCGCAGCAGGCTGTCCTGGCTCTTCTCTATCTTGAAGTCCGCCTGGACGATCACCTTGCAGTCGGTGCCGAAATCGACCAGGAAGTCCTCCTCGAAGGAGTAGAACCGGGCGGCGGTCAGCAGGGCGCGGTAAAAGGCGCGGGGATTGTCGGGGCGCTCGGAAATCACGGTCAACTGCGGGTTCTTCTCCTGGAGCAGCGACTTTACCAGCGGCGGGAGGCTCGCGCCCGAGTCGACGAGGATGGTGCCGCCGTCCTGGGCCGCCAGCACCGGGTAGCGCTGCGGATCGAGTGACAGTGAGAAGGCACTGGAGAGGTAATCGAGCTGGGCCTTGCTGGAGGGAGCGTTCGGTACCAGCTGCGGCCAGACCTGCGCCGCGTCCTGCACCGTTACGGGGGGGGCGACCGGCTCCTGCGGGCCTGCCGGGTGCGCCGCGGGGGCTTTGAAGAACATCATGGTGGCGCCCTTCACCTGGGGCGGTGCGATCCTGTCCGGTTTGGCGGCGACCTTCACGGCGCGATGCGACTTCGGCCGGGCCGCGTGCTCGGTCGCATCGATTGGTATCAGCAGTATCGTCCCCACCCGCAACCTGCGGACGTCGGCGAGATGGTTGGCCGACTGAACCCTGCGGGCCACCGCATCGGCCCGGTCACCGGTGATACCGTATTCCCTGGCCAGCACCCGGTACAGGAAGTCGCCGGGTTTCACCTTGTAGCTCACCGTCCCCGCTGTCTTGGGGACCGCCTTGGTTTTCGGGGGCGGAGTCGGCATGGGGTACTTCTTGGCCAGCGCCGCAGGTTCGATCTCGAACTTCTTGTCGATGGAGTAGGAGGTTAACGGAAAAGCGCCCAGCAGGATCAGGGCCAGGCCCAGTTGCTTCTTGTCGAGACTAACCAGCATGCAAACTCCCGAAGATAATGGTTAACACGGTATGCGACACAATGACTGAAACTGAAATCGGTGATGGAGTGTTGTGGTGGTGCCTCATTGGTGCCCCTTTTCGGGGAGCTGCAGCACGAGCCCCCGGATGCGCCGATTGGCCTTCTCGCGGTAGATCGCGATTTCGGCGCCGTCCTTGATCTTCCTGGTCTCGATAGCCAAGCCGTCCTGCTCCCTCGTCGCTCCCTTACCCGGGAGGTCGGTCCCGGTCGCTTCCTTGAAGTAGCTCCCCATCACGCTTTCATGGAGCGAAGCCTCCCCGTCGGCAACCACCTGGATAGCACGGATCTTCCCCTGCTCCCGGTAGATCCTGAACTGTTTCCCGTCGGCACGGTACAGCTCCCATCCCGGATGGGAGGCAGCGTATCCGGCGTCGGCGGGAACCTTGGGCACGAAACCGGGGAGCTTGCCTGCCGCCTGTTCGGTTGCCGGAGCGGGTGCGACCGCTGCCGGGGCGGGCACCACTGCTGCCGGGGCTGGTGACGTGCGCGGCGCAGGTGGCGCCGGTTCCTGCTTGGAACGTGGCCAGAAAACCACCCCCAGGGCGACTACCAGTACCCCGAGCACCGCCACGCCCGCAGGTTTGCGCCTGCTCGCGCCGCTGCCGGCGTCGAAGGCCGGTGCCGTGTCATCCTCTTCCGTGCTTTCCCCGCACAACTCGGGCGGTTTGCGGTAGATCTGGGCGGGGGTGGGGTACAGACTCTTAGCCGATGACGGGGCTTTCTCCGGTCGGGGCGGCGGCGCCTCGGGTGCCGGGGCGGACTCTTCCACCACCGGAGCAGCGGGCGCTGCCGGTACGAACACATCGGCCGTCGGGGTAACCGGCGCTGTGGATCTCTGCTCCTGCTGGGAGGGACGGAGGGATGACGGCTCCGGTTCGGACACGAAAAAACCGATCTCTTCGGCGGGGAAGGTTGCCAACTCTTCGGCTGCAGAGAGCGGCATTTCCGTCTCCATCACGGATTGCGGGTCCCTGTCGGGCTGCTCCGGCCACAGCGGGGCGAGGTGCGGTTCGAAGGCCGCATCGTCCAGGTCGGGTACCTCGAATTCGGGCGTGTCGTCGAGAACGAAAAGGTCGGGAAGGTCGGCTAGGGAGGAGAGGTCGGAAAAATCGGACGGGGGGGTGGCAGTAAGCCCGGAAATAACTTCGCTGCTGAGCAGCTGCATCACCTCGCCGCTCAGGCGCGCGGTGGGGAGGGCGAGGCTCAAGGAGTAGTCGAAGCCGATGGCGGGTTCGCCGGGCGACTCGCCTTCCTCTAGCAGGATCAGCTGCACGGCCGGGTCCGCGACCAGGGCCCTGGTCTGGGAGGCGATCTCCTCTGCGGGAATGCCATCCAGTTCGCTCTGGATGAAGACGTAGCGCGGCTGCTCCTTGGGCAACCTCCTGATGGCACTGGGCAGGTCGGTTTCGAAGGTTAGGCTTTTCGGAGACTGGATGCGCAGGCTCTCGATAAGATCGAGTGCACGTTCATCACTGGCTATAAAGAAGATTTCAGCCATTTGATACCCATCATATCTGAATGAGGTGAGTACATCGTGTCCGGAAATTTGGTTGTAGCCGTACCGCGTGAACCTGAAGTGTAGGATGTCGTTTGTTTTTAATATAAAAAACAGTAAACGTCAAAATTATTTTAGGTTAATCCCCTGGGAAAGTCCTGGAATCTCCGGAGTTTTGTCTCGATCGGGGTCTGTAATACTTAATGGCGTTTCCGCAAAGTACCTTGCGTGCCAGATCGAGGTCGAGGGTGTCGAGGATAAGACGCAGGTCCTGGTCCTGGTAGGGGCGGGGCGCGCGTGTCGAGGGGAGGTCGGTGCCGAACATGAGTGCGTCGGGATTGGCGCGGCAAATGTCGCGGACCGCGCCGGCCACGTCGAAATCGACCCTGCCGAAGCCGGTTGCTTTCACGCGGACACCCCGTTCCACCAGCGCCAGCAGGGAGGGAAGACCGCTCGCCGAGAGCCCGAGGTGGTCGATGCTGACTGCGGGTAGCCGGAGCAGGGTGGGGGCGAGCTCAGGAAGCTCGCGGGAGTCGACGTACAGCTCAACGTGCCACCCTGCCAGTTCATGGACCCTGCGCGCCATCCGGTCCAGGTGCTCCACCTTTTCCGAGCCGCCGCGCTTGATGTTGAAGCGGACCGCACGCACGCCCAGCCCGTCCAGGCGCAGCACCTCGTCGTCGTCCACCCCGATGGGAAGCTGGGTTACCCCGACGAAGTCGGGTCCGAGGGTGGCGAGGGCGTCCTCGAGGTAGGACTGGTCCAAGGCCTGGAAGGAGCCCGAGACGATGGCGCCTCCGGCGAGGTTCAGGCCGGCGGTGCGCTGCAGGTAGTCGCGGCAGGTGAAGTCGTCGGGGAGGAATCCCTGGTTTTCCACGAGCGGGAAACGGCGGTCGATGATGTGGAAATGGCTGTCGAAGACGGGGACGGTGGCGGCGAGGTCAGGTGTCATCTGCTACCTCCTTGGCGCCCTCAGTGGCGCCGGGTGTCGTCCTGGTTGGGGCCTATCTGGAGGCTCGCCTTGGCGATGAAGATTTCCCGCAGGAAGCAGATCAGTCCGGACACCATGAGGATCATGCCGAGGATGAAGAGCAACGCGACCGGCAGCGAGATGTCATAGCGCAGGTAATCGCCTATGAAGAGCATGGCGATGACGGTGCAGACCAGGACGGCGGTGGCGGTGCACAAAAAGATCGCGTGTCCGATCAGGTCGGCGCGACGCTTGAGTACGGCGAGGGCTGTGTGCAGCCGGGGGACCGCTTCGGGAACGGCGTTTTCCAGTTTCGCCTCGTGGAAACGGGCGCGGTCGATGACGCGTGCCAGCCGGTTGGTCATCACGCTCAGCATGGTGCCGATCGCGGTGAGCAGGAAGACGGGGGCCACCGAGAGCTGGATGACGTGGGCCATGGTGCCGACTGTCTGGGTATCGCGCAGCATCTATCTGTTCTCCTTGTGGATCCTTCTCAGGTCTCGAAGCGTTGTTCCAGTTCCGTCCTGAACTGGTCCATGTCGATCCCCTTCAACCTGATCAGGTCCTTCATGACGGGATCGAGCATGGTATTGGCGGTATGGAGCGCCGCCCGGTTGACCCTGATCTCCCCGAGTGCCTTTTCGCGTCCTTCGTGGGTCAGCAGCAGGTCGGACCGCTCGTTGTAGAAGCGGTGGATCAGGAAGTTCCTCGCCTTGAGCGCCTTTCTGAGCGCGCGCACCGAGTCGTCGGTGAAGCCGACCTTCTGCTTGATCTCCTCCATGAGGCGTCCCATGGTCTGGGCGCCCAGCGACTCCATGGTGCCCCGGAATTCCTGCTCGGACAGGTCGCCGTCGCTCAGGTCGATCAGGAGCGTCACGATGAAGGAGATGTAAAGCTCGATGCGCTGACAGTCCTGGACCGCCGCTCCCATTTCCAGGTAAATGGGGTTCAGTGCTGTGAGGTCGATTCTGGTTTCCTGCATGGCGGCACCTTCAGGTGTGCTCCGGCCGGTAGCGGTCGGGTGATGGAATCAAATAGCATAATTCTTGACCGCCATAAACAGGTAATTTTGCCCCACGCCCTCCCCGTTCACAAAGAGAGACAGAGGGGATTTGTCGTATCTGGTGCGATTATATACGTCGGCCCAACGTTCCGCGGCCGGTGGCAGGCGCCAGTGACCGCGCCGGGGTAACCGCGTGTACCTGCGCGATATTTCATGTGTATTGCCGCAGGTGCATCCTCATGTGCAGCGTTGCGTGACGGTGGAGACGGGGCGGGAGGAACGCCGGCGTCGGACAATACCGCGTGGTCACTATGCTTTTTTATGGTGCGGGAGAAAAAAACTCTGCTATAATCACTCGGTTTTCATTAATCTTGCCAGCCCCGCTCGCTTAATCGGGGATGCATATAGAGAAGAAACGACCGGCCCAGCCGGCGTGACAAACAACTGGGCGCGACGGTGCCGTGGTCCTCACGCGACCGGCTCCCGCGGCCTCTAAAGGAAAGGGAACAAAGAATTTATGTCAAAGAAGATGCTTATCAATGCGCTGCACGCTGAAGAGGCGCGAGTGGCGATCGTCGAGGACGGACGCCTGGTGGACCTGGATGTCGAGATCGCCGGCAACGAACAGACGCGCGGCAATATCTACAAGGGGGTGGTGGTCCGCGTCGAGCCGGGACTGCAGGCCGCCTTCGTGGACATCGGCCTGAAAAAGCTGGGCTTTTTGCAGATGGGCGAGCTGCACCCGGAGAACTGGAAATGGCGTGACGACATCCCCGAGGAGCAGCGCCACCGCCGTCCGCGCATCCAGGAGGTGCTGAGAAGGGGGCAGGAGTTGATTGTCCAGGTGGAGAAGGGGGAGCGCGACAACAAGGGCTCGGCTCTCACCACCTACATCTCGCTGCCGGGGCGCTACATGGTGCTGATGCCGGGCAGCGACTCCGCCGGCATCTCCCGCAAGGTCGAGGCCGAGGGGGAGCGCAAGAAACTCAAGGAAATCATCGCCGAGATGACCATCCCGCAAGGGTACGGCTACATCATCCGCACAGAGGCCATGGGGCGCACCCGTGACGAGTTGCAAAAGGACCTGGACAACCTGATCGCCCTGTACGAGGGGATCAGGGAGAGAGGGACCGGGATGAAGGGGGCCGGCATGGCCTACCAGGAGTCCGCGCTGATCATCCGGACCATCCGCGACTACTTCTCCGCCGACATCGACGAGGTCCTGGTCGACAGCAAGGACGTGTTCAAGGACGTGCGCGACGCATTGAAGGAGATCGACCCCGCCTTCGAGAAGCTGGTCAAGATGCACCAGGAGAAGCGTCCCATCTTCTCCCGTTACCAGTTGGAGGAGCAGATCGACCTGATCTACGAGAAGAAGGTGCCGCTCAAGTCGGGGGGCTCCATCTTCATCGAGCCGACCGAGGCGCTGGTCTCCATCGACGTCAACTCCGGCAAGTCCACCGGCGAGAAGGGGGTCGAGGACACCGCGTTCAAGACCAACCTTGAGGCCGCCGAGGAGGCGGCACGCCAGTTGCGGCTGCGCGACCTGGGGGGGCTCATCGTCATCGACTTCATCGACATGCGTGACCGCAAGCACAACGCGGAGGTGGAGAAGACCCTGAAGAACGCGCTCAAGGCGGACAAGGCCAGGGTGAACGTGGCGCGCATCTCCGAGTTCGGACTCCTGGAGATGTCCCGCCAGCGCATCCGCCAGACCCTGAACCAGGCCAGCACCCTCGAGTGTCCCCACTGCGACGGCAGGGGAAAGGTGAAATCGGTCGAGGCGATGGCGCTCTCCTTCCTGAGGAAGGTGCACGCGGCCGCCGCCAAGGGGACCATCGGCGAGGTGGTGGGGAGCCTGCCGCTGGAAGTCGCCTACTACCTGCTGAACCGCAAGCGTCACGAACTCTCCCAGATCGAGAACGACTACGACATCGAGGTGACGGTGAAGGGGAAACCCTCTTACCTGCTGAACCAGATGGAGCTCGAGCTGATCAAGCGGGAGAAGCTGCCGCAGGAGGAGCTGCCGCAGGAAAAAACGCTCCAGGGGAAGGCCCCGGTCAAGGAGGAGCACCCCGCAGCCGAGCCCGCCGACGGTCGCAAGAAAAAGAAGAAAGGGAAGAAGGCCCAGGAACCGGAGGCTGCGCTGCACGCCGAGGCCGCGCTGCACGCCGAGGCGGTGCCCGTTGCGCTCATCGAGGAGCCTACCGGCGCGGAGCACGTGCTGACGCTGGAGGCCGAGCCGGAAGAACACAAGAAGAAGCGTCGCAGAAAGCGCAAGCGCGGCAAGGGTGGGGCTGCCGAGGGGGGCGCCGAGCATGCGGCCACCTCCGGCGAGGCGATGGTCGAGGCTCCCGAAGGAGCCCCCGCAGAGATTCCCGAGCCGGGGGCGGTGGTGGAGCCGGCCGCGGCGCAAGGCGCCGAGCAGGCGCACCATGAAGCGGGTGAAGAGGTGAAGAAGAAACGCCGTCGCAAGAGACGGCGCGGCAAGGGTGGCCACGAAGCTCTCCCGGGCGGCGAACAGAAGCCGGGCGAAAACCAGCCGGGCGTCAGCGAGGCTTCGGCAGCCGCCGCTCCGGTGGAGGCCGTGCCCGTCGCCGAGGCCGCTGCTCCTGCCGGAGAGGTGAGCGAGAAGAAGCCGGCGCGCAAGAGAAGGGGCCGGGGCAAGGGGGCGGCAGCTGAGGGCGCTCTCGAGGCCGTGGTCGCCGGCGTGGCGGTCATGAGCGCACCGGCAGAGGCACCTGCCCTGGCGACCCCGCAGGCGAACGAACCCGCGCCGGCCGCAGCCGCCAAGCCTGAGAAGAAAACCCGCGCCCCTCGCAAGGCGAAGGTCGCTGCCGAGTCCGCCGCGCCTGCGGCGACGCCTGCTGCCGAGGCTGCCGCATCGCAGGAAAAGCCGGCGCAGGCGAAAAAGGGGAGCAGAGCCAAGGGCGCAGCAACCGAGGCGCCGACAGCGGCTCCTGCCGCGGCAGCAGCCGAAGCACCGGCTGCGAAGCCCAAGGCTGCCAAGGGTGCCGGAAGGCCCAAGCAAGCCCGGGAAGCTGCCGAGCCCAAGGAAGCGCCGGCACCGAAACAGGCGAGCGAGCCCAAAGCGGCCAAGGAGTCTGCGGAGCCTAAAAAAGCCAAGGCGACCAAAGAGCCGAAGCAGGCCAAAGAGCCGAAGCAGGGGAAGGCCGCCAAGGCGCCCAAGGAGTCCGGTGCCGGTGCCCCCGCTGCCGAGACCAAGCCGGCGGAAGCGGCTCCGGCCAAGGAGAAGGCTCCCGCCAAGCGCGCGAAGAAGACGGCTGAGCCTGCCGCCGCTGAGGAAAAGCCCAAGAAACCGCGGGCGCCGCGCAAGAAGAAGGAAGAAAGCCCTGCCTGATCAAGAGGACGCAATGAGGACACTTCTGGCCGCCGTCATCGTCCTTAGCTGTGCCCTGCCTGCTACGGCGGGAACGCTGGAAGAGCTGACGCCGTATTTTTCCACGCAGTATTTCACCTGGCAGGAGCACATCAACGGCAGGAGGCTTCTCAAGGAAGAGGGCGCCCTCTTCTCCGCGGGCGCCCGGGCCGGTGCCGTCATCGATTCCTCCTTCACCCTGAGGGGTAAGGGGGAACTTTTCGGTTCCGAGGTCGGTTATCGCGGCGAGACGCAGGCGCCGGACTCCGTTCCGGTTCATACCCGGGTCACCTACCTCGGCACCAACGCCGAACTCGATCTCGGCTACCGCGTGAGCCCGGCGCCCGTCGTCGTCGAACCCTTCGGCGGCATCGGGTATCGCTACTGGCTCCGGGACCTGCAGGACACCACTACCCCGGACGGCACCCGGGTCTACGGCTACACCGAGGCCTGGTCCGTGGGCTACTGCCGTCTGGGTGCCCGCGCCGCCACCTCCGCGGGAGGGGCCCGGCTCACTGCCGCAGGCGGCGCGAAGTACCCGTTCTACGTCGGCAATACCGTGGACTTCGCCGGCAGCGGCGACACCACTTTCCACCCGAAGGGAAGGGTGAGCGGGTTCGCCGAGGCCGGCGTCAGCTATCGCTCCCTTTCTTTGGCCCTGCTCTACGAGGGGTTCCGTTTCCGCCAGTCCGATACCAAGACGGTGCAGGGGACCGCGTACCTGCAGCCCGATTCCTCGTCCGACATCTTCGGGCTCAGGCTCGGCTGGACTTTCTGATTTTCGCTACGGTTTATCCATGGAGCAGGTACTCTACATAGCCCTCCTGGGCGCACTAGGCTGTCTGTCACGCTATTTTCTCTCCGGTTTCGTGTACCGGGTCTGCGGCAACGCCTTTCCTTATGGCACCCTTGCCGTCAATGTCATCGGGGCCTTCCTGATCGGGCTCATCATGGAGTTCTCCATCAGGAGCGCCCTCGTCCCCCCCACGCTGCGCTTTGCCCTCACCGTAGGTTTTCTCGGCGGGCTCACCACCTTCTCCACCTTCAGCCTGGAGACCTTCCGGTTGATCGAGGAGGGCGCGCTGCTGCTTGCCTTTGCCAACATCATGCTGAGCGTCGTATCCTGCCTTGCCTGCACCTGGCTGGGGATCATGGTGGCGCGCTGGCTGTAGAAGCCAAACTTTTCTCCCAAGGAGCGACATATGAAGGACAGGGACATGAGCCTGGAGACGGACCGAAAGGGGATGCTCGGTGAGCAGGTGCTGCTCAGGATCTTCATTGGAGAGCGCGACAAGTACAAACACATCCCGCTTTACGAGGCGCTGGTGGAACTGTTCCGCACCCAGGGCTTTGCCGGCGCCACGGTGCTGCGGGGCGTGGCCGGGTTCGGCGCGCACAGCATGTACCACACGGACCGCCTGCTGCGGCTCTCCACCGACCTTCCCATGGTGATCGAGGTGGTCGACGAGAGGACCCGGGTGGAGGCGGTCCTGCCGACCGTGGAGGAGATGATGGACGGCGGCATGATCACCCTGGAGAAGGTGCAGGTCTGGCGCTACGCCAAAAAACGCTCGGCTTGAAACGACGAACCCATCTGCTACACTCTCACCTTGTTCATGAAAAGGAGCGGATAGATGGGCATATTAGAAAACCTGACCCCCCAGTGGATCGAGAGCCAGTACCAGTTGTGGAAACAGGACCCGCAGCAGCTCTCCGAGGAGTGGCGCGCTTTCTTCACCGGCTTCGAACTGGCCGAGGGGCGTCCCGCCGGCGCCGAGGCCCCCACGGGGGATGAGGCGCTCAAGCAGTCCGCAGTACAATCACTCATTTACCGTTACCGGGACATCGGCCACCTGCTGGCCTGTACCGACCCCCTTTCCCCCTGCCAGATCGAGCATCCCCTGCTCTCCCTTTCCGCCTTCGGGCTGGAGCCTGCCGACCTCGACACGACCTTCGTCACCAGGCGCTTCATGCGACGCAGCGCGACCCTGAAGGAGATCCTGCAGGTGCTGCGCAGCACCTACTGCGGCTCGGTCGGCGTCGAATTCATGCACCTGCAGGACCCGGACGAGCGCCAGTGGCTCATCGACCGCATGGAGCCGGGAGGGAACCGCGGCTTCTTAACCCCGGAGCAGCGGCTCTTACTGCTCCAGAAACTCAAGGAAGCCGCCCTGTTCGAGCGGGAGCTGCACAAGAGGTTCCCGGGGCAGACCAGGTTCTCCCTGGAGGGGGGCGACGTCCTCATTCCGCTGCTCGATGCCGCCGTCACCAAGGCCGCCTCGCTCGGCGTCACCGACGTCGTGTTCGGGATGCCGCACCGCGGCCGCCTGAACGTCCTCTGCAACATCTTCGGCATGCCCTACGAGAACATGTTCGCCGAGTTCGCGGATAACGCCGAGTACGGCGTGGTAGGCGAGGGGGACGTCAAGTACCACAAGGGATTCTCGGTCGACCTCCCCGTTGAAGGGGGCGGTTCCGTGCATCTCACCCTCACCTCGAACCCGAGCCACCTGGAAGCGATCGACCCGGTGGTGCAGGGGAAATGCCGCGCCCGTCAGGACCGCATCGGCGAGGAAGGGGAGACCCGTGTGCTGCCGCTTTTGATCCACGGCGATGCCGCCTTCTCCGGTCAGGGTGTGGTTGCCGAGACGCTGAACCTGTCGCAACTGGCCGGATACCGGACCGGAGGCACCCTCCACATCGTCGTCAACAACCAGATCGGCTTCACCACCAGCGCCGCCGATGCCCGCTCCAGCCACTACGCCACCGACGTGGCCAAGATGGTCCAGGCCCCGGTGTTCCACGTCTACGGCGACGACGCCGAGGCGGTGGTGCACGTCACCGAACTGGCGGTCGCCTACCGCGATCGCTACCGCAAGGACGTGGTGGTCGAGGTGATCTGCTACCGCAGGCACGGGCACAACGAAGGAGACGAGCCCTACTTCACCCAGCCGCTCATGTACCAGCAGATCAAGCTCCGTCCGCAGCTGCACACCCTCTACGAAATGGAGCTCCTCGGAGAAGGTTTCCAAGAGGAGGACCTGAAGGCGATCGAGAACGAGGTGGTGCAGCGTCTGGCGCAGGCGGGCGAGCGGCAGGCCGCGCCGGTCGAGTCGGCGTTTCTGGCCCGCTGGAGCGGGATGAAACCGGGCGTCGCCAAGGTCGCCGTCCCCACCGCGGTTGCCGCCGACACCCTCCAGGAGCTCTCCGAGCGACTGGCCCGTCTCCCCGAGGGGTTCCACCCGCATCCTAAAGTCGCCGCCGTGCTGCAGAAACGACGCGACGCCGTCATCAAGGGGGGACCGCTGGACTGGGGCAACGTGGAAACCCTCGCCTATGCCTCGCTCCTCTCCTCGGGCGTTTCCGTCCGGTTGTCCGGACAGGACGTCCGTCGCGGCACCTTCAGCCACCGTCACTCCTCGCTGTTCGACCAGGAGACCGGCGAGAATTACCTGCCGCTTTGCAGTGTTTTGGACAAGGGGGCGCACTTCTGCGCCTTTGACAGCATGCTGGCCGAATTCTCCGTGCTCGGTTTCGAGTACGGTTATTCGCTGGAGGCCCCCGACGCACTCACCATCTGGGAGGCGCAGTACGGCGATTTCGCCAACGGCGCCCAGGTCATCATCGACCAGTTCCTGGTCAGCGGCGAGGCGAAGTGGGAGCGCTCCAGCGGGTTGGTGCTGATGCTGCCGCACGGCTACGAGGGGCAGGGGGCGGAACACTCCAGCGCCCGGATCGAGCGTTTCCTTGAGCTTGCTGCGGCGGGGAACATCCAGGTGGTTTATCCCACCACGCCGGCGCAGCTCTTTCACGTGCTGCGTCGTCAGATGCTGCAACCCTTCCGAAAACCGCTGGTCCTGTTCACCCCGAAGAGCCTGTTGCGTCATCCGGACTGCGTGTCGCGGCTGGAGGAGTTGAGTTCCGGCAGTTTCCGCGAGGTGATCGCCGAGCCCGCCGTGGGAGAGTCGGTGCGTCAGGTGCTCATCTGCAGCGGCAAGATCTACTACGACCTCTTGGGGCGCATCAGGAAGGACCAGTTGCAGGGGCATGCGCTGCTGCGGATCGAGCAGCTCTATCCGCTTCCCGTCGAGCAGTTGCGTGACGAACTGCAGCGTTATCCCTCCGGCGCCCGGTTCACCTGGGTGCAGGAGGAGCCGCGCAACATGGGAGCGTGGCGTTTCATTCACGAGCCCCTCACCGAGCTTTTGGGGACCGTGCCGAGGTACGTAGGTCGTCCCGATGCCGCGGCACCCGCCTCAGGCTCGCATCGCCTGGACCGCGTCGAGCAGGAGCGGATCGTGGACGAAGCTGTGAAGATCTGAAAACACGTTCATCTGAAACAAGTTCTACGTTCTATGTTCTACGTTCTACGTTCACCCCACAACCAGTCATAGAAACAGTTTCATAAAGACACGAAGTACAGAGCGCAGAACGTGTAACGAGTAGTTAAAGCCGTTAACGTAGAACATATAACGTGAACGTAGAACGGCTTTTAAGAGTAGTTAAAGCCGTTAACGTAGAACATAGAACGTAGAACGTAGAACGGCTTTTAAGATAAGGGAGAACCGCATGGATATCAAGGTGCCCGCGGTGGGCGAGTCGGTGTACGAGGCGGTGATCGCCCGGTGGCTCAAGAAAAATGGCGACGTCGTCTCCAAGGACGAGGCCCTCTGCGAGATCGAGACCGACAAGATCACCCTCGAAGTCACCTCCGAGGCGGACGGCGTGCTCAGTATCACGGTGCCGGAAGGCGAGACGGTGAAGATCGGTGCCGTCATCGGCAGCATCGACGCGCGCGGCCCGGTGGCCGAAGCGCAGGGAGCAGCCGACAGCGCCGCTGCCGCCAAACCTGCCGGAAAGCCTGCCGCCAAGCCCGAGGCTAAGCCGGGAACTGCGGCTCCCATGTCCCCCTCGGGAAGGAAACTGGCGCGCGAGTTGGGAGTCGAGCCGGGTGCCGTCCAGGGGAGCGGGCGCGGCGGCCGCATCACCAACGAGGATCTGCTCAAGGCCCAGGGGGCACGGGCGGAGGTTGCCGAGCCCCCCAAAGCTCCGACGAAACCGGTTGCTCCGGCTGCGCCCGCCGCTGTTGCCAAACCGGCCGCGCCGCCTGAACCGGCCCAGCAGCCCAAGGCTGCCGCGCCGCCCGCAGACCAATCCGGGCGCGTGGTGCGCAAACCGATGTCGCAGATCAGAAAGCGCATCGCCGAGCGCCTGGTCTCGGTGCGCCAGCACACCGCCATGCTCACCACCTTCAACGAGGTGGACATGAGCGAGGTCATGAAACTCAGGAAAAAGCACGGCGAGCATTTCCAGAAGCGCCACAACGTGAAGCTGGGCTTCATGTCCCTTTTCGTGCGCGCCTGCTGTGCCGCTTTGCAGGAATTTCCGGAGGTGAACGGCAGCATCGAGGGTGACGACATCGTCTACCACAACTACTGCGACATCGGCATCGCGGTCGGCAGCGAGCGCGGACTGGTGGTGCCGGTACTGCGGGGCGCCGAGAAGCTGAGCCTGGCACAGATCGAGCAGAATATCGCCGACTTCGCGGAGAAAGTGCGCAGCAACCGGATCGCCCTCTCCGACCTCGAGGGGGGGACCTTCACCATCTCCAACGGCGGCATCTACGGCTCCATGCTCTCCACCCCCATCCTCAACCCGCCCCAGTCCGGCGTGCTCGGCATGCACAACATCCAGGAGCGGGCGGTGGTGGTCGATGGCCAGGTCGTGGTCCGTCCCATGATGTACCTGGCCCTTTCTTACGATCACCGCATCGTGGACGGCAAGGGCGCCGTCGGTTTCCTGAAGCGGGTCAAGGAATACATCGAGGATCCGGAGGAGATGCTGCTGGAGTGCTGACCGGCATTAGCCGCGGCCCCCTCCCCACCCCTCCCCCTCCGGGGGCGGGAGCCGTTCTCTAGTCTGCGAAGACGGCGGGTCCATTCTCTCCTCCCCACGGAGGGGGGAGGCCGGGAGGGGGGCTCCCATGCAAACCTACGCCGCACGTAAGCTTTTGGAGGGAAAAGATGTCTGAAGAAACTTTCGATCTCATCGTCATCGGCGCCGGTCCCGGCGGTTACGTCGCCGCCATCAGGGGGGCGCAGCTCGGTATGAAGGTCGCCGTCGTGGAAAAGCGCGGCTCCATGGGCGGCGTCTGCCTGAACGAAGGGTGCATCCCCAGCAAGGCGCTCCTCGACTCCAGCGAACTCTACCACCTGGCCAAGGACCGCTTCGCCGTCCACGGCATCGAGGTGCAGCCGCCGACCCTCAACCTCGGCCAGATGATGGCGCGCAAGGATGACGTGGTCAAAAAGCTCACCGACGGCATCGCCTTCCTCTTCAAGAAGAACAAGATCGTCAGCTTCCTCGGCACCGCGACCATGCTCTCCCCCGAAAACGGCACGCACCGCGTGGAAGTGAAAGGCGAGGAGACCAAGGTTATCAGCGCCAAGAAGGTCATCCTCGCTACCGGCAGTGAAGCTGTGCAGATCCCGACCATTCCCTTCGACGGCGAATCGGTGGTGAGCGCCCGCGAGGCGCTCTCGTTCCCCTCGGTTCCGGAGCACCTGCTGGTGGTGGGTGGCGGGTATATCGGCCTCGAGCTCGGCTCGGTCTGGTTGCGCCTGGGCGCCAAGGTGACGGTGGTGGAACTCCTTCCAAGGCTTGTGGCCGGCAGCGACGGCCAGGTGGCCGAAGCTCTGCTCCGTTCCCTGAAGAAACAGGGGATGACCTTCATGCTCGGGGCCAAGGTGGCCGGTGCGGAAAAGAAGGACGGCAAGCTCGTGGCGCGTGTCGAGACCGAGGGGGAGGCCAAGGAGATCTCCTGCGACAAAATCCTCGTGGCGGTGGGGCGCAGGCCGCTCACGGCAGGGCTGAATCTCGAAGGCCTGGGCATCGCCATGGACGGCAGCCGCATCCGCGTCGACGCCGACTACGCCACCAACGTCGCCGGCATCTACGCCATCGGCGACCTGATCGCCGGTCCCATGCTGGCGCATAAGGCGATGGAGGAGGGGGCGGTCTGCGTGGAAAGGATGCACGGCGAACCGAGCCAGGTCGATTACGGCTGCATCCCAGGCGTCTGCTACACCTGGCCCGAGGCGGCCTCGGTGGGGAAGACCGAGGAGACCCTCAAGGAAGAGGGGATCGCCTACAAGGTGGGCAAGTTCAGCTTCATCGCCAACGGCCGCGCCAAGTGCATGGATGAGACCGAAGGATTCGTGAAGCTCCTCACCGAGGCGGAAGGGGGACGGCTGCTCGGCGTGCATATCCTGGGGCCACGCGCCTCGGACATGATCGCCGAGGCGGTCACCGTGATGGCGTTCGGCGGCAGCGGCGAGGATATCGCCCTCACCGTGCACGGCCATCCCACCCTCTCCGAGGTGATGAAGGAGGCGGCGCTCGACCTGGACAAACGCGCCATCCACGGCTGACATGGTGGTCCGCGACGTCGGCTGCATCGAGTACCGGGAGGCGCTCGCGCTGCAGGAGAGCCTGGTTCTCGAGGTACGAAATGGGGGCGCGGAGACGCTGCTCCTTCTGGAACACCATCCCGTCTATACCATCGGCGCCGGAGGCGACTCCGGCAACCTGCTCGACCCGGCGATAGAGGCGCACCGCGTCAACCGCGGCGGCGACGTCACCTACCACGGGCCGGGGCAACTGGTGGGATATCCCATTCTCGACCTGGGGCGGCGCGGGCGCGACCTGCACCGCTACCTTCGTTTTTTGGAGCAGTTCCTGGTGGAACTCTGCGGCAGCTTCGGCGTCGCCGGCTTCACCGTCCCGGGCAAGACCGGCGTCTGGACGTCCCGCGGCAAGATCGCCGCCATCGGCGTCGGCGTCAGGCAGTGGGTCTCCATGCACGGATTCTCGCTCAACGCGGCGGCCGACGTATCGCCTTTTGGCAGCATCAACCCCTGCGGCATGCCCGAGTGCCGCATCACCTCGCTCACCCTTGAGCGTCGGCAGGATATCACCGTACAGGAAGTGAAAGCCTTGGCCGGAGAACGATTCGAAGCGCTGCTCGAATCGAGCCTGCCACGCAGTTAACCGTTGCCGTTGCTCGCAAGGAGGCTCCCATGTCCGAAACCGATTGCCGAGTCCCCGTAGAGAAGCTCCGCTGGGTCTGCGATCCCGCCCTGTTCAATTTCAAGACCACCGAAGAGATAGCCAACCTGGAGGGGAACATCACCCAGGACCGGGCCCTGGCCGCCATCGAGTTCGGCCTGGGGATGTCCAACAACGGCTTCAACATCTACCTGGCCGGCGAGCCCGGCACCGGCAGGACCTCCACCATCCGGCAGATGCTGAAGAAGTTCGTCAAGGACACCTGCCCCCCCAGCGACTGGTGCTACGTCAACAATTTCCACACCCCGGACGCGCCCCTGGCCATTGCCCTCCCCGCCGGAATGGGGCGCGCTTTCGCCGCGGACATGCGCGAGCTTTTGGACTACATGCGCGCCAACGTCCCCACTGCGCTGGAGAGCAAGGAGTACGAGACCAACCGCGTCTCCATCATCGAGCGCTTCCAGGAGCGAAACGGCGAGATCTTTTCCGACCTGGAGCAGGAGGCGGGGGAGAAGGGCTTCGCCCTGCAGCGCACCGTCTCCGGCCTGGTGATCGTGCCGCAGAAGGAGGGGCGCAACTTCACCCAGGAGGAGTACGAGGCGCTCGAGAAGGATGAGCGGGAAAAGCTGGATACGGTGGGGCGCGAGCTGACCGAGAAGCTGAACGACGCGCTGCGCCAGGTACGCGAGAACGAGAAGGCGCTCAGGGACGCCCTGGCGCAGCTGGACCGCGAGCTGGGGCTCTCAGCGGTCGGGCACCACCTGAACCCGCTCAAGGAGAAGTACCAGGGATTCGGGAAGGTTCAGCAGTACCTGGAAGACGTCCAGGAGGATCTGCTTCTGAACCTGGAGGACTTCAAGCCGCAGGTCGCCCCGCCGCAGATCCCGGGGCTCAAGATCCCCAAGCAGGAGCCCACCTTCGAGCGCTACGAGGTGAACGTCCTGGTGGAGAACAACCCGGACAACGGCGCGCCTGTCATCTTCGAGTCCAACCCGACCTACAACAACCTCTTCGGGCGCATCGAGAACATCATGCAGATGGGAGGAATGGCGACCACCAACTTCACCCTGATCAAGCCGGGTGCCCTGCACCGGGCCAACGGCGGCTACCTCATCCTGGATGCGCGCGAGGTGCTGATCAACCCCTTCGCCTGGGAATCGCTCAAACGCTGCATCAGGAACATGGAGATCAAGATCGAGGACGTCCTGGAGCAGTACCGCTTCATGACCGTGGTCTCGCTCAAGCCCGAGCCGGTCCCGCTCAACGCCAAGATCATCATGATCGGCTCGCTCTGGATCTATTACCTGCTCTACTACCTGGAGCCCGACTACAGAAAGTTCTTCAAGGTGAAGGCCGACTTCGACAGCCAGATCAACCGCACCCCCGAGGTGATGCAGGATTACGCCCTGTTCGTCGCCGCCCACTGCTGCAAGGAGGGGCTGCTCCCCTTCGACCCCACCGGCGTCGCCGCACTCCTGGAGCACGCCTCGCGCCTGGTTGAGGACCAGGACCGGCTCTCCTCCCAGTTCATGGAGCTCTCCGACCTGATCCGCGAGTCGAGCTACTGGGCCAAGCGCGGCGGCGCGCAGGTGGTCGACCGCAGCTGGGTCAAGAGGGCGATTCACGAGAAGACCTACCGTTCCAACCGTATCGAGGAGAGGATCCAAGAGTACCTGGCCCAGGGGATCATCCTGTGCGACACCAAGGGGAGCGTCGTCGGGCAGATCAACGGCCTTTCCGTGATCACCATGGGCGATTACACCTTCGGCCGCCCCTCGCGTCTCACCATCCGCGTTTCCCAAGGGCGCTCCGGCATGGTCAACATCGAGCGCGAGGTGAAGCTCTCCGGCCCGATCCACGACAAGGGCGTGCTGATCCTCACCGGGTACCTGGCCGGCAAGTTCGGGCAGGAACAGCCGCTCTCCTACTCCGCCCACATCTGTTTCGAGCAGTCCTACGAGGGGATCGAGGGGGACAGCGCCTCCTCGGCCGAGCTCTACGGGCTCCTTTCCGCGTTCTCCGGTCTCCCCGTGAAGCAGGGGATCGCCGTCACCGGCAGCGTCAATCAGCACGGGCAGATCCAGCCCATCGGCGGGGCGAACTACAAGATCGAGGGGTTCTTCGCCGTCTGCAAGGCGAAAGGGCTGACCGGTGAGCAGGGGGTGATCGTCCCGAAGATCAACGAACACAACCTGATGCTGAGCGACGAGGTGGTGCAGGCCGTCTCCGACGGGATGTTCCACATCTGGAGCGTTTCCCAGGTGGAAGAGGGGATCGAGATCCTGACGGGTGTTCCCGCCGGCAAGGTCGGCGAGGACGGCGGCTATCCCGAGGGGACCGTCAACTTCCTGGTGCAGAAGAAGCTCAAGACCATGCTGGACAACATGCGCAAGCTGCAGCTCCAGGACAAGGAGGGGAAGGACGAGCCGGTGAAACTGCTGGAGTAGGCAGGCGGCTTATGCTCCTCCCCCCGGAGGGGGGAGGTTGGGAGGGGGGAAGCCTGCTGGACCGAGGTTGGATCCCCCTCCCTGGCCCTCCCCCTCCGGGGAGGGGACGAGGCTAAAACTGTTGTAACCTTTTCATCTTTTTGCTACCTTCCGAGGGCCGCGACCGCGGCCCTTGCCATTTCGCTAGCACGCCGCAAAGAGGTGACCTCTTGTCCAGACGCTGTTTCCTGATCGTGAACCCCACCTCGGGGACCTACTCCCAGCAGAAAGTCGATAGCATCATGAAGGGGCTTACCGAGCGCGGCCTCGCGCCCGAACTCCTCCCCACCCAAAGCGCCGCCGACCCGGCCCGCTTCGCCGCCCGCATCTGCCGGGAAGAGAGCGATCCGCTCATCGTGGTGGCCGGGGGGGACGGCACTATCAACGGCGTGCTGAACGGCCTCGTTCCGGGAGCGGCCACGCTCGGCGTGGTCCCCTTGGGGACGTCGAACGTGCTCGCGCGCGAACTGGAGATACACTCCGTCGACGACGCGCTGGACCGCCTCGCCCGAGGCGAAACGCGCCCCATATCGGTCGGAGAGATAGTATGCGGCGGAGAACGCAGACGCTTCGTCCTCATGGCGGGGGTCGGCTTCGACGGAGCTGTGGTGCGCGACGTGCGCCTGTCCGAGAAAAGGGCGCTGGGGAAGGGGGCCTACGTGCTGTCCGCGCTGCGCGCCCTGTGGAATTGGGACGCCTCGCAATTGACCGTGACGGCAGGAGAGAAAAGCGTCGCCTGCCACGGCGTGATCGTCTGCAACGCCGCCAAGTACGGGGGAAACTTCAGACTGGCGCCCGAGGCCGACCTCTTCACCCCCGGGTTCCAGGTGCTCTGCATCAGCGGCGGTCGCCTCGCCTACCTGGGGCTCGCACTGGGGCTCTTGAACGGCACCGCGGTCTTCAGCAGCCATGTCACCTGCTTCACGGGGGAAGCCCTCGAGATCTCCGGTGAGAAGGCCGTGCAACTCGACGGCGACTACGTCTGCCCCACCCCGATTGCCGTCCGGACCGTCCCGGACTTGGTCCGGCTGGTGGTCTGAGATAGCCGAGTTTTTTGGTTGACAAAGCCAGGGCGATATTGATTAATGTGCGGGTACGACCCGTTCGGCATCATCCCGCGTGAACCGTCTTTCAATACCAGAGTGGGGGAGTGGCGTGGCTAAACCTAAGATCCTGTTGGTCGACGATACCAGATTGATTCTTGAGCTGGAGAAGAGCTTTCTCAAAGCCTCCCATGTCGATGTCCTCACCGCCGGCGACGGTGTCGAGGCGCTGGAACTGGTCCGTAAGGACGCTCCCGACCTGATCTTCATGGACGTGAACATGCCGCTCATGGACGGCATAACCTGCTGCAGGCTCTTGAAGAGCGATCCCTTCCTTTCCGCCATCCCCGTCGTCATGCTTACCACCGCCGGCAACGATGAGGACCGCGAGCGCGCACAGCAGGCGGGCTGCAACGACTTCCTCACCAAGCCCATCGACCGCCGCCTCTTCCTCGACATGGCCCGCAGGTACACCGACGCCGTGGACCGGCGCGAGGTGCGCATCCCCTGTCACATCCCGGTACTGTTCCTCCTGCACGGCAGCCCCGTCGGCGCCAATGCCCTCGACATCGGTGACGGCGGCCTGTTCCTCGCCAGCCGCGAAGAGGTCCTCGTCAACCAGGAACTGCGGCTCGCCCTTTTTCTGGAGACGGAGCAGAGGCCGCTATTGGAACTGAAGGGGAGGGTGGCCTGGGTGAACCAGGAGGGGAAACGGGTGCATGCCGGCCTCCCCACCGGATTCGGGGTCGAGTTACTGGAGCCGGCGCAGTGGCAAAAGGACGAGCTGAAGAATTTTGTCGAGGCGGTGCGCACCCCTCAACCTTAGCCTCAACCTGCTTCTCTACGGCGCAGCGAGGAGCGTCAGCCGGAACCAGAGCCAGGTCAGGAGGGCGGCACCCAGGTCGCCCCCCTTGTTGTCGATGAGCCGCCCCAGGAGGCGGTCGTAAAGGTCCAGGAACCTCCCCCCCCTCCCTTCTTCCTTAATCCCGCCGGTCAAAACATCCAGAAAGAAAGCGATCTGCCAGGCGTTCCCCCGCACATAGGCTCCGGTGCGGCACCATAACCGGCGCCGTTCATGCGCCTCGAGCTCGGCCATGGCCTGCTGCAGCGGCTCCAGGAAGGGCTTGAGCTGCAGGCGCGCGGTGGCGTCCTGGCTGCGGTAACTCGTCTGCAGGCACCGGACCAGAGAAAGATGGCCGATATGGGCCAGGTTCATCAGGATGGCGTTGAGCGTCTGCCTGGGGAGAAGCCCCTCGGTCTGGAAGCGCCGCGGCGAGGTGGTGATGGCGGCGGGGAGGAGGAGCCAGCGTCCCTCCCGCCGCACCCGCTCGGCGAGGAAGGTGTCTTCCATGAGCGGAAGCGACGTGTCGTAGGGGCCGACCTGCGCGAAGAAGTCGCGACGGATCAGAAACCCCTGGTCGCCGTGGGTGCATCCGGGGCGGTCCAGGGCGGCCTTGGCGCCGTAGAAGCGGTAGGGGAACGGGGTGGTGCCGGGGAAGCCGAAACGGAGGGCGAAGCGGCCGGCGACGCTTGCTCCGGAGCGAAGGGCCTCCCCGAGGGAATCAAGCGCCTTCCTGAGGGCGAGCGGGTCTTCGAAGCTGGAATCGATGTGCAGGAAGAGGAGGGTTTCGGCGCGGGCCGCGTCGGCGCCCCGGTTCAACTGTCTCCCTCGTCCCTTGGTCCCTTGGACCAGGGAGAGCGGGAAGGGGAGCCCGTCATGCAGCTTCTGCGCGATGGCAAGGGTGCGGTCGCTGGAAGCGCCGTCGGAGAGGATGACCTCCAGGCGTACCCCCTGCTGCCGGGCGAGTGCCGTGAGGAAGGAAGCCACGTTCCCCTCCTCGTTATAGACCGGCACTACGACCGACAGTTCGGGGCACGACTCATAGGGCAAGGGTATCCGCCTTCTGCACCAGGTTGGGGAGGTCCGGCTTGGTGAGGATGTCGCTCGCCCCCAGGTTGCGCCATTTCATCTTGTTGTCCTCGCTGGCCAGCGACGAGAATATTACCACGGGGAGCCCGTCCAGGTCAGACTCCTTCCGGATCAGGGCGGTAAGGTGCAGTCCGTCCATGCGGGGCATTTCGATGTCGGTGATCACGAGGCTCAGTACCTCCTTCAGCGGCTGCTTGCTCTCCGCGCATTTCTGACGTATCGCCTGCACGTGTTCCCAGGCCTCCTCGCCGTTTTCCGCCTCGACTACCTGGTACCCCGCTTCACGCAGCGACCCGCACATGGTCCTCCTGATGAAGGCCGAGTCGTCGGCGACCAGGATGGTCCTGGCGCCGCGGTTCGCCACGGAGTGGGCCAGCATCAGGTCTTCCCCCGGTGTGGCCAGGGCCATGGTCGAGGAGAGTTCCCCGATGATCTTTTCGAAGTCGAGGATGAGGATGATCCGGTCCTCCATCTTCACCACGCCGGTGATGTTGGCGTCGTGGATCGCTTTCACCGGCGGCTCCACGTTTTCCCAGGAAATGCGATAGATGCGGGAGACCGAGTGCACCTGGATGCCGACCACGATCCTGTTGAACTCGAGCACGATGACCCGGTCCGCGGGTATCCCTTCCGTGTTCTTGTTCAGCGAGCGGGAGAGGTCGATCAGGGTGATCACCTGGTCGCGCAGTTTGATCATGCCGCTCACGCAGGGGTTGGCGTTCACCACCTTGCGCGTCTCCGGCAGTCTGATGATCTCGCGGACCTTGGCTACGTTAACGCCGAAATAGCAGGGGATGACGTTCCCCTTGCCGTCCACCTCGTCGATCCTGAATTCGACTATTTCCAGTTCGTTGGTGCCGCTTTCGAGCAGAATCTTGTTGTTCGGTTCCATACGCCCCCCGATTGTGTAGTGCCGTTGCTCCTCATTACATCGGCAGCCGGAGGGAAATCATGAGACAAAAACTGCGCAGCGGAGACCCGGACCTTCCCCTTACGCCTCTGCGGCTCCGGGGGGAGAGCCTCTGATTACAGACTTAACGCAAAGGCGCCAAGGTGCGAAGACGCAAAGAGATTTTTTACTGAAACGTACTGGATCTTGCCTAACGCTTTTTCTTCGCGTCTCCGCGGCTCCGCGTCTTTGCGTTAAAGCTTTTGTTTGTCATATACCTTCCCGCACATCCACCCTGTTGTCGTAGAAGGTGCTCCCGCCCCCCCGGTCGGTCAGGCGCTGCGAGGTCAAAGCGTTCACCGAGCGCGCACCCGGCGCATGGGCGAGCCACCATACCCCCTCGGCGACCACCACTCCCCGAGGCACCTTGGGCGTGACCTGCAGCCGGAAGGTCACCTCCCCCAGCTCGTTCCAGGCGACCACCTCCGCGCCGTCGGCGAGCCCCTTGCCCGCCGCGTCATCCGGGTTCATCTTGAGCTGCATCCCCCCCTGGCTCTCCCGCAGTTCCTCCCGCTCGTAGAAGGTCGCGTTCAGCGCGAAAGGGGTGGGCGCGGTCATCAGCCGGAAGGGGAGCTTCCCCTGTTCCTCGTGGGTGGGGAGGTAGCGCGGCAGCTTCTCCTCGAGCCGCTCGTTCAGGATCTCGATCTTCCCCGAGGGGGTCACGATCCCTCCCGGTCTTGCCGCCAGGGTCACCGGGCGCCCCTCGGCGAGAGCCTCCTCGTCGATTCCCGCCCGCAGCGGCTTGGGCACCGCGAGCAGCCGGTCGATCATCTGGTCAGCGGTGAGGGTGAAGATCTCCTCCTCGAATCCCATCGCCTGCGCCAGCAGGGAGAACACCTCCCAGTTGGACTTGCTCTCCCCCACCGGGTCGACCACCGCCTGGGCGCGCTGGATGCAGTAGGTGCCGTAGGAGCGGTAGATGTCGCTGTGCTCAAGCGACGAGGTGGCGGGAAGCACGATGTCGGCGTAGCGCGCGGTGTCGGTCAGGAAACGCTCGTGCACCACGGTGAAGAGGTCGTCGCGGGAGAGCCCCTTCAGCACCGCGTTCTGGTCCGGCGTCACCGCGGCGGGGTTCGAGTGGTACACGTAGAGCCCCATGACCCGCGGGGCGTCGAGCTGGTTCAGCGCGCTCCCCAACTGGTTCATGTTGATGAGCCGTGTCTGCCCCGGGATCAGGTCCTCCCTGGTCAGTATCTCCATGGGGAAGGCGGCGCCGGTCGCGGTATCCGGGAAACACCCACCCCCCTCCCTGCCGTAGGCCCCGACCAGCGCCGGCAGGCAGCAGATCGAGCGCACCGTCATGGACCCGTTGCCGTAGCGCGACAGCCCGCTCCCGAGCCGGATGAAGGGGGCCCTGGCCGCCGCGTAGGCGCGCGCCATCTCCTCGATCACCTCCGGCGCGAGGCCGGTGATCTCCGCGCAACGCTGCGGCGTCATCTCCGGAAGCACCTCGGCCGCCAGCTCCTCGAACCCCAGCACCTGTTGCGCAAGAAACTCGGCGTCTGTCAGCCCCTCGCGGGCGATCACGTGCATCATCCCCAGGGCGAGCGCCCCGTCGCTTCCCGGACGCACCAGGAAGGTGCGGTCCGCGGCGGACGCGGTCGGTGTCTCGTAGGTATCGATCAGCCAGATCCGCCCTCCACCTTGCCGCACCTCGTGCGCCTGGTTCAGGAAGTGGATGCTGGTCGCCGCCGCGTTGATCCCCCACAGGATCAGGAGATCGCTTTTGCCGGCCGATTCAGGCGGCGGGGTCGCAGTCTTCCCCATTACCGCCTCCCACCCCGCCCCCTTGGCCGGGGAGCAGATGGTGCGGTCCAGCCGGGAGGCACCCATGCGGTGGAAGAAGGGGTGCCCCGCGTTGCGCTGCACGATTCCCATCGTTCCGGCGTAGGAGTAGGGGAGGATGGCCTCCCCGCCGTGGCCGGCGATGATGGCGCGCCAGCGCTCGGCTATGGTGGCGATCGCCTCGTCCCAGGTGATGGCGGTGAACTCGCCGCTACCTTTGGCGCCGGTTCTCTTGAGCGGCGTGGTGAGGCGCAGCGGCGAATGCACGCTTTTCTCGTAGTGGCGCATCTTCGGGCAGAGGGTGCCGCGGCTGAAGGGGTGGAGGGGGTCGCCCTGCACCGCGACGGCCTTGCCGTTTTCCACCTCGACCAGCATGCTGCAGGTGTCCGGGCAGTCGAATGGGCAGACCGATCTCCTGGTGACGACGTTCATCTGTAACTCCTCGTGTGGGCGGCTGGCGATGGGCGTCCCAGCAGCTCTGCGCGCTGATCCGGGACTGCCGCGAGCTCCTGGTGCGGCTGTTTCTTTTTATGTTTTTTCGGGGACTAGATCAACAGAAAAGGAAGGGGGGGAAGCGGCAGGCTGCGCCCCGGGATGGAGCGCAGCCAAAATGCGGTATCGCTACTTCTTGTGGCACTTGGCGCAGTTGCCGGCGGGCTTGAACGCCTTCTTGCCGTTGTGGCACTCGCCGCAGTATTTACCGGCGTTGATGTCGGCCATCTTCATCTGGGTGGACCCCTTCTTCATCTTGAAGATCTTGGTGTGACACTCGTTGCACTTGAGACCTTTGCCGGCATGGTCGTCACCCTTGAAGGTCACCTTGCCCATCGAAGTCGGCCATTCCACCGTTTTGCCGGCCGAAACCGCCATCGCCTGTGCCGCCATCATCACCACCGCCATCGCCGCCGCTGCCATCGCAATACGTTTCATATTCACTCCCCTATTCATTAGTAAAAAAGCCCTTACTGTGATAGCACAGCTACCGGCGATGTCAAGGAACCCCGGCGTAGTGCCTCGGTAAATCGGTAACCGGTTCTTTCGTAGTCGACCGCTTGCAAATTGCCGCGGTTGCAGTTTAATGTGATAGTTCGCTCATTCTCTTATTAAAAGATTATCCGGATTCGACATGGAAGACGAGTACAGCGAATACCGCGCGGTCCTCGCACCGGGGATGCGCATCGAGATCGGCATCCCGCTGTCGGGCGGCGGCGTGTTCCGGGACTGGGGCGTCATCAGCGAGTCGGGAGGGGACCTGCTGCTGCTTCAGATCTCCCGCGACGTCCTGCCGGCCAACGTGCGGGTGGACGTCGGCTTCATCCTCGATGTCAGCGTCTGGCTGGGCAAGGACAGCTATACCTGCAGCGGCATCGTCACCGCCCGGCTCAGCGAATTGGTGCTGCAGGTACGGCTCTTCGGCAGGTTCACCCTGCGCGAACGGCGCCAGTTCTTCAGGACCGACATGGCCTTGAAGGTTCGCTACGACATCGTCGACGAGTCCAGCCGCAAAGAGGTGGAACGGGACTGGGAGGTGCGCAAGGAGCGCGAGCAGATGAAGTTCCAGGGGTACGACGACTTCGTCATTGCTGCCCAGATGGCGCGCTTCCAACCGGCCAAGGACATCGTATGGCGGGACCTGCTGCGCGCCCAGTTGAACCTGGGCGGGGGCGGCATCTGCCTGCGCATGCCGACCACTGCGCGCCCCGACCAGTTGGTGAACCTGGAGCTGTACCTTCCTTTGGAGCCGCCGCGGCTGGTGCACGCGGTCGGACAGGTGATACACGTCAAGCCCCCCCTTACGCTGCGCGACGGTTCCAGCCGCTACGACGTCGGCATGGAATTTCTCTTCCTGGACGAGCGGGACCGCGACCTGATCTTCAAGCAGATCTCCTCGGTCCAGATCGCGAACCTGCGCAAGATTTCCGACAAACGCGACATGGACGAGCTCGGCGACGACGTCGCCCCTTCGCTGGCCCCTCGGCAGTACCTGATGCGGGCTCTCTGGGTGTTGTTGTTCCTGTTTGCCGCCTACGGCCTGGGCCGCTACCTCATTGCCTACCGTCAAGCCCCCCCTGAAAACGAGATCCAGAAGACCTACGAAGAATCGATCCGCAAGTACCGCCACATGGACAGGCAGCCCTGACCCGGCTGCTATCGTATTGCCTTGCAGCCCAAACTCTACTATGATGCCCCGTCCGCGGCAGCCTGCCGTCGGCACGGACGCATGCAAGGGAGTAGAGATGACCAACATGATCAGCGCCGAAGGGCGCAAGAAGTTACAGGAACGCTACGACTTTCTCTGGGAAACCGAGCGGCCGCGCATGGTGAAGAACATGGCCGATGCCGCCGCCGAAGGGGACCGCTCCGAGAACGCCGAGTACATCTACTCGAAGAAGAGGCTGCGCGAGATCGATCGCGAGCTGAAGCACCTGGGTGACCGCCTCAAGGTGCTCAAGGTGGTCTACGCGCCGCTGAACCCGACCTCGGTCAGCTTCGGCTGCTGGGTCACCTACGAGGACGAGGAGGGGGAAGAGCGCTGTTACCAACTGGTCGGGCCGGACGAGTTCGACGTGAGCCAGGGCAAGATCAGCATCGATTCCCCGGTCGGCAAGGCGCTGCTGGGCAAGAAGGTCGACGACGAGGTGACCATCAAGAGACCTGCCGGCGACCTGACCGTCACCGTGCTTGCGGTAACGTCGAGGAAACCGGAGTAGCGTTCGCAGGCTGCCACAGTCACAGCGCAGTCACCGAAAACAGTTTGACCTTCTTTGGGGAGCGGTTATAGTGTAGCAGGCCTCTCTCCGAAGCAATCTCCATTGTGTCAAGGACCGTTCCAAGCATACATGTCAGACATCAAGATCCTGATAGTGGTAAAAGATGAAGAGGCCGGTCTCGCCTATGCGCAAGCCGTAGCGGAGATCGGCGTGGCCTGTGACGTGGCATGCTCCTTTGCAGAGATGTCGCAGCTCGCCACGGACAACCGCTATAACGGCTTCCTGGTCGACATACTGACTCTGGTGCGTTGCAGCAAGGAAGAGAAGGTGATCGCCTATGAGTGCATCAACCTTTTTCCGGTGCTGCGGGTGAAGTGGGAGGCACGGCAGAAGAAGATAAAGCTGAGCCCGCTGGAACAGAGTTTCTCCCCCGATACCGGTTCGGCGCTGCGCTTTTTCATCGAAAACCGCTGCAGGAACTTCCCCGCACGCTCGTTGCGCCGGTCGCCGCGCCGGTCGATCAACCTGAACCTTTACTACAGCACCGATCCCGATTTCCCGGCCGAGAGCACCCACAAGTCCTTCACCATCAACCTCGGCAGACACGGTCTGTTCCTGCACACCATGCAGGAATTTCTGCAGGGGGACACCATCTGGATCCGTTTCCTCGAATTCACCGACCAGACCCCGATCCGGGCCAACGTGCGCTGGTCCCAGCACTGGGGGGTGACCCGCTGCATCCCCGGGGCAGGGGTGATGTTCGAATCTTTGACCAAGAAACAGGAGCAGGAGATCGCCAAGCTGCTCGATCTGTGATCCTCTTTTCCAGGAAATCCGCATGTGCACGCTGTTACTCGCCTACCGGTTCCATCCCGCCTACCGTCTCGTCGTTGCCGCCAATCGCGATGAATACTACCAGCGCCCGACGCAGCCCGCCCACTTCTGGGAGGATGCCCCGCACGTCTTCGCCGGGCGCGACCTGGTGCACGGCGGCACCTGGCTTGGTGTCACCGCGACCGGCCGGATCGCCGCGCTCACCAACTACCGCGATCCCAGCGACCTGCACCGGCACGGCCCTTCGTCACGGGGACAACTGGTGAGCGGCTTTCTCACGGAGGATGCGGGTGCCGAGGAGTACCTGGCGCGGCTGCGGGATTCCGGCATCTCCTATGGCGGTTACAACCTCCTGGTCGGGGACAGCGAGCGGCTTTTCTGCTACTCCAACAAGAGCGACCGGGTGCTCCCCATCGAACCGGGGATCCACGGCCTGAGCAACCACCTGCTGGACACCCCCTGGCCGAAGGTGTGCCGCGGCAAAGACGGGCTGGACCGGATCCTGGCGCGGCAAGATTTTGCAGTGGAAGAACTGTTTGCGCTCCTGGCCGACCACACGCACCCCCCGGACCAGGAGTTGCCGGACACTGGCGTGGGGCTTGAGCTGGAGCGGATGCTGTCGCCCATCTTCATCACGAGCGCGCAGTACGGCACCCGTTGTTCCACCGTGCTGCTGGTTGATCATTCGGGGAAGGCGACCTTCATCGAGCGCAGTTTCGAGGGGGGAGCGGCCACCGAGCGGCAGACCGAGTTCCAGTGGTAAGACGGCCCCTTGCCCTCCGAGAGAGGGCCGGGGGGAGGGCGTTTGTGCGATGGTGTGAAGTAACTGCAAAAAGCGAAAGGGGCGAACCATGATGGTTCGCCCCTTTTTTTATTGATACGTGGAGGGTTGGTTTCCGTAGGGGCGAATAATCATTCGCCCTGACTTCACCTCTCCGGCAACCCCGCTTACTGGTACTGGATGTACAGCGGTTTCGGGTTCAGCATGAGCACCTCTTTCGGGGTGAGCAGCGCATCGCCCTTCTTCGTGTCGTTGTGGTAGAAGAGCTTGAACCCGGTGAACTCGACCGGCTCGGCCACGACGTAATCCTTGTAGGAGTCGCGTTTGAGCCAGGGGGCGCCCCAGCCGTCCATGTTCATCACGATCTGCACCTCGGGGCGCAGCTGGATGTTCTTCGCGTTGGTCACGCCGTTTCTGGTGAAGCGGTGCACGATGAACACCTTCGGCGGGAGGTTGTACTTCTTCACCAGCTCCTTCAGGTAGTTCGAGGCGTAGTTGATGTCGGCCGCGTCGTAGGTGCCGATCTTGGTGCCCGGCTTCTTGCCGCTCTTGATCAGGTTGAACTCCGGGTCGATGCCCAGGTGCACGTCGGGGTTCTTGAGGATCCACTCGAAGCGCGGCAGCACGTTGCGGATGTTGTCGTGCCCGGTCTGGATGTCGATGAACATGATGGCGTTGATCGACTTGGCCCAGCTGTACACGTCGTTGATGATCTTGTCGGGCATCACCATGCGGTAGAGCCCTGCCTTGCCCGGTTCCCCCTGGGCCACGACGGCGATCAGGTGCAGCGCGGGCTGTACCGGGTGGGAAGGATCGGCCGCCTGCCATTTTGCCGCTTCACGCTTCAGACGCTGCAGCATGTCATCCTTCTGGTACTCGCCCAGCGCCCCCATCCTTTTGGAGAGCGGGTTGCCGTAGTAGGCTACGATCCGCTTCTGGGGCAGGATCGAACCCGGCAGCGGTGCGGGAGATTTCACCGGCCAACCCTTCTTGGCGGCGAAATCCGGGTCCTCGCCGGCGCGGTAGGTGACCTTGGGTGCGGCGGCCTCTTTCCCCTTGGCGCCTTTCACCTTTTTCCCGGCACTTGAGTGCGCGTCGAACTTGGCGGGGACTGCTGCCGGTGCCGCTTCGGTTGCCGGCGCGGCGGGCGCGGTCGGGACAGCGGTGGCCGGGGCAGGAGCCGCCGGGACGGCCTTGGCCGAGGTGGCTTGCCCTTGTTGCATGGCGCCGGCGCTGGTCGTGGTGGCCGAGGCCTTCTTATCCTTGCATCCGGCTACTGCCAGCGGCAGGGCCAGCAGGGCGATCAGCAGGAGGGCAGAGCGGTGGTTCTGGTACAGGTGCTTCACGAAGTTCTCCTTATGGTGGTGCAGCGGACCGGCCTTGGCCTATGCGTGGATCTGGTGTGACGGCGCCGGGCGTGCTTATTTATTCTGGTGGTGCGGAGTCTGGTTTTGGCGGCTACTGGGGAGATATCTGGGCGGGCGTTTCGTGCCTTACACCTGTGACAAAACCGACAAGCTCGTCCGTACTTATACCCTTTTTGCATTTGCGGTGTCAACAACTGTGACCGGTTTTGGTGAGAATCATCTTAAGTTGTGGCAAGGTTTGCTCTTTTGAGTCCATTTTTTTTGGTTTCTTCGAGGAATCGTTCCCATTTACCGCCACTATGGCGTTGACGATAGCTCTTTCCCAATGGTATGCTCGGCGGTCGAAAATAGGTCCGACCTTTTCACCGGTCGTGGCGATAGTTACTGATTCCCTTGGCAGTACCAGCAGCAGAAATTCAATTCAATGTAAACCGGAGGTATCTGTGCGCAAGAAGATCGGTATTCTGTTGGCTCTCGCTTTGTCGCTGTCGTCTGCGGCAACCGTTTTCGCGGCGGCTCCCGCCAAGCCCGTGACGATCGGCATCTCCAAGATCGTCTCCCACCCGGCGCTGGATGCGGTCGTCAAAGGGATCCAGGATGAACTCAAGGACTCCAAGATCAACGCAACCTTCGACGTGCAGAACGCCAACGGCGACATCAACACCGCGGCGTCCATCGCCACCAAGTTCCAGAGCCAGAAGGTCAACCTCGCCGTCGGCGTCGCCACCCCGACCGCGCAGGCGCTGGTGAACACCCTGAAAGGCATCCCGATCGTTTTCTCCGCCGTTACCGACCCGGTCAAGGCGGGCCTGGTTCCCTCCCTCGCCAAGGGTGGCAAGAACGTCACCGGCGTTTCCGACATGACCCCTGTGAAGCAGCAGATCGAGATGCTGCTCAAGATCAAGCCCAAGACCAAGCGTATCGGTCACATCTACACCAGCTCCGAAGAGAACGCGGTCGTCCTGGCCGGCATGGTGAAGCAGGTCTGTAAAGAGAAGCACCTCGAGTTTGTTGAGACCACCGTCACCAAATCCGCAGAGGTGAAGCAGGCCGCCCAGACCATCGCCAACCGCGTTGACGCCATCTACATCTCCACCGACAACACCGTCGTCTCCGCCATGAGCGCCGTCGCCGAGGTTGCCGCCAAGGCAAAGATCCCGGTCATGTCCGCAGACCCGAGCTCCTCCGAGACCTACGACGTCCTCGCCGCCTGGGGCTTCGACTACTACAAGATGGGCCGCGCCACCGGCAAGATGATCATCGAGATCCTGAAAGGCAAGAAGCCCGAGCAGATCCCGACCCGCTTCATGACCAAGGCTTCCGACGTCGACCTGCTGATCAACCTCGACGTAGCCAAGAAGCTCGGCCTGACTGTCCCGGCCGACATCGTCAAAGCCGCCAAGACTGTCCGTCAGAACGGCAAGATCACCAAAAAGTAAGTAAAAGCAGTAAACCATTGGCCACGGAGAAAATCTGAGCAAATCTGAGAGAACCTGAAAGCCTGAATGTTTTAAACCAGACTATGGTTTTAGCCTTTCTCCGAAGTTCTCAGATTTTCTCCGTGGCCAATGGTTTTGACTTTTCGTTTTAAGAAGGGTGTTATGATCGAAGGTATTTTTGTCGAAGGGTTGATCTATGGCATCATGGTCCTGGGCGTGTTCATCTCGTTCAGGATTCTTGATTTTCCGGACCTGACGGTTGACGGGTCCTTCCCCTTGGGGGCCGCACTCATGGTGCAGTGCCTCCTTTCCGGCATGAACGGCTGGCTCGCCCTCCTCGTTGCCTTTGCCGGCGGCGTGCTGGCTGGCGTGGCCACCGCCCTCATCCATAACCACCTGAGAGTACCGAACCTCCTGGCCGGTATCCTCACCATGACCATGCTCTACTCGGTCAACATCCGCATCCTGGGCAACCGCGCCAACGTCCCCATCCTGGATCAGCCGACCATCCTGAAGGAGGTCACCGAGAAATTCACCGGCGTCATCCCCGACGAGTACATCCTCCTCGTGTTCTTCCTGATCGTCGCCCTGGTGGTCAAGGTGCTGCTCGACCTCTTCTTCCGCACCGACCTCGGCATGACTCTGGGCGCCATGGGGAACAACGAGCAGATGGTCATCTCGCAGGGGGTGAACCCCAAGACCCTGAAGACCATCGGCGTCGGCCTCTCCAACGGCCTGGTCGCCATCTCCGGCGCCTTCGCCGCCCAGTACTTGGGCTTTGCCGACGTGGGGCTCGGGCAGGGGATCATCGTCTCCGGCCTCGCCTCCGTGATGATCGGGGAATTCCTGATGCTCAAGAGCAACCGCATCGGCGTCCTCACCTTCTGTGCGCTTGCCGGTTCAGTCTGCTTCTACGCGGTCATGTACGTCGGGCGCTTCTACGGCTACGTGATCCACATGACCCCGAGCGATTTGAACCTGATCAAGGGCGTGCTGATCATCGTCCTGCTCATCATGACACAGGCAAAGAAACTGAAGGTCCCGTTTAAGGTGGCGAAATGATAGAGATTAAGAACGTTTCCATCGTATTTGGCCAGGGGACCGTCAACGAGAACAAGGCCCTGAAGAACATCAACCTCAAGGTGAAAGAAGGCGACTTCATCACCATCATCGGCTCCAACGGCGCCGGCAAATCGACCCTTTTCAACACCATCGCCGGGACCTACCTCCCCAGCGAAGGGCAGATCTTTGCCAACGACAAGAACGTGACCAGGGATCCGGAGTACAAGAGGGCGAAGTACATCGGCAGGATCTTTCAGAATCCGCTGCTCGGCACCGCCGGCAACATGAGTCTGGAAGACAACATGACCATCACCCATAAAAAGGGGATGAAGTGGTTGCGCCGCAGTCTCAACAACAAGACCCGAGAGATCTTCAGGCAGGAGCTGGTGCAGCTCAGGATGGGCCTCGAGCACCGCATGAAGGAGAACCTGGTCATGTTCTCTGGCGGCCAGCGCCAGGCGCTCACCCTGCTCATGATGGTCCTCTCCAAGCCGTCGCTGATCCTTCTCGATGAGCACACCGCCGCGCTGGACCCGAAGAACGCCGAGATCGTGCTGGAGTTGACCAACAAGTTCATCAGCGAGTACAACCTGACCGGCATGATGATCACCCACAACATGACCCACGCCATCGAGTTCGGCAACCGTCTGCTCATGATGGACGGCGGCGAGATTATCTTCGACATCGAAGGCGAAGCGAAGAAGGCGCTCACCGTCGAGAAGCTGATCCAGAAGTTCCACGAACTGCGTCACAAGACCTTCGAGAACGACAGGACCCTCCTCGCCGAAGAATAGTAGGCGGGAAAGAGAAGAGACACCTAAAGGCCCGGCGGACAGATCCGCCGGGCCTTTTTGTTTAAAGACTAAAGACTCTAACGCAAAGGCGCGGAGCCGCAGAGACGCAGGGGAAGGCGAATCGAAGTCTTGCGGGTTTTCCCTCTAAAGCTTTTCTTAGCGCCTTTGCGGCTTGGCGTCTTTGCGTTAAAGCCTTTTCCTTTTGTGTGGTTTTTGGTTTTTGCCGTAAGGGTTTCTTAGTGTCTCTGCGGCTTTGCGTTAATATCCGGTTCTTGCCTTGTTTCGTCTACATAATCATTGACACAACTCGCGCTGGGGGTGTATTAAAAGACACTTTTTTATCACTAAACGCAGTAGAAGGACTGAGAGAAGCCATGATAAAGATCGATTTCGAGAAGATGGGTGGACTGATCCCTGCTGTTATCCAGGACAACGAAAGCGGGGAAGTTTTGATGGTCGCGTTCATGGACGAGAAGACCCTGAACCTGACCCTGGAAACCGGCAAGACCTGGTTCTTCAGCCGCACCAGGAACAAGTACTGGATGAAGGGCGAGGAGTCCGGCAACACCCAGGAAGTCATCGAGGTGCTGACCGACTGCGATGCCGACACCGTGGTGATCAAGGTGAAGCAGAACGGCCCCGCCGCCTGCCACACCGGGAACCGGAGCTGCTTCTACGTGAAGTACGAGAACGGGACCTGGGTCGAACACTCCAATCCGCTCTTCGATCCCAACACCGTCTACAAGAAATAGCCTGAAAAGCCACGGAGCCAACGCTCACGTGGCTTTTTTTATTTCTCCCCTCTCCCTCCGGGAGAGGGTGGCCGAAGGCCGGGTGAGGGCGCTGCCACGAAGATAACCATTCCCTCAGCCGGGCTCTCATTCCTTTTTTGCATGACCTTATCTTTATCCTAATCTGAATTTTGAGCCTGGAGGAATCATGGAAAAGTTGAAGCTCGGCATCCCGAAGGGGAGCCTTGAAAACGCCACCGTCGACCTGTTCAAGAAAGCCGGCTGGCAGATATCGATCTCGTCACGCAGCTACTTCCCCGGTATCGACGACGATGAGATAAAGTGCTCCCTGATCCGTCCGCAGGAGATGGGCAAGTACGTCGAGCGCGGCACCATCGACGTCGGCATCGCCGGCCGCGACTGGATCCGCGAGAACGAGTCCGACGTCATCGAAGTCTGCGAGATGGTCTACTCCAAAGTTTCCCGCCGCCCGGCCCGCTGGGTGCTGGTGGTGAACGGCAATTCCAAGATCCAGGGCCCCGAAGACCTGCATGGCGCCACCATCTCCACCGAACTGGTCGGCTTCACCAAGCGCTACTTCGCCGAGCGGAACATCCCGGTCAACGTCGAGTTCTCCTGGGGCGCCACCGAGGCGAAGGTGGTCGAAGGGCTGTGCGACGCCATCGTCGAAGTTACCGAGACCGGTTCCACCATCAAGGCCAACGGTCTGAAGATCATCACCGAGTTGATGGAGTCCGTCCCTGTCATGGTCGTCAACAAGGCTGCGTGGGAAGATCCCTGGAAGCGCGCCAAGATCGAGCAGATCGCGACCCTGTTGCAGTCCTCTCTGAGGGCCGAGGGGATGGTTGGTCTCAAGATGAACGCGCCGAAAGAGAAAGTGGCCGAAATCACCGCCGTCATCCCGAGTCTGAAGAGCCCGACCGTCGCCAACCATTATAATTCCGACTGGGTTTCCATCGAGAGCATCATGCCCGAGCAGGAAGTCCGCCGCATCGTCCCCGAGCTCATCAAACTCGGCGCCGAAGGCATCGTGGAGTATTCGCTCAATAAGATCATTTAGCCACAGAAGTCCCTGCTAAAGAAAATGCCCGGTCCACTTCATGTGTGGCCGGGCATTTTGTGCGCTGCACACCATGTCGGGTCACGAATGGTTGCGCACCAGCCTGATCTCCAATTTGCAATCGACGGCGGCGGCATACTTGCGGAGCATCTCCAGAGAGGGCGAATGGCGGTGTGAGCCAAGTGAACCTTCCACTCTTGCCAGCGAAGGCTGGGAAATCCCATCCTGTTCGCCACTTCTTCATGCGTCAATCCTGCCTGCTTTCCTGTCGACATTCCATATTATGCCCAAGGGGGGCAATCGACGGCGCTGCCGATTTATTGCAGGGGCAGGAGATTGAATCGAAGGTGCTGCGGATTTGCTGCCGGGGCTGGAGATTGAATCGACGGTGCTGGTGATTTATCGCCGGGGCTGGAGATTGAATCGACGGTGCTGGTGATTTATCGCCGAGGCTGGAGATTGAACCGACAGCGCTGAGGATTTATCGCCGGGGCTGGAGATTGAATCGACGGCGCTGACGATTTATCGCCGGGGCTGGAGGTTGAATCGACGGCGCTGACGATTTATCGCCGGGGCTGGAGGTTGAATCGACGGCGCTGCCGATTTATCGCCGAGGCTGGAGATTGAATCGACGGCGCTGGCGATTTATCGCCGAGGCTGGAGATTGAATCGGCGGCGCTGGCGATTTATCGCCGAGGCTGGAGATTGAATCGACGGTGCTGCGGATTTATTGCCGAGGCTGGAGATTGAATCGACGGTGCTGGGGATTTATTGCCGAGACTGGAGGTTGAATCGACGGCGCTGCCGATTATCGCCGAGGCTGGAGGTTGAATCGACGGCGCAGCCGATTTATCGCCGCGGCTGGAGATTGAATCGATGGCGCTGACGATTAATCGGCGAGGCTGGAGATTGAATCGACGGCGCTGACGATTCATCGCCGAGACCCAACATGCAATAGACAATGCTCACGCAGTCGAGGTGGGGGAGGGAGACAAAGGAGACTGTTGCGTGGGGGGGCTGGCGGGAAGTGCGGCTGCGGCACTGAAGCCGCAGCCGCGTACGTTAATGATCAGCTCAAGACGATATCGGTGACCGCAGACCACGGCCCGTAGCCTGTGTTGTTGTGGTACCTGACCCTGATGTAGTACCGTTTCACCAGATCAAGTTTCAACTCTATCTTGCACAGGTAGGATCTCTCCACGCTTGTCCAAGAGGCTTCATCGCTCGGATTTTCCGTGTACTGAGCCTCAATGCTCCCCATTCCCGCAATTTTACTGACGATAATCCAGAAGATACCGGAGCCTTTCGGACCGGGTCTCAGGTCGACTTTGTCCGGCTGGCCAGGAAGGGTGCTGCTGGCCGGTTTGGCAGGATAGGTCCGGTGGCTTAACTGGTAGCCTATATCCATCAGCGATGGGTCTTTTTCGTGCGTTGCCACCATTACTGAGTGCTGGCAGGCGAAAATAAAGGCGGTGATGATTTCGTCGCGGGTGTTGTCTCTTTCTTCGGCTTTGAGTTTGTCGCCGTACCGCGCTGCTTCCGACGTTATCCCCAGTTTCGTTGCCAATTCGGTGAGGCGGTCGGGCCCGGGGACATGCTTCTGCAGGTCCTGGAAAGCGCGATGGGCTCTTATGCGCTCGGCAAACCTCAACGTTTCCTGAATCAGATCACCATCCGATAACTTCGTTAGCTCTGAAATGTCGTGCTTTGGAACCAGCATAGGCGGCCTCCATGCGTTGGCGTTTATACATATGGCAAGTATTATTAAAATAAATTAAAAAATGTCAAGATTCGAGGTGCGTTTTATTCTGCTCCCGAACATTTCGCCGGCCGACTTGAGGTGGGGATGGATCTGGCGATTTATCGCCGAGACCGTTAACATATCAGGTGAGCTGCGCAGATTAAAACGGAAGGAGGCGGGCTATGACCAACACTATCATTCTTCATCGCGTTTTTCGAGCGGCACCCGAGAAGATCTATCGAGCATTCCTTGACCCGGACGCCCTGGTGAAGTGGCTGCCGCCGAACGGATTCACCGCAAAGGTCCATCAGATGGACGCAAAGGTCGGTGGGACCTACAAGATGTCGTTCACCAATTTCTCCACGGGGCAGACCCATTCCTTCGGAGGCACCTACTTGGAACTGGTGCCGCACGAACGGATACGCTACACGGACGCTTTCGACGATCCGAATCTATCTGGAGAGATACAGACGACGACAACTCTGCGCCGGGTGTCGTGCGGAACTGAATTGAAGATCGTGCAGGAGGGTGTTCCTGAAGCCATTCCTGCCGAAGCTTGCTATCTCGGCTGGCAGGAGTCGCTGGCCCTGCTGAAGATGCTTGTTGAGGCGGATGTTTCTTAACGCATGAGAGGGGAGGGGGCGGTAGCCGCGCCATGCCGGCTGCCGCCCCGCCACAAGGTGTGACTATCTTCTTCTTTCGTGTGCCTTCTTCCCGTGCACCCGCTCGTAGGCGCGGCAGAAGGGGCAGACGTCTTCCTCGATGCGGGTGACGAAGTCGTAGACGAGCCCCTTCTGATGATAACGGGCATGAAGGCATACCGGACAGAGCTCGCAAACGGTTGCCATGGCTTTGTCCAGTGCGGTCGGTTTCTCGGTGGGTGGCATGATCACTTCCTTATCTATTAGTTTCTGCGGAACCGGGGCTGGTCGTTAATCCGGAATGAGGATGGTGGAGCCGGTAGTCTGGCGCGCCTCCAACTCCCGGTGAGCCTGGGCCGCGTCCTGTAACGGGAAGCTCCTGTTGATCTCGATCTTCACCTTACCGGAGGTTACCATCTCGAAGAGCTCGGCGGATGCCTCTTCCAACTCGGAACGCTTGGCGATGTAGGTGGCGAGCCCGGTACGGGTCAGGTACAGGGATCCCTGTTGCGACAGGAGCAGCAGGTCGACCGGCGGGACCGGACCGGAAGCGTTGCCAAAGCTCACCATGAGACCCCGGGGGCGCAGGCACTTGAGCGAGGTCTCGAAGGTGTCCTTGCCCACGGAATCGTACACCACCGCAGCGCCTTCACCGCCGGTGATCTCCTTCAGCCGCTCCAGGATGTTTTCCGTGCGGTAGTTGACGCAGTAGTCGGCGCCGTGCTTGCGCGCCAGCTCGCACTTTTCTTCCGTGCCGGCGGTGCCTATCACCTTGGCGCCCAAGGCACGCAGCCACTGGCAGGCGATGGTTCCGACGCCGCCTGCGGCGGCATGGAACACCACGGTTTCTCCTGCCTGCACCCGGTAGGTTCTCCTGACCAGGTACTGTACGGTCAGCCCCTTGAGCATCATCCCGGCTGCCTGCTCGAATGAGACGGCATCAGGGAGCAGGCAGAGCCGATCCGCCTTGATGACGCGGGATTCGCAGTAGCCGCCGCCGGAAGTCCCCGCGTAAGCGACGCGGTCGCCGACCTTGAACAGCGTAACTCCCTCGCCGACGGCCTCGACCACGCCGGCTCCTTCATTGCCGGCGATTGCCGGCAGCGGCATCTTGTACAGTCCGCTGCGCTGGTACACGTCGACGAAGTTCACTCCGACCGCCTTGTGCCGGATGAGCACCTCCCCCGGTCCCGGTTCCGGTACATCGACCTCCATCCACTTCAGCACTTCCGGCCCGCCAAACTGTTCAAAGCAGATTGCTTTAGACATGGTGCACTCCTATAACGAAGATGTCAGAACCGTCTCCGGCCGTCACTAAAGGTTCCCTGGGTGTCTACGCGGCGATTGTAATCATCAATTGCCTCTTTGTTCTCCTCGTTCCAATGCAGGTAATAGTCCTCTCTGACAGTAATCAACTTTTGGGGAGCATTGGGGCCAAACAGATTCACTGGCATGCGGATGCCTCCTGCGATTTGCGATCCGTATAACATACCCCATTCGTGTCATTCTTGAAAGTTTCAACAAGAAAGGCCGCCCTTCATTTGGACGGCCTCTCTATCCTCTTTATGCTTGCTGCCACGGAGGCAGCGGGAGTTGGCGACGGTTTCGCGGTCCTGCCCGCTGCCCCCGTGACAATGCGTTACGCAATCATCTCGCAGTCGTCTTCGGGCCAGCTGTCCAGGCTGCCGTCGGGGAGCTCCACCTGCACGGTGTCACCTTCGATGGTGCAGCCGTAACTCAGCCCGATCTCGCCGGTCTTCACGTTCTTCACCTGTACCCGCTGCTCTTTCCTCTCCGTGGTGTCACATATCTCTGAATGTACCCGTTTCATGGTAACCTCCTGAGTCCTGCGTTAATGATAGCAGCGTGGCTTCGCAGTGCAACTACAGAACGGAGGCGATCTCCGGCGCTGCCGTCTCCTTGAACTGGCCGAAGTTGTGGCGGAACATCTCCACGAGCTTCTGGGCAGTGGCATCGTAGGCGGCCTTGTCGCTCCAGGCGTTTCTCGCGTTGAGGATTTCGGTCGGCACTCCGGGGCAGGCGGTGGGGATGTTCAGGCCGAAGACCGGGTCCTTTACGAAGGTGCCTGCGCTCAGCGTCCCGTCCAGGGCCGCGTTCACCAGGGCGCGCGAGTAGGCGATCTTCATCCTCGCCCCCACGCCGGGACCGCCGCCGCTCCAGCCGGTGTTCACCAGCCAGCAGTCGACCTTGTTCGCGGCGATCATCTTGCCGAGGAGGTCGGCGTACAGCGACGGCCTGAGAGCCATGAAGGGGGCGCCGAAACAGGCCGAGAAGGTCGCCTGCGGCTCGGTGACGCCCGCCTCGGTCCCGGCCACTTTGGCGGTGTAACCCGACAGGAAATGGTACATCGCCTGCGCCGCGGTGAGACGGGCGATCGGCGGCAGCACACCGAAGGCGTCGCAGGTGAGCATGATCACGTTGCTGGGGTGGCCGCCTACCCCCGACGGGACGATGTTGGGGATGTGGGTGATCGGGTAGGAGGCCCGGGTGTTCTCGGTGAAGGAGGCGTCGTCGAGATCGATGCGGCGCGAGATGGTGTCGATGGCGACGTTCTCCAGGATGGTGCCGAACCTCCGGGTGCACTGGTAGATCTCGGGCTCGCTCTCGGCCGAAAGGTTGATCACCTTGGCGTAACACCCTCCCTCGAAGTTGAAGACCCCCTCTTCGTCCCAGCCGTGCTCGTCGTCGCCGATCAGGAGGCGGTTGGGTGCTGCTGAGAGCGTCGTCTTCCCGGTGCCGGAAAGGCCGAAGAAGATGGCCACGTCGCCGCCGGGCCCGGTGTTGGCAGAGCAGTGCATCGACATCACGTTCTTTTGCGGCAGCAGGTAGTTGAGCACGGTGAAGATCGACTTCTTGATCTCGCCGGCGTAGCTGGTGCCGCCGATGATGACCATCTTCCTGGCGAAGTTGATGATGATGAAGGCCTCGGAGTTGGTGCCGTCGACGCTGGGCTGGGCATGGAAGGCGGGGAGGTCGATGACGGTGAACTCAGTCTTGTGGGAGAGCAGTTCCTCCTGGGTTGCGCGCAGGAACATGTTGCGCGCGAACAGTGAATGCCAGGCCCGCTCGGTTATGATGCGCACCGGGATGCGATGGGCGGGGCTTGCCCCGGCGAAGCAGTCCTGGACGAACAGGTCGCGTCCCTGCATGTAGTTGCACATCTTCCGGTAGAGCGCGTCGAACTTCTCCGGCGGGAAGGGGCGATTAACCTTGCCCCAGTTGATGTGGCTGCTCGAGGAGGGCTCATCCACGATGAACTTGTCGTTCGCCGCGCGCCCGGTGTAGTGCCCGGTCTTGACCGCGAGCGCCCCCAGGTGTGAGATGAGCCCCTCGCCGCGGCGGACCACCTGCTCGTAGAGAACGGAGGTCGGGGAGGTCCAGTAGATAAGGTTCGCGTTGTGGATGCCATGTTGCTCGAGTCCATTGCCCCTGGTGATATCGTTTAATCTCACTGCTGGCTCCCCCTCTCATTGGATCTGCGCCAAGCTTAAAAGATATCAGGGGCAGGTAGCTTTGCAACCGGCGCGGCAACGCAAAAGGGCCCCGGTCATTAAGACCGGGGCCCTTGCTTGTTTCATTGTACTTCAGCGACTTGTTAGTCGTTGAACCCTTCGGCGGAGGCCGGGTTGTACTGCTCCCAGTGCTCCGGCGAACGCCACAGCCCGGAAAGGATCATCTCGCGGATGTGGAGGAATTCTTTCGGGAGACGGTCGTACATCTTCACGAACAGCTCCTCGTGGGAGAGGATCTCCTCCTTCCAGACGTCGCGGTCGATGGACATGAGCTCCTGGTACTGCTCGCGGGAGACCTCGTTCAGGCCGGTCCAATCCAGGTCCTCGTAGCGCGGCATCCACCCCAGCGGGCTCTCGACGGAGGCACCGCGGCCGTTGGCGCGGTCGGCGATCCACTTGAGAACGCGCATGTTCTCGCCGAAGCCCGGCCAGAGGAACTTGCCGTTGGCGTCTTTACGGAACCAGTTGACCGAGAAGATGCGCGGCGGGTTCGGGGTGGTGCGCCCGACCTGCAGCCAGTGGTTGAAGTAGTCCGCCACGTGGTAGCCGGTGAAGGGGAGCATCGCGAACGGGTCGCGACGGACGTTGCCGATGGCGCCCACGGCGGCCGCGGTGGTCTCGCTCCCCATGGTGGCGGCGAGGTACACGCCGTAGCTCCAGTTGAAGGACTGGTACACCAGCGGGATCACGTTGTTGCGGCGGCCGCCGAACACGAACGCCTTCATGGGCACGCCCTTCGGGTCTTCCCAGGCCGGGTCGATGGAGGGGCACTGCGAAGCCGGGGAGGTGAAGCGGGAGTTCGGGTGCGCGGCGTTCCTGCCGCAGCCCGGGGTCCACTCGTTGCCCTGCCAGTCGGTCAGCTTCGCCGGAAGCTCGTCGGTCATCCCCTCCCACCAGACGTCGCCGTCCGGGGTGAGCGCCACGTTGGTGAAGATGGTGTTCTTGGCGCAGGAGTGCATCGCGTTCGGGTTGGACTTGAACGAGGTGCCCGGGGCCACGCCGAAGAAGCCTGCTTCCGGGTTGATGGCGTAGAGCTGGCCGTCGGGACCGGGCTTGATCCAGGCGATGTCGTCGCCCACGGTGGAGATCTTGTAGCCGCTCTTGGCGAAGTGGTCGGGCGGGACCAGCATGGAGAGGTTGGTCTTGCCGCAGGCGCTCGGGAAGGCGGCGCCCAGGTAGGTCTTCTCACCTTCCGGGGTCTCGATGCCGAGGATCAGCATGTGCTCGGCCAGCCACCCCTCGTCCTTGGCGATCTTGGAAGCGATCCTGAGGGCGAGGCACTTCTTGCCCAGCAGGGCGTTGCCGCCGTAGCCGGAGCCGAAGGACCAGATGGAGCGCTCCTCCGGGAAGTGGACGATGTACTTCTCCTTGTTGCACGGCCAGGGCACGTCTTTCTGCCCGGCGGCGAGCGGTGCGCCGACCGAATGCAGGCAGGGGACGAACTCGCCGTTTTCACCGAGGATGTCGATGACCTTCTTGCCCATGCGGGTCATGATCTTCATGTTGACCGCGACGTAGGGGGAGTCGGAGATCTCGACGCCGATCTTGGCGATGTTGGAGCCCAGCGGACCCATGGAGAAGGGGATGACGTACATGGTGCGCCCCTTCATGCAGCCGGTGAAGAGGCCGGTCAGGGTCTTCTTCATCTCCTTGGGGTGCACCCAGTTGTTGGTCGGGCCGGCATCCTGCTTGGCGATGGAGCAGATGAAGGTGCGGTCCTCGACGCGGGCGACGTCGCCGGGATCGGACAGGGCCAGGTAGCTGTTCGGGCGCTTCTCCGGGTTCAGCTTACGGAAGGTGCCGCCTTTGACCAGCAGTTCGCACAGGCTGTCGTACTCCGCCTCGGTCCCGTCGCACCAGTGGATCTGGTCCGGTTGGCACATCTCGGCGACTTCCTTGACCCAGGCCAAGAGCTGCTTGTTCTTAACTTCGTAATTCATGGATATTCCCTCCTTTGGGTATTGCTTCATCGCATTTTTAGAAGAGACCAAACCCTCCGCGGTGCTGCTAATCTCACAGGTTTCCATAGTTGTCCTCTCTGCCGTTATGGCGGTGGACCGCAAACGACCAAAAGTGACCAGTGCTTGGGCCGCCGATGGCAATTCCGGCCTACGGTTGATGTTTCGTTAGCGTCGGTTAGTTGGGTTTATGGTACCGAGTGTTGGGATTTATGGACGTCGAATGCGGGGTGCTGGGAAGTGAGGCCCTCGCCCTGACTGACGATTCGCTCTGTGAGATCGTGGCGTTTGTTCCTTGAGAGACATGCACCAACTGATGTCATCGAACGACTGTCCGCTCTCCTCTCTGAGTCATAATTTTAATTATTATAAAGTAACACAACAGCTTTCAAAAGCAAGCGCAAATGTATACAAGAGGTCAATTGACACGCACTCTCAGTCTGTTAGACTTTTGCCGGGCTTGAGGCTGTGTCTGGTTCCTGTCCATTCAGTCCCGAGCTAACATTAGAGAGTTGAGACCTTTCGCCGACCCGAAACGGCCGGCCTCACCATGAAACACTGGGGGTATTCAATGGAGCCTTACATCTGCACCGTCTGCCAATACGTCTACGACCCCTATCTGGGCGACCCTGATAACGGGGTGCCGCCCGGAACCCCCTTCGCCGACCTTCCCGACGACTGGGTCTGTCCCATCTGCGGGGTCGGCAAGGAGGCCTTCGAGCCGGAGTAGGACACGTAAAAAGGGGGGGAGCTGAACTGCTCCCCCCCCCTTCGACTTTAGAGACCCTGCAGCAGTCCCTCCAATTCGTTTGTGATCTGTTTGAGATCTTCCAGTTTCATGTCGCCCATGTGGGCTACGCGGAAGGTCTTCCCTTTCAGCTTCCCGTACCCGTCGTCGAACGCAATGCCGCGCTCACCCAGCTGTTTCTTCACCAGGCCCAGGTCGACGCCACGGTCGTTGGTCGCGCAGGTGAGGGTGACGGAACGGTACGGTTCGGCCGGCAGGATGCCGAAGCCGTGCTGCGCCACCCAGCCCCGCATGAACGCCGCCATCTCCTGGTGGCGCTGCCAGCGCTGCTCCAGTCCCTCCGCGAAGATGCGCTCCAGCTGAAGGTTCATCGCGTAGATGAGCGAGATGCACGGGGTTGACGGCGTGTTGTCCTTCTCGTCGGCGGCGAGGAACTCGAGGAAGTCGAAGTAGTAGCCGCGGCCGGGGACGGTCTTGGCGCGCTCCAGGGCCCTTTCGCTGGCGGTGAAGACGGCGAGGCCCGGCGGCAGCGCGAAGGCCTTCTGCACGCCGAAGACGCAGCAGTCGATGCCCAACTCGTCGATGGGGATGTTGAGCGCGCTCATCGAGGAGACGGTGTCTATGATGGAAACCACGTCCGGGTACTTCTTGAGCACCGCCCCGATCTCGGGAAGCGGGCTCATGGTGCCGGTGGAGGTCTCGTTGTGGATCAGGGTGATGGCGTCGTACTTGCCGGTGGAGAGTGCCGCGTCCACCATCTCGGGGGTGATGGGCTGGCCCCACTCGGCCTTGAAGGCGTCGGCTTCCTTGCCGCAGGAGAGGGTGACCTTGTGCCACTTGTCGGAAAAGGCGCCGTTGCAGAAGTTGGCGCAGCGCTTGCCGACCAGGTTCCGTACCGCCCCTTCCATGGCGCCGAAGGCGCTCGATGTGGAGAGGAAGACCTTCTCCTTGGTGGACATGAGCTGCTTCAGCTTGTCGGTAACGCCCTTGTGCAGGCGCGCGTACTCCGGCATGCGGTGGCCGATCATCGGCGTTGCCATGGCCTCGAGGATTTCCGGGCTCACTTCGATCGGTCCGGGGATGTACAGCTTCTTATGCATGTAGGCTCCGTAACAAGCTTATTTTTGCCGGCAGCGTGCGGCTGGGAAGGGGGTGGGGAAGGGCGCGGCGCCAAGGTGCGAGCGGTCCGCGAGCCTGCTGCAGGCGGATCGTCAACCTAGCAGATTACGCCGCCGATGTCAATTCTCGCGTCCTGATTTGTAACACAAAAAACGGCGGGTCACGCGGTAGGAGGACGCTGTGCGCCGGGGGGGGCATTGTCATTGGGGAAGGGTAAGTAGCCGCTCGCTGCGCCATACCCTCACGATGCGGACGGCCTTCTTGTCGAGGCGGTAGATGATGCGAAAAGGAGGAAGGACAACTTCCCTGAGATAGGTGAGGCCGAACTCTTTGACGATGCGTCCGCTGTTTGGATAGAAGGCAAGTCGTTCCACTGAGCGGATAACTTCACGGATAAGCTTTTCCCCGATCTCCGGGACATGCTGGTCGCAGTACCATCTGCGGATCTCCTCCAGGTCCTCGACTGCCGAGATGGCGAAAGAGATGGAGAGTTTTCCGGCCATGTCACACAAGCCCGAGTCGCTTCTTCACCTCATCGAGATCCAGTTCCCGCCCCTGTTCCAGGTCCATGAGGCCTTGCACGACCCCGCGCAGAAAGGCGCGCTCCTCCGTCCCTGCCTCATAATCTTCCAGGGATTGGACCACAGCCACACCGCGCCCCCTGCTGGTTAATAGGATTGGGCGGTGGGTCTTGTCGGCCTGGCTGATGACCCTGCCGGGATTTACCTTCAGGTCGCTAAGCGGAACAACGTCTTCTGAAAACTTGATGCCAGACATGCGTGTCCTCCCGTCGTTTACTTCCGGGCCGATAATAGCACCGGTTAAAGGTACTTTCAAGGAGGCGGTCCCTGCAGGTGCATGAGGCAAAATAGCGGGTCAGGCGGCGCGGGAGAAGGGGCGGACTTCCGTTTCCAGGCGGCCCTGCAACGCCTCCAGCGCCACTTCCATGTCGTAGTGGTTCTGCAGGTTGAGCCAGAACTGGGCCTCCATGGCGAAGAAACGGCCGAGCCGCAGTGCGGTGTCGGCAGTGATGGAGCGCCTGCCGTGGACGATCTCGTTGATGCGGCGAGGCGTGACTCCTATGTCTTTGGCCAGCCTGTATTGCGTGATGCCCATCGGCTCGAGAAATTCGGCCAACAGTATTTGGCAGGGGTGAATGGGTGGAAAATCCCTTTTCGCCATCTGCTGGCCTCCTAGTGGTAGTCGACTATCTCCACCTCGCAGGCATTGCCATCGTGCCAGGTGAAGCAGATACGCCACCCGGATGCTGTGCTGGCCCGCCCGATCGCCCCGCAGCGCTTCCAGATTATTGGAAGGAGGGGCCCGCAGTGTCTCCAGCAAGGTGGCCGCATGCAGCATCGCAAGTTTCATCGCCGCAGTGCGCTGAATCGACTGCGGAAGCTTGCTGGAGAATCGGCCATGGAACAGCTTCTCGTTCTCTTTGTCCTTGAAGGACGTTATCATAGGTGTCATATCCTGTCGAGACAATAGCCGCCGGAACCATTGCCCCACTGCTGCGTCGATCTGCGACAACCTCCGGTGCTCCCGCCTCAAAATCCCGCCTATATTGTATATGTTGCGTATTGCTCGGCAAAATGTTACAAATATCGGTTAGCTGTCAAATACATTAAAACGGAAAGCTGCGCCATTTTAGTCGTTTAGGGATTGGCCCCCTTTCTGCTGGAAAATCATGAAACCTATTATTGCCATCGTCGGACGCCCCAACGTGGGAAAGTCCACCCTTTTCAACAGGCTGGTCGGGCGCCGTAAGGCGATGGTCGACGACATGCCCGGGGTGACCCGGGACAGAAACTACGCCGAGGTGAACCGCTTCGACATCCCCTTCATCCTGGTCGACACCGGCGGCTTCGAACCGGAAACCTCGGACAGGCTCTTGCAGCAGATGCGCGAGCAGTCCCGTTTCGCCATGGACGAGGCGGACCTGATCCTTTTCGTCATGGACGCCCGCGGCGGGCTCACCCCCGCCGACCGCGACGTCGTGGAGATGCTCAGGCGCATCAACAAGCCGGTCTTCTACATCATCAACAAGGTGGACGGCGAGAAGCAGGAGGCTGAGGCGGGCGACTTCTACTCGCTGGGGGTGGATCATGTCCACACCATCTCCGCCGAGCATAACCGCGGCGTGGGCGACCTCATGGACGAGGTGCTGGCCGCGCTTCCCTACAACCGCGACAAGGACGAGGACGAGGAGATCACCAAGATCGCCGTGGTCGGTCGCCCCAACGTGGGCAAATCCACCCTGGTGAACCGCCTGTTGGGCTACGAGCGCGTGGTGGCGAATCCCACCGCCGGCACCACCCGGGACGCGGTCGACACCCGCTTCACCGTGAACAAGAAGCCGTATCTGCTGATCGATACCGCCGGCATCCGCAGGAAGGGGAAGACGGTCCAGAAGATCGAGAAATACTCGGTGGTGGACGCCTTGCGCTCCATCGACCGTGCCGACGTGGTGCTCATCGTTTTGAACGCCGAGGACGGGGTCACCGAGCAGGACACCAAGATCGCCGGCTACGCCTACGAGGCGGGGCGCGGCTGCATCTTCGTCGTGAACAAGTGGGACACGGTGCAAAAGGACAACTCCACCATGGGGAAGTTCACCGAGGAAATCCGCCGCAACTTCAAGTACCTTCCCTTCGCGCCGATCCTGTTCGTGTCGGCCCAGAGCGGGCAGCGCACCGGCAAGATCGTCGCCGAGGTGGACCTGGTGATGGAACAGTACTGCAAGAGGGTGAGCACCGGCGAGTTGAACCGCATCTTCAACCAGGCGGTGGATGAGAACCACGCACCGCTGGACGGCGGCAGGCGGGTGAAATTCTACTATGCGACGCAGGTGGGAGTGAAACCTCCTTCCTTTGTTGTCTTCACCAATCGCCCCGAGGGCATTCATTTTTCCTATGAGCGGTACATCATGAACCGTTTTAGAGAGGCATTCGGCTTCAGTGGCACTCCTTTAAAGCTTATTTTCCGCGGCAGAGACAAGAAAGATACCTAAATCATTCTTTACTTAGCCGATACGATGGTTTAGTATGATGCCTATTTTTAACCCACCCCCTAACAACAGCGAGCGGCATCAATGAGTCTAGTCGGCAATTTGGAAGATCTCGGCTTAGGCGAGATTCTGCAGATCGTGAGCCTCAGCAGGAGGTCCGGCGTGCTCGCCCTGGAAAGCAGGGGGCGGGAGGCGCGGGTGATCTTCCGCAACGGGCAGGTGATCCGCGCCACATCCTCGACCTTCCAGCAGAACCTGGGCGAGGTGCTGATCCAGCAGGGGGTCATCGACCTCGGGATCCTGAAGCGCGCGCTCAGCATCCAGGCCGACGAAGGGTACACCCAGCTTCTGGGCGTGATCATGGTGGAGCGCTTCGGGGTGAGCGCCGACGCCATCGAGGCCGTGGTGCGCGAGCAGATCGAGAACGTGGTCTACTCGCTGTTCGCCTGGGCCGAAGGGACCTTCGAATTCGAACTGCAGGAGGTGAGCGACGGCGACAACGCCAGGCTGGACCCGGTGCAGTTCATGCTGAAGCAGGGGCTGAACCCGCAGTACCTGGCCATGGAAGGCTCCCGCATCATCGACGAGCAGCGCCACCGCGGCGAAGGGGGCGATGAGCAGGGAGGCCACCACGACGAATCGGTCGACTTCGCTTTCGACCTCCTGCAGGAGCCGTCCGCTGCTGCTCCAGCCACTCCCTCCCCCACACCCGATGTTTCCTTACCCCCCGTCCAAGCGCAACCCCAGGGAGCTTCCATCCCGGCCGCCGCGACCACCCCGCCTGCAGGCAACAACGGGGAGGGGAAGCCGCTGGTGCTGGTGGACGACGATCCGGCGACGCTCACGGTGCTCACCTCGCTCCTTGCACAGCAGGGGTACCGGGTGGAGCCCATGGAGCGCGGCGAAGACGCACTGATCCGGGTTGACTCCCTGTACCGTGACGGCGTGCGCCCCACGGTGCTGGTCGATCTGATCATGCCGCGCATGGACGGCACGGGGATCTTGGGCGGTCTGGAGCTCATGGAGCTGGTACGCAACAATTTCGCGGAACTGCCGCTACTGGGGCTCTCGGACTTCGAAAACGAAGAGGCGCAGCGCAAGATGCGCGGCCTGGGGATTCCGCTGTTGATGAAGCCGCTGAAGAGCGAGGTCGAGGAAACGCTCGACGTCTTCGCACCGCGGCTCATGGCGGCACTGGAGAGTCTTAGCAGTCGCGCGGAGCAGGGCTTCACCAGCGTCAACATCGGCGACGAGCTGAGGCTGGAGATGGGCGAGGAACCCGCCCTGTACGCCCCGCAGCTGCACCAGAGCACCGGGCTGTCGCAGTTGCGCGGCATGCTCGAGGAACTGAACAATCCCCAACTTGGCGGCGGCATCATCCTTTTGGTGCTCCGCTTCGCCGCCGAGTTCGTAAACCGCGCGGTGGTGCTGCTGGTCAAGAAGGAAAGCATTCAGGGGCTGGGGCAGTTCGGCTTGCAGGACGGGGACGGCAGCGCGGACTCGCGGGTACGTAACCTCGGCATTCCCAGGGGGGAGCCGTCGCTTTTCTCGGAGGTTCTCGAGACCCGGTTCCCGATGAAGGCGGAGGTCGATGCCTCCGTGTGGACTCACTACTTCCTCGAGCAGTTGGGCGGCGGGCGTCCCGCCGAGTACTTCGTGGGACCGATAGTGAGCGAAGGGAAGGTGGTCGCGGTCCTTTACGGTGACAACCTGCCCGAAGACAAGCCGATCGGCGACACCGATTCACTGGAGATTTTCCTGTGTCAGGCCGGCATAGCTATGGAAAAAGCCCTGTTGCAGCGCAGGCTGCAGGAACAGGGACGGGGAGAAATGTGACGTGAAGAGGATACTGATAGCGGAAGATTCGAACACCATGCGTTCCATGCTGGTTTCGACCATAGACGAGCTGGAAAAATACACGATTGTGGAGGCCGCCAGCGGCTTCGAGGCGTTGCGTCTTTTGCCGCGCGAGCAGGTCGACCTGATCATCACCGACATCAACATGCCCGACATCAACGGACTCGAGCTGATCAGCTACGTGCGCAACAACCCCAACTACCAGTCCATCCCGCTGTTCATCGTCTCCACCGAGAGCGGCGAGAAGGATCTCGAGAAGGGGCTTGCGCTGGGCGCCAACGAGTACCTGGTGAAACCCTTCGACCCGGTGAAGCTGCAGGAACTGGTCTGCAAGTATTTGGGGGACTAAACGGCCCAACGGCCGTTCAAGGTTCAACGTTCGACGTTGAGCTGAGCCTTGGCAGCACCGGCGCAGTGACGGCGCGGTCACCAATGAACTGATTCGAGAAATGCCGTAGCAAAACGTTGAACATTGAACATTGAACGTCTTTTGCCTTTTGAAAGAGAGTCTATGAGCGTTGAGGATAACATTGGGAAAGCGTTGAAGGACTTCCTGGCCGAGGCCGAGGAGATCCTGGACCAGTTGAGCCTTGACCTGGTCTCGTTGAGTGACTGCGCCGACGGCGGGGAGTGCAGCCCCGATCTGGTCAACTCGGTATTCCGCGGGGCGCACTCCCTCAAGGGGCTGGCCGGGATGTTCGGGCTCTCCGATATCGCGGAACTTGGGCACCATCTGGAAAACCTGCTCGATGCCCTGCGGCTGGGCAAGGTGGAATTGGACCAGGCCGTGGTGAGCACCCTGTTCGAGTCGACGGAACTCCTGGCGCAGCTGGTACGCAGCGCCGGCGAGACCGGCGGCGAGGGCGCCGACCTTTCCGGCGCCATGCAGCGCATCAACGACTGTCTGACCCGCGGCCCCAAGGCGAGCAAGGACTCCCCGCTGGCGCGCTTGAACATCCCCGAGCGGGTGCTGTCCTCGATGACCGAGTACGAGGAACACCGCCTGCTGGAAAACGTGAAGAAGGGGCGCCACATCCACTCGATCCGGGTGTCGCTCCTTTTGGCGAGTTTCGACTCCGACCTCATGGAGCTCACCGATGCCCTGAAGCAGGCGGGCGAGGTGATCAGCACCCTTCCCTCGGCCTCCAGCGGGCTGGACGCGGGCATCGACTTCGAGATCCTGTTCGGCTCCGAGCTCTCGGCCGGCGCGCTCATGCCCATCATCGACCGCGAGCACCTGAGCATCACCACCTTCGGTGAGCAGGCCCAGGAGTCGGCGTCTGGCGGGGCGGATGCCGCGGCGCCCGCCGCCGAAGCAGGCGGTGCGGAAGGCGAGTTCCAGGCGCCGGTTCCCGGCGACGGCGGCGCCATCAGCGCCAAGAGCATGAGCCGGACCGTACGCGTCGACATCGGCAAACTCGACCTGTTGATGAACATCGTGGGCGAGCTGGTGCTCTCCCACTCGATGATCGCCGACGTCGCCGCCCGCATGCGCCGCGACGGCCTCATTGTCCCGTCCCAGGAGTTGAACAAGGCGGCCAAGGGGCTCGAGAAAAAACTCTCGGAACTGCAGAAAGGGGTCATGGAGATCAGGATGATCCCGGTCGGGCAGCTCTTCGACAAGATGACCCGGATCATCCGCAAGATCGCCCGCGAGCAGGGGAAGAAGGTCGAGCTGAAACTCTACGGCGCCGATACGGAGCTCGACAAGCTGATCATCGAGGACATCTCCGACCCGGTCATGCACATCGTGCGAAACAGCATCGACCACGGCATCGAGACCCCCGAGGCGCGTCTGGCCGCGGGCAAGGACGAGAAGGGGACCATCACGCTTTCCTCCTACCAGAAGGGGAACCACGTGGTGATCCAGATCGACGACGACGGCGGCGGCATCGACGTGGCACGGGTGAAGCAGAAGGCGGTGAAGCTCGGCATCATCTCTTCCGCCGACGAGGTGAGCGACCGCGACGCGCTCGATTTCATCTTCCGCCCCGGCTTCTCCACCACCGAGACGGTGAGCGAGATCTCCGGCCGCGGCGTGGGCATGGACGTGGTGCGCACCAACATCGCAGCGCTCTCCGGCCTCATCGATGTGGAAAACTTCCCGGGGCAGGGGGCGCGTTTCGTCATCACCCTCCCGATCACGCTGGCCATCATCAAGGCGCTGATCATCTCCACCGCGGGGCGCACCTATGCGCTCCCCATCACCTCGGTGCTCGAGAGCATCATCGTGGAGCAGAAGGAGATCAAGACCGTCGAGCGCAAGGAAGTGATCCAGCTGCGCGAAACGACCCTGCCCCTGTTGCGCCTCTCCGATCTCTTCGAGCTGAAGAGCGCGCAGGCCGCGCCGGAGAGTTGCTACGTGGTCGTGGTCGGGGTCGCCGAGAAGCGGCTGGGTCTCGTGGTCGATGACCTCTTGGGGCAGCAGGATATCGTCATCAAGTCCATCGGCGACACCTTCGCCGGGTTCCGGGGCATCTCCGGCGCCGCGGATCTCGGCGACCAGCGCACCATCCTGGTGCTCGACGTCGGCAGCGTCATCGCCGAGGCCACTCGGGGGAGTGCCTGATGTACAAGGAATTTTACGGCCTCACCGAGAAGCCCTTCAGCAAGACCCCCGATCCCCGCTTCCTGTACATGAGCTCGGGGCACCAGGAGGCGCTGGCGCGGCTTGAGTACGCGGTTGAGGAGAGCGAGATCGCCCTGCTGACCGGCGACATCGGCTGCGGCAAGACCACCATCTCGCGTGCCCTCATGGACCGGATGGGGGATCGTTACCACTTCATGTTCGTGTTCAACCCGCGCCTGACCGCCGATGAACTGTTGCGGGTGATCGCCTCCGGGCTGCAGGTGAACGAGCCGTCGCTGCAGAAGGACCAGCTCCTGAAGGAGATCACCACCGCGCTGTACCGGCTGCACGGCGAGGGGCGGGTGCCGGTGGTGGTGATCGACGAGGCGCAGATGATCCCGGACCGGGAGCTCTTCGACGAGCTGCGCCTTCTGACCAATTTCCAGCTCGACGACCGCAACCTGGTGAGCGTGATCATCATGGGGCAGCCGGAGCTGCGCGAGATGCTGGCCTCCCCGGTGTACGAGCCGTTCCGTCAGCGCATCTCGCTCAACTTCCACCTGGCCCCCCTGGGGCTGGAGGAGACGCTGGAGTACCTCGACTTCAGGATCGTGGCGGCCGGCGGCGAGCCGGGGCTCTTCTCCCCGGATGCCGTGCAGAGGATCTACGAGCTTTCCGGCGGGGTGCCGCGCCGCATCAACGCCGTGGCCACCAACGCGCTTTTGATCGGCTACGGCAGGGACGCCGCCTGGATCGATGCCGCCATAATCGAAGAAACCGCGGCGGAGCTGCTGGCTTAACCCCCGTTAGGGGCGGTTCAACGTTCAATGTTCGACCGCTTGGCCCTCTCCGTCATCCTCACGGTGGCGGCCTGTCCTGCCGCTACAGGCGGAGCAGTAAAAGCATTACGTGCTGCCAGGAATACTGGGGCTGTCGGCATGGGACGTCTATCGAACGTTGAACGTTGAACGTTGAACGGCTTTTCAAGTTTTGAGGTTTCGATGAATCTTGCAGAGATCAGAAAGAAGGCTTCCCGCGGAGAGGCACAGGAGGCAACGGCACGCGAAGCGGCGCCGCAGCAGGGGTGGCAGGCGCCCCGGGCCGAGCCCGTGCCTGCGCCGGCGGCGACGGAGCCGCAGCCCGAAGTGGCGGTAGCCCTCGAGGAGTTTTCCGTCCCGGAGCCCTTCGTGCCTGAACCCGTGGATCCCGACCCGCTGCCGCGCGCCTCTGCCCCGGCCTGGCAGGCCGAGCAGTTCGACCCGCCCTACCAGTACCAGGACGAGCCCGACGAGTTCGACCCGGTCGCCGTCATCCTCAAGGGGCGCGAGTCCGCTTCCTTCGAGAGCGAAACCCTGCAGCAGGAGGTCGTGGACGCGGCCAGTGTCGAGCTGCTCTGTTTCCGGGTGGCGAGCGAGGAATACGCCATCAGCATCATGGACATCAAGGAGATCATCAAGCCCCGCGAGGTGACCGAGGTCCCCCGGGTGCCGTCCTTTGTGCGCGGCATCCTGTCGCTGCGCGGCAACATCATCCCCGTCTTCGACATGAAGAACCGGCTGGGGCTGTCCGACGGGGCGGTCTCGGACCGCGAACGGATCGTGGTGGTCAAGCGTCAGGGGGGCTACGCGGGCGTGCTGGTCGACGAGGTGGTGCAGGTGGTCCGCATCGCGGAAGGGGGGATCGAACCTCCGCCGGTGGTGCTGGAAGGGATCGATCGCGAGTTCGTGCAGGGAATCGGCCGGGTCGGCGGCAGGATGCTGATCCTGCTCGACATGGAAAAGGTCTTGGATGTGGGTCTCTTGTAGAGCCGTGGTGCAGGGGGGATGAGCATGGAGAAGAACAGGATCCTCGTGGTCGAGGATGAAGAGAGCCTGCTGAAGCTGGAGAGTATCCTCTTCACCTCGAAGGGGTACCAGGTCACCGGGGTGCGCGGCGGCAACGACGCCCTGAAGGCGATCGCGCAGGACGCGCCGGACCTCGTGGTTCTCGACCTGATGCTGCCGGACATGGACGGCTTCGAGGTCTGCCGCAGCATCAAGGAAAATCCCGCCACCAGCGCCATCCCGGTGGTGATGCTGACGGCTAAGAAGAGCAGCCGCGACCTGGAGCACGGCAGGCAGGTCGGCGCCGACGCCTACATCACCAAGCCCTTCAAGTCGGTCAAGGTGCTCGAGGTGATCGAAGGGCTGTTGGGCAACGAAGGTGCAGCAAAGGGGGACGCTGTCTGATGACGGAGGAACTGCAGGAAATTCAGGTGGCCTGCCTGCGCATGGATGACGGGCTCTACGCCGTCGACATCATGCGCATCAGGGAGATCATCAGGGTGCCGAAGCTCGCCCCGCTGCCCCGTGCACTCCCCTTCGTGGAGGGGGTGATCAACCTGCGCGGTTCCGTGATACCGGTGGTGGATCTGAGGAAGCGTTTCGGACTTACCGCTGCCGAGAACAAGGACAGCGCGCGTCTGCTGATCCTTTCCATCTCGGGGCAGCCGCTGGCGTTGATGGTGGACGAGGTGACCGAGATGATCACCATCCCGCTCAGGGACCTCAAGGCGCCGCCGCGCGGCGTGCGGATCGTGGGCGGCGAGTACATGGTGGGGCTGTGCCTGGTGCGTGACGTCCCGGTGATGCTGCTCAACATCGACGCCCTGCTCACCTTCCAGGAGAAGGCCCAGCTGGGCTACCTTACCCCCAAGGGGGAGACCACTTCCACGACGAAAAAGAGCACAGCATGCTGATAGTCTGTCCTAACTGCAAGAAACGTTTCAATATCACCGTTAGCAGCTCCGACGAGCCGAAGAAGCTGCGCTGCTCGAGCTGCAAGGCCGTGTTCCGGCTGGTGCGCAAGAGCGAGCGCCCGGCTGCGCCGCAGGGCAAGGTAAAGGTCGTCGTCGCCAACGAGAGCGCCGCCTTCTGCAAGGCGGTGGAAAAGGTCCTTGCGGCAGAGCCGTTCGAACTGTTCCTCTGCACCGACGGCAAGGAGGCGCTGGAGACCGTGCAGCGTGTGCAGCCCAACGTGCTGCTGCTGGACGTGGCGTTGCCCACCATGTTCGGGTTCGAGGTCTGCGAGCGGGTGCGCCAGGATCCGGCCCTTGCCAAGGTCAAGATCGTGCTGATCGCCTCGATCTACGACAAGACCCGCTACAAGCGCTCCCCCAATTCGCTGTACGGAGCCGACGACTACATCGAGAAGCACCATATCCCGGACTCGCTGGTCTCCATGGTCTACCGCCTCACCTCCGGCGACATTCCTCCCGTGGTGCGTCCGACCGAAAGCGAACTGGCGGCTCAGGAGGAGAGCCGCAGCGAGATCAGGCAGATGGAGGTCGAGGAGACCTCGATGCCGCAGGCCGCTGCAGCGCCGGCACCCGAACCGCCCGTGGCGGCGCCCCCCGCGGCACCGGTCATGACGGCAGCCGAGACACCGGCACCGGTCATGGCGGCTGCGGAGACACCGGCGCCGGTCGTGACGGCACCGGACGCTTTCGTTGCCGATGTCGTCGAGCCCCCCGTCGTTGCGGCACCCGAGGCACCGGTTGCGGTACCCGAACTACCCATCGTTGCTGCACCCGAGCCCCCGGCCGCCCCGGCCGTCGAGGCCCCGGCGGCAGCCGTTGCGGCTCCCAGCGCTCCGGCAGCTCCCGCTGCGCCCGCTCAAGCGGCTCAGGCGCAGCTCCCCGAGGAGCAGGTCAAAGCAAGACGGCTGGCAAGGATCATCGTCTCCGACATCGTCCTGTACAACCAGGCGAAGGTGGAGCAGGGGGTCCGCGAAGGGAACTTCTACGAGGTCCTCGCAGACGACATCCGCGAGGGGGAATATCTGTACCAGCAGAGGGTATCCCAGCAGGTGCGCGATACGACTTCCTTCCTCAAAGATGCCTTCGAAGAGCTGATCGCGAAAAAACGCGCTGAACTGAGTATTTAGGAGAGTTACCCTGTCCGACGATCTGCTGGAAATCTCAGAGAGACTTGAAGCTGCCGATGAGGAGCAACGGCGCTTTGCCGTCATGTCCCTGCGCCGCCGCCCCTTCCCCGAGGTGATGGACCTGCTGTTCCGTGCCATGGGGGATGACAGCTGGCGCGTGCGCAAGGAGGCGGTCAGCGTGCTCCTGCAGGCGCAACCGCTGCAGGCGGTCGAGATCGAGGCCCTGATCGCGCTGCTGCGTTCCGCCGACAACGCGGGGTTGCGCAACTCCGCGGTCGAGTCGCTGGAGCGGATCGGCGAGCCCGCCGTGGAACAGCTCTGCGGGCACCTGGGCGATCCGGATCACGACCTGCGCAAGTTCATCATCGACATCCTGGGCAACATCCGCTGCGCCACCTGCCTCCCCTTGCTGGTGCAGGCATTGGAGGACGAGGACATGAACGTCCGCGTCGCCGCGGCCGAGAACCTCGGCAAAATCGGTGACGGGCGCGCGTTGCCCCACCTCCTGAAGGTGCTGGACGGAGGCGAGGTCTGGCTGAAGTTCACCGTGCTGGACGCCCTGGCCCTGATAGGTGCTCCGGTACCGCTTGCCAAGCTGGAGCCGCTGCTGCAGGAAGGGCTCCTGCGCCGGGCCACCTACGACTGCCTGGGCGTGCTGGGTGACAAGAAATGCTTCCCCCTGCTGCTGGAGGGGCTGCACGACAAGGCCAAGAATGCGCGTGAGGCCGCCACCATAGCGCTGATGCGTTTGCGGGGGCGCCTGACTCCGCAGGAGCAGGAAGAACTGGTGGATCGTCCGCTCAAGGACCTTGCCGGGAGCGCCACGGCGAAAAAGCTGATCGACTCGCTGCACGGCGAGGAGCCGGTGATGATCTCGGCACTGGCGCAGGCATGCGGCATCATGGGAGACGAGCGTGCCGCACTTCCCCTGGTGCGCGTGGCACGGGCCGAGCGCCTGAGGGGGGTCTGCCTGGAGGCGCTGCGCCGCATCGGCGACCCGGTGCTGCCGCTGTTGCTGGAGCACTTTCCCTTCGCCATCGCCGCCGAACGCGCCGTCATCGTACACCTCATCGCCGAGACCGGGCGCCCCGGCAACGAGGAACTGCTCTTCGCAGCACTTGAGGATGACGGCGCCGAGGTGAGGCGCTGCGCGGCAGTGGCCCTCGGGGTGCTGGCGCCGGAAGGGGCCGCGGCACGGGTGGGCCGCCTGCTCGACGATGAAGACCCCCAGGTACACGAAGGTGTCCTGGATGGGCTGCAGCGTCTGGCCGGCAAGGATCCCGACGGGGTGAGCGCCATCTGCTCCGAATTGCTGCGGAGCCGGGACGCGCGCCGGCGCCGCGATGCCGCCATCGTCCTGGGTCCCCTTGGCGACGGCGAGAGGCTTGCCCGGCTGGTGAAAGACGAAGACGCCACGGTCCGTCGGGCCGCAGTCGCCTCCCTGGCGCGCGTGGACCTGCCGCAGGCCCTGGGCGCCCTGGCCCTGTCGCTCTCCGACGAGGAACCGGAGGTGCGCGTCGCGGCGGCCCAGGCGCTCGCCGAAAGGGGAGGGCACGAGGTGCTGGCGCCGCTTAGCGTCGCTTTGAACGACACCGATCCCTGGGTGCAGACCGCGGCCCTCAAGGGGCTCGCTTCTCTGGGCGACCCGGAGGCCCTGCCGGGAGTGACCGCGCTCCTGGAGCAGGCACAGGGGCCGGTGCTGATCGCCGCGCTGTCGACGCTGGGCGCTCTGGGCGGTGCTGACGCGCTCGGGCCGGTGCGCAGCGCGCTTTACAACGGCGACGAGGAAGTGGTGGAGGCGGCCATCGGGATCCTCGCGGCTTACGGTGCCGACTGGATCGACGAGCACGGTCAGGCGCTTTTGGCGCACCCGCACTGGATGGTGCGGCGCTCCTTCGTGCGGGCGCTCGCCCAGTTGCAGGGGGCGGATGCGGTGGCGGTACTGGATCAGGCGTTGGCCCGGGAGTCGGACCCGCTGGTCAAGGGCGAGATTGTAGAACTGCTCGACAGGCTGCGCTGATGCCATACTTTGAACCTGAATTGCAACTGACGGAAGAAGAATTCCGCCTGATCAGGGACCTGATCTACAACCACTGCGGTCTCTTTTTCGACGACGACAGTAAGTACCTGCTGGACCGTCGGCTCGGGCAGCGGGTGGCTCATCACAACCTGTCCGGCTTCCGCGAGTACTACCAGTTCCTGAAGTACGACCGCAGGAGGGACGAGGAGATCGCCGACATCATGGATCTCCTCACCACCAACGAGACCTACTTCTTCCGCGAGGCGTTCCAGCTGAAGGCCTTCACCGACGAGATCATACCCGAGGTGATGAAGCTCAAGCAGCGCGAGCGCACCCTGCGCATCTGGAGTGCCGGGTGTTCCACCGGCGAGGAACCCTACACCATCGCCATGCTCCTGCTGGAGATGGGGTGCTTCCACGGCTGGCGCATCGAGATCGTCGGCTCCGACATCAGCCACCGCGTGGTGCAGCATGCCCGCAAGGGGATCTATACCAAGGCCTCCTTCCGCGCCACCGACGAGCGCTACCTCAAGCGGTTCTTCACCGAGACCGACGAGGGGTACCGGATCTGCGACGAGGTGCGGGAACTGGTCACCATCAGCCAGATGAACCTGTTCGACGCCAATCGACTGGCGCTTCTGGGGAAGATGGACGTAATCTTCTGCCGCAACGTGATCATCTACTTCGACCAGACTTCCAAGAAGCGGGTCATCGAGTCGTTCTACAACACGCTGCGCGGCGGCGGGTACCTCCTCTTGGGGCACTCGGAATCCCTGATGAACCTGTCCACCGCGTTCGCGCTGAAGCACCTGAAAAACGACATGGTCTACCAGAAAACGGATACGACCGGCGGCGGAGTGCCCAAGTGAAAAAGATACGGGTAGTAGTCGTAGACGATTCGGCCTATAATCGGCGCGCCATCACGAGGATGCTGGAGGAGCTTCCGGGTGTCCAGGTGATCGGGTATGCCACCAACGGCGAGGAGGGGATCCGCAGGGTGATCGATCTCACCCCCGACCTGGTGACGCTCGACCTGGAGATGCCGCGCATGGACGGCTTCACCATGCTGCGCATCCTGATGGCGAGTACGCCGGTCCCGGTGATCGTGATCAGCTCGACCTCAGGCGACGAGAAGGTGTTCAAGGCGCTGGAACTGGGTGCCGTCGACTTCATCGCCAAGCCGACCAGCGTCATCTCCGACGAGCTTTTGAAGATCCAGCAGGACCTGCACCAGAAGGTCCAGGCGGTGTTCAAGCTCAACATGGCGCGGGTGCAGAAAAGGGTCGAACCGGCTCCCGCCGCGGCCGCGGTCGCCGTTCCCGCGGCTCCCGTGGGGGTGCCGAGCAACATAGACATCGTCGCCATCGGTTCCTCCACCGGAGGGCCGCCGGCCCTGCAGCGCATCTTCTCCTCCTTCCGGGAGGCGCCTCCCTTCGCCATGGTGATATCCCAGCACATGCCCGCCGGGTTCACCACCGCCTTTGCCGAGAGGCTGAACCGCAGCACCGGGTTCGACGTGCGCGAGGCAAAGGACGGCGACGAGGTACTGCCGGGGCGGGCTCTCATAGCACCCGGCGGCAAGAATCTCGTCTTCGCCAGAATGGGAGACAAGGTGGTGGCGCGTATCGTCCCCCCGGGGCCCAAAGACCGTTACGTCCCGTCGGTGGACGTGATGTTCCGCTCCTGCGCGGAGCTCTACCGCAGCCGCATGTTGGCCGTGGTGCTGACCGGCATGGGCAACGATGGGGCCGCCGGGGTGCGCGAGGCAAAGAAGGTGGGTGCCCAGGTGGTGGCAGAGTCCGAGGAATCCGCCGTGGTGTTCGGCATGCCGCGTGAGGCCATTGCCACGGGGGTGGTGGACAAGGTGGTATCGATGGACGGCATGGTGCGTGAGATAGTGCTTCGTTGCGGCCTGTTGCCGCGATTCGGTTGATCAACTAGACGTAAATTCGGGGTGCGCATGCAAAAGGACGATGAACGACTGGTTCATAGCAGGGGCGAGGAGTTCCTGCAGGTTTTCAAGAAGGGGGCTGAGTTCACCCAGGAGCTTTTAAGGGAGAACGAGCGTCTCAGGTTCCGCGTGCTGGAACTGGAGAAATCCCAGGTGACCGGCGACGCGCCACCCGCTTCCGAGCTTAAGAAGCTCAACGAGCGGATCGCCGATCTGGAGCAGGAGAAGCAGGAAATCCTGGACCGGATCAAGCACGTCGAGGAAGAAAACCAGGATTTCGCCGCACGCTACCTGGAGATCGAGGACGAGAACAACAACCTCGCCAATCTCTACATAGCGAGCTACCAGCTCCACTCCACGCTCGACTTCAAGGAAGTGCTCCAGATCATCACGGAGATCATCATCAACCTGATCGGTGCCGAGGAGTTTGCCATCATGCTGCTCGACGAGAAGAGCGACGAGCTGCAGGCGGTCTCCACCGAAGGGATCGAGCGTAGCGAGATCCCGGCCTTCCGTCTCGGCAAGGGGATCATCGGGAGCGTGGCGCAGTCCGGCGAGAACCATTTCGCCAGCGACTTCGACAGCTATGAGCGTGACTTCAGCGCTCCGATGGTCTGCATCCCGCTCAAGATCAAGGAGCACGTCATCGGCGTCCTGGCCATCTACAAGCTGTTGATGCAGAAAAAGGAATTCGCCGCCGTCGACTATGAACTTTTCACCCTGCTGGCCGGCCATGCCGCCACCGCCATCTTCAGCTCGCGGCTCTACAGCGATTCGGAGCGTAAGCTGTCGACCATCCAGGGGTTCATTGATCTTTTGACGAAATAGCCAGCTGTGCAATGGGGGATACAGTTCAGATGTCAGATTACAACGTATTGATAGTTGAAGATTCACCCACCATGAGGCAGCTCATCGCCTTTGCGCTGAAGCGGATCAGGGGGGTGCGGATAGTCGAGGCCAACGATGGTGTCGACGGTTTGAAGAAGCTTTCTTCCGAGCGTTTCGACCTGATCCTGACCGACATCAACATGCCGATCATGGACGGCCTGAAGTTGGTGAGCCTGGTGCGAAACGACGCCAACTACAAGGCCATACCGATCGTGGTGATCACCACCGAGGGTGCCCAGGAAGACAGGGAGCGTGCCTTGGCGCTGGGTGCCAACGACTACATCACCAAGCCGATCCAGCCGACCAAGATCCTGGACGTGGCCAAGGCCCTGCTCCGGATCGCCTAACCGGTTCCGCCCGGTCCGCACGTCCCCCCCTTGCCGCCCTCCCTTGAGAGAGGTGGGGAAGGGGGCATCCCCGGCACCGTCCATCGTTGCCACAGGTCGTGGTGTCCCCGTGTTCGCAGCTTCAGCCGTTTCCACCGGCTCCACCAGGTCCACCAGGTCCACTAAAGTATCCGCAACCCACGGTTGCAGACATTAAAATATTGCGCGTCCCCTCGGGGACGCTGGAAGGCGGGTTTAATGGAAGAAAAATACGTCCCCTCAGCAGTAGAGGGCAAATGGCAGCAGTTCTGGGCTACCCACAACAGCTTCAAGGCGACCGAAGACGCGAGCCGCAAGAAGTACTACCTCCTGGAGATGTTCCCGTACCCCTCCGGCAAGATCCACATGGGGCACGTCAGGAACTACTCCATCGGCGACGTCATCGCCCGCTTCAAGAGGATGCAGGGGTACAACGTGCTGCACCCGATGGGTTGGGACGCCTTCGGCATGCCGGCTGAGAACGCGGCCATCCAGAACAAGAGCCATCCCGCCAAATGGACCTACGAGAACATCGCCTACATGCGCGGCCAGTTGAAGCGCCTGGGCCTTTCCTACGACTGGGAGCGCGAGCTCGCCACCTGCGACCTCGACTACTACAAGTGGGAGCAGAAGATCTTCCTGGAGATGTACAAAAAGGGGCTCGCCTACAAGAAATCCTCCGCCGTCAACTGGTGTCCCAAGTGCGAGACGGTTCTCGCCAACGAGCAGGTCGAGGACGGCTGCTGCTGGCGCTGCGACTCCCTGGTCCAGCAGAAGGAGCTCGAGCAGTGGTCCTTCCGCATCACCAACTACGCACAGGAACTGCTGGATGATACCTACAAGCTGACCGGCTGGCCGGAGCGCGTGCTCACCATGCAGCGCAACTGGATCGGCCGCTCGGTGGGCTGCGAAATCGATTTCGCCCTCGAGAGCGGTCTCGGCAAGATCAGGGTCTTCACCACCAGGCAGGACACCCTTTTCGGCGCCACCTTCATGTCGCTGGCCGCAGAGCACCCGATGGCGCAGGACCTCGCCACCGCCGGGCAGCGCGCCGCCGTGGAAGCCTTCATCGACAAGGTGAAGAAGACCGACCGCATCAAGCGCTCCGCCGACGACCAGGAGAAGGAAGGCGTCTTCACCGGCTCCTACTGCATCAACCCGGTCACCAACGCGAAGATGCCGATCTACCTCGCCAACTTCGTCCTCATGGACTACGGCACCGGCGCCGTCATGGCCGTCCCGACCCACGACCAGCGCGACTTCGAATTCGCCAAGAAGTACGACCTGCCGCTCAAGGTCGTGATCCAGCCCGAAGGTGAGACCCTCGATCCCGCAGCCATGACCGAGGCCTACACCGCCGACGGGATCATGGTCAACTCCGGCCGCTTCGACGGCATGGGTAACAGCGACGCCAAGGAAGCCATCGCCGACTTCCTCGAGAAAGAAGGGATCGGCAAGAAGACCGTCAACTTCCGCCTGCGCGACTGGGGCATCTCCCGCCAGCGCTACTGGGGCAACCCGATCCCGGTGATCAACTGCGACCTCTGCGGTGTAGTTCCCGTTCCGGAAGCGGATCTGCCGGTCGTGCTCCCCATGGACGCCGAGTTCACCGGCGAGGGGGGCAACCCGCTGGCGCGCGTGGACAGCTTCACCACCTGCACCTGCCCGCAGTGCGGCGAGGCCGCCCGCCGCGAGACCGACACCATGGACACCTTCGTGCAGTCCTCCTGGTACTTCCTGCGCTACTGCTCGCCCAAGTTCACCGCCGGTCCGCTGGACCGCGAACAGGTCGAGCACTGGATGCCGGTGGACCAGTACATCGGCGGCATCGAGCACGCCGTACTGCACCTGCTCTACGCCCGTTTCTTCACCAAGGTGCTCAGGGACTTAGGCTACTGCAACGTGGACGAGCCGTTCTCCAACCTGCTCACCCAGGGGATGGTGATCAAGGACGGCGCCAAGATGTCCAAGTCCAAGGGGAACGTCGTCGACCCCAACGCCCTCATCGAGCGCTACGGCGCCGATACCGCGCGGCTCTTCTCCCTGTTCGCCGCGCCGCCGGAGAAGGATCTCGACTGGAGCGACCAGGGCGTCGACGGGAGCTACCGCTTCCTGAACCGCGTCTGGCGCCTGGTCTACGACGTGCTCCCGGCCGTGAAGGGAGTCGGTGCCGTTGAGGCGGACAAGCTTTCCGCGGAAGGGAAGAAGCTGCGCCGCGCGGTGCACAAGACCATCAAGAAGGTCTCCGAGGATGTCGAGGAGCGCTTCCACTTCAACACCGCCATCGCCGCTGTCATGGAGCTGGTCAACGCCATCCAGGGCTTCGCGGCGAAGGACGCCCCGGAGAACGTCGCCGTGGTGCGCGAAGCGGTGGAGTCCGTGGTGCGCCTGCTCGCTCCCTTCGTTCCGCACTTCGCCGAGGAACTCTGGGCTGAGCTCGGCCACGAGGTAGGTCTCGAGCAGGCGGGTTGGCCCGGTTATGACGCCGACGCCGTCGTCGACGAGGAGATCACCGTCGTGATCCAGGTGAACGGCAAGCTGAGAAGCAAGCTGACCGTCGCCCCGGACGCCAAGGAGGAAGACGTCCGTGCTGCCGCCCTTGCCGACGACAAGATCCTGCCGTACCTGGAAGGAAAAAGCGTCAAGAAGGTCGTCTACGTCCCCGGCAAGCTGGTCAGCATCGTCGTCGCGTAGCAGTGAGGAAGCGTTCCATGACAGTCACCAGGCTCTTCACAAGGCTGGGCCTCGTCGCCCTGCTCGCGACGCTTTTCAGCGGCTGCAGCTACAGCCCGGTAATCCAGCACGGCCCTCTGGCCGGCGCCAACGGCGTCAACGTGGTGCTCTTCGCCAACAAGAGCTACCGCCCGGGCGTCGAGGCGGTCCTGGCCCGGGAGATGATCGATGAATTCAACTTCCGGACCGGCGGCAAGGTCCTTCCTGCGGACCGGGCGGAACTTGAACTCTCCGGCACGGTACTCTCCTACAACTCGGTGCCGGTCTCCTATACCGCCGCCGACGTGATCCGGGAGTACAACGCCATTCTTTCCGTCCAGGCCACCCTGCGCGACGTAAAGGCGCACAAGGTGCTCTGGAAGGGGGATGTCACCGAGCAGCAGGTTTACCCGGTGAACACGAACATCGCTCTGCAGCAGGATGCCGAGGAAGCGGCCATCGAGAAGATCAGCGGACGCATCTCCGAGCGGATCTGGCAGAAGCTCGGCGAGCGCTTCTAGCGGCCTCGACAACAACAGCAAACATTGACGCCGCCCATTCAGCATCTGGCTGGTGGGCGGTTTTTTTGACGTGAGGTCAGTGATGAAACCGGAAGAGTTCAACAAAGCGGTGGAAAAGGGTGAGCTGGCATCGCTGTACCTTCTGTACGGTGACGAGCCGTACCTCGTGGAGCGCGCCGTCAAGAAGCTGCTGGACCGGGCCGTGGATCCCGGTTTCCGCGACTTCAACCTGGATGTCTTCTACGGCAACGAATGCAAGGGTGAGGAGGTCTTCTCCGCCGCGCAAACCCTGCCCATGTTCGCGGACCGCCGCGTCGTGCTGGTGAAGAAGGGAGGTGACCTCTCGGCCCATGCCATGGAGGTTTTGCTTCCGTACCTGCAGGACCCGTCGCCGGGTACCTGTCTCATCCTGCAGGCCGAGAAGGTGGACGGACGCAAGAAGTTCTACGCCGACTTCAAAAAACGCGGTGAAGCCGTCGAGTTCAAGCGTCCCTACGAGAACCAGCTCGGCCCCTACGTGCGCGACGAAGTGCGTGCCGCCGGGAAGAAGATCGAGCCGGCCGCGGCGGAACTGCTCGCCTACCTGGTGGGGAACAACCTGCAGGAGCTGGTTTCCCAGATCGAGAAGCTGTGCACCTACTGCGGCAAGAAGGAGACGGTAGCGGTTGCCGACGTCAAGGCCATCGTCTCCGACACCAAGGTGGAGAGCGTCTTCGAGTTCACCGATGCCCTGGGCAGCAAGGAGTTGCCGCGGGCCTTGAAGATGCTCACCGCCCTGCTGCAGGACGGCGAGGCGCCTCTGCGCGTTTTGGGCGCCGTGGCGCGGCACTACCGCCAGCTCTGGCAGGTGCGCGAACTATTGGATCGCAAGGTGCCCCAGTCCGAGCTCGCCAAGGCATCCGGGATCAACCCCTATTTCCTGAACAAGGTCACGGCGCAGGCGAGGAACTACACGGTAGGGGAGCTGAAGCGGATTTTCGAGCGGATGTTGGAGCTGGACCTGGCTTTCAAGTCCGGCGGTCTGGAAGAGCCCCTGTTCGAGCGTTTCGTGATGGACGCCTGCAGGCGCTAGGTACGATTACCTCCCCCGGAGGGGGAGGGCCGGGGAGGGGGGCTTGTCCCTGCAGAGACAGGAAAGCACAAACTAGAAAAGGGAATCCCCGGTTGGGAATTCCCTTTTTGCTTTCATGTAATCCGCTACCGGACTAGGCCAGGGTGTTGACCAGTTTGGTGAGGCGGGAAACGTTCCTGGAAGCGTTGGAGGAGTGGATGATCCCCTTGGTTGCGGCACCGTCGATGACCGGGATAGCAGCAGCCAGAGCAGCCTTTGCAGCATCCTGATCCTTGGTGGCAACCGCTTCGCGGACGCGCTTGATGAAAGTGCGCAGGGTAGAACGCTCGTGCTTGTTGCGCTCAGTCCTCTTTGCGGTCTGCTTGATCCTCTTCATTGCCGATTTATGATTTGCCAAACTGCACCTCCGGGTATTTTAAAAATGTAGCTTTTAGGTTTTTTGGAAAGAGGAATTATATAACACCCGGGCGGCGATGAGTCAAGCACAAATCCGCCCGCAGCCGAAAATACTTCCCGCCACGCGAACAGGGAACCATACCATTGTTTTTTCAGCAAAGCCAGCAAAAACTGCCGTCCAGGTAGCTCCACCTCGCCCCCGTCGGCCCCTCCGCCCCCCTCGCTGTGTTCCACCAGTTCCACCCTGTCTCCCCTGTCCACCGCATCCCCGGCTTGACATTCGACTTTTTGAATACTATTCTGCCTTACCATCAGAACCGTTGCCCATCACACCGGAGGGAAAAGCATGCAAACAGACAACAGGCGCGATTTCGATGCCGTAGCCGAACAATGGGACCAGGAGCCGCGCCGTCTGAAACTGGCGCAGGATGTCGTGGCGGCGCTCCGAAAGGCTCTTCCTCTCACGTCGAACATGGCGGCATTGGACTACGGTTGCGGCAGTGGCCTCGTCACACTTGGACTGCAGCCCTTCGTCGGCCGTATCACCGGGGCCGACAGCTCGCAGGGCATGCTGGACGTCCTCGACAAGAAGATCCAGGCTGAAGCTCTGCTCAACGTCTCCACTTTATTGCTCGACCTCGAGCAGCAGCGCCTGGAAGGGAGCTTTGACCTCATCGTGAGCAGCATGACCCTGCACCACGTCCAGGACGTCCCATCCCTGATCGCCACCCTGGCCAAGGCCCTGAAGCCTGGCGGCTGGCTCGCCCTGGCCGACTTGGAAAGCGAGGACGGCCGCTTCCACGACGACCCCACCGGGGTCCTGCATCACGGCTTCTCCCGCGAATTCCTCACCGGCGAGTTTGCCGCCAACGGTCTTGCCGATGTCGCCGTCGTAACGGCAGCCGCCATCGACAAGCCGGGAGCCGACGGCACCCCCCGCCGCTACCCCGTCCTCCTCTGCGTCGGCCACAAGTAATCCGTTCGGCGCCGCAAAGCCGGGCCCATTGTCCCACGAAGCGCCGCTCGAGACCCCGCGTCCCCCCCTTGTCACAGGGGGGGGACGCGGGGGATTTGCCTGTAGACCACCCGCAAAAAAAGCCCCCCTCTCACGAGGGGGGCTTTCCTGTCTCAGCAACTTGTAGCCGCGGTCGTCGCCGCTACCAATCTTCCTTCTGCTTTTGCGCCAGTTTCTCCATGAACAGTTCCGGAGAGGTCAGCTTCAGGATCTCCTTGTCGCCGTATCCAAGGTCCTTGAAATTCAGCACGCCGTTGGGGGCATGGCAGTTGGCGCAGTAGAGAGCCTTGCTCTTGGTCACCAGGTGGTTGCTCCCGAAATAGATGGTCTGCCATCCCGGCACCGCCTCCTTGGCGATCTTTTCCGGGTTCTTGAGCCCCAGGGTCTTCGCTGCCGAGAGGACGCCGGCCCGGGTGTTGCCGTCGGACATCGGCTGGGCGAAATCCATGGAGAGCAACTCGCCGGTCTGCTTGTTGTAGTACGCCTTGCCCTGGAAGATCTTGAACGGCGTGATCTTGCTCTTGCCGTCCTTCTTGCTCCCTTTCGGGCCGATGAAGTGCGGCGTGTTCTTCACCGTGCCGTTGTACCAGGCGTAAACCGGGGTGGTCTCGTTGGCTTCCTTCTTCAGCGTGGTCGGTTCATAGAACTTGTCCGGCGTCTGCTCCCACACGGTGAAGTCCTTGGCGAAGGCGCCGCCGGTGCGCGGGATGTGGCAGGTCTGGCAGGCGATTTTGGCGCAGTGACGGTTGAGGTCGGCATCCTTGTGCGGTTTCACGCCATGGCACGAGGTGTCGGAGCAGGAGACGAACAGGCCGTCGTTGGCCCAGTTGTTGGGGTCGTGCCCGGTCGGCATCTTGTGGTTCTTCGCCTTGTGGCAGTCGACGCAGACCATGCCTTTGGCCGCGTGGGCATCGGTGTCCTTGGTGAAGGTGAAGCCGCGCTTGACGATGACGCCGCCGCCGGCCGCTTCATGGCAGACCATGCAGTTCTTGACGGTCGGCTTGCCGATGGCGAGGGCTGCCTTGGTGCTGCGGTCCTGCCCCATCACCACTTCCCCCTTCTCGTTCTTGAACGGCTTTCTCTGCCTGAAGTCGTAGTCGGTGGAATGGCAGACCAGGCAGTCCACGGCAGCCTCGGCCGCGGCGCCGGTGCTGCCGACATCTGAGAGATGGTTGCCGGGGTGGCAGGTGTTACAGCCGGAGAACTTGCTCTTGCCGGTCACCGGGCTTTTGGGAATCTCCTTCAGGTTGTTGACGATGTCGTTGCCGTTGCACATGACGTAGATGCGGTTCTTCATCCCGTACTCTTGCTTGGGGTTGAGCCCGTCCACGTTGGTCACCTTGGAGGCGTGCTTCCAGTGCACGGTGTCCAGGAACCCTTTGGCGCTGCCGGGGTGGCACTCCTCGCAGGTCTCAGATCCTTTGTAGCCGCTTTTCTCGATCGACTCCTTGCCGGGATGCACCCCTGCAGCCAGGGCAGTGGTAGCTGCCAAGGCAAGACCGAGCACTGCCGCTGTGATGCTTTTCTTGGTCATTGAAGCCCCTCCTGTTCTCTGTGGTAGCGTGTTCGTTGTACTTGGATTGTATCGGCAGAACGTGACAATAGTTTAGTGCTTTGCCGAGGTATGTCGAGTGACTGCAGGATAGTATTTTCCGGCGGAGGCAGTGGCAATATGCGCATCGCTGTGAGCTGGCGCTGTCGGCAGCAGGCATCGTTCATTGAGAGACCCAGCACTAGGTTGTCTCCAACGGGAAAAGGGGCGGAATGATCCGCCCCTTCTCTGCTGCCGTCGTCTTACTTCTTGGCCACCTTTTTGGAGGCTTTTGCGAACCTGCCGCCTTTTTGCATCGGGTCGCCCTTGTAGCCGAGCGCCTTCCAGTCCAGACGGTTGCCACCCATGTGGCACTCACCGCACTGCAGCGCCTCTTCCTTGGGAGCCACCTCGTGCTGAGCGGCGATGTAGGCCACCGTGTTCACGAACTGGTACTTGCCGCTGTAGGGGAGACCGGTCCCTTCGGCGCCCAGGCGGCACGCCTTATCCCAGTCGTAGTCGACCCACAGCGATTTGTACTGCTGGAAGATGATCAGGTTCTTGAACTTCGCGTCCATCGGCTGGTCGCCCTTGTAGAGCTTGTACGGGTAGATCTTGGACTTCTGGTCCTTGATGTCGCCGACCGGGCGCATCATCACCACCGGCTTGGTCGGATCCTTCACCTTGTCGCCCACCATGTAGCGCTCGACCATGCCGCTGTTCCAGGCGTACACCGGCTTCACGTTCATGCCCCACACGAAGGTTCCCTTGTGCTTGGCGTAGGTTTCCTTGTCGAACTGCTCCTCGGCGGTGATGTTCTTGCCCACATCGGACCACTTCCATGCCATTTTGGTGGCCTGCCCTTTGGCGAAGAACGGGATGTGGCAGGTCTGGCAGGCGACGGTGGCGAGGTGCCTGTTGATCAGCGCGCCGTTTTTCGCTTTCTGGTGCGGCGCCTTGGCGCCGGAATGACACTGCTCGCAGTTAACGCGGGTGTCGTAGTGGGCCATCATGCTCGAAGCGCCGCCGATCTTGTGATTCTTGGTTACGTGGCAGCTCTGGCAGCTCATGTCCTGGCCGCCGCTTTCCTTGCTCCCCATGTGCACGTCCTGGGACTTCTTGGTCTTCTCCAGGGTGGAGTCGAGGCCCGCGTTCTTGACGGCATCGCCGCCGCCGCCGAAGAAGTGGCAGGCGCCGCAGTTCTTGCGGGTCGGGAGGCCGACGCTCTGGGCGGCGACGTTCAGGTCCATGGCCTTCTTGTCGATGCTCTTCTTGTCGATGTCGCAGCCCACGGTGGCCCTGGTGTAGTTCCCTTTCTGGGCGTGGCAGATCAGGCAGTCGACCTTGCCCTTGTCGGTGAAGTCGAAGTCGGTGCGGGTCCAGCCGTATCCTGCGTGGCACTTGCCGCAGGATTCGTGCACCACCCCGTCCTTGCCCCCCTGGATCGAGGTGCAAAAGGAGTTGATCATGTTGGACTTGCCGTACTTCTTGGTGCTTTTCTCCATCCCCTTGACCATGTTGGGCGTACCGGCCCAGGTCCAGTGGGTAGTCTTCATGAAGTCAGCCGCCTGCTGCTCGTGGCACTCCAGGCAGACCTTGGTGACTTCGGTGCCGCTTTTAAACGGACCCTTTACGAATTCGGAATGGTCCACCGCCGCCATCCCCTGCGCGGCCGTCGCCAGAAGCGCGATCCCCGCCAAAATTCCCAGAATACCTTTCATTCAACAACCTCCCGTAGTGAATCGGCTTGCGCCGCTTGCAGTAATATCTAAGCCTTCATATATACCGAAAACAAGATGTAAAAAGTCAAAAAAGAAGCGCTGCAATCGTGAAATCTACAGCGCGACCTACGCGGAACCGGACCCGGCCTAACAGCCTGCGGTCTTCCTGAACAGTTTGGAGAGATTCTTGCCGTCGATCACCTCGTACTTGCAGCGGATCTCGTCGCCCTCGACGATGCGGTGATCCTTGAATTTGTCCAGGGTGAGTTCGTCTTCCACCGTGATCACCACGAGCTGCTCGGTCTTGTTGTCCTTCAGCGTGGCGGTGGCGGTTTTGGCGTCCTTGCCGGCGATCTCGATCTTGGTGATGACGCCGACCATCTTGATCTCTTCGCCGGCGCTGGCGACGCTGCCGAAGCAGAAGATGGTGAGCGCTGCCACTGCTACCAGGACCATTACCGAAACTGCTTTTTTCATCTTCTTTCTCCTTTTGGGGGTGGGGTGGCAGCATCGGCTGCCACCCCGCTTTGCGCTGTACCGCGTCTGCGATACGGGTTCTAGAACTTCACTTCGAAGGTCGCGTAGATGTCACGCGCATACTTCACCGGGGTCAGCATCATCATGCGGTTGTTGACCTCGGAGATTTTGACCGGAGCGCCTACCCAGTTGTTGCTCCCGGTGTAGTCGAAGTCGTACCACTGGAAGCCGACCCTGAAGAAGGCCTTGGAGAGGAAGGAGGAAACCGGCTTGGAGTCCAGTTCCTGGATCAGGTAGCCTTCGTACACGTTGCCGCGGGTCCCAAGCTTGGTGGTCCACATGTCGTCGGCCGCCGGGGCGAAGGTGATCCAGTTCTTGGAGCCGTGGTTGTACTCGACACCGATCTTGGTCTTGGTCGGGGTGTAGTCGTAGCGGGCGCCGACGTAGGCGGCCCAGCCGGTCTTGGTGCTCGGTGCTTCCGGATTGAAGAACCCGCCGGTCATGAGGCCCTGGAAGCCGGCCTGTGCGGAGACGTTGTCGTTGGGATGGGCCACGCTCATGCCGACGTCGCCGAAGAAGTTCAGGTTACCCGGGCCGACCTTCTTGATGGTGCTCATGGCGCCAGCGCCGTACCAGTCGATGGCACCGAGGTCGGTGGACGGGTAGGTGTTGCCGAAGGCGGTGTCCTTCATGGCCGGGAAGTCGAAGATGTTGAAGCCGCGGTTGTACTGCAGCCAGATGCGCAGCGGGTCGGTATCGATCGGGATGATGGCGAGACCCAGCATGTCGGTGTCTTTGAGGTTGTTGGTGGGGTTCTCGAACCCGCCCTCGAAGCCGCGGCCGTAGCAGATCTTGGCGTATGCGCCCGGGAGCCCATCGATGTCGGGGGCCCAGCCGATGGTCATGCCGTCAAAGGCGTAATCAACCAGCAGTGCCGGGGTGCCGCCGTTGCCGGGGCGCTCGTTGTTGGTGCGCAGGTTGCTCGGTGCCCCATCGGTGGAGGGACGGCGACCGACGGAGAACCAGATCGGCTGGTCGGCGATGTTGCTCCAGGTGGCGTAGGCGCGGTCCACGTTCAGCAGGCTGCTGGAGGGGACGTGACCCAGGGTGCCGTCGAAGGTGCCGACGCGGTCGGCGAAGAACGGGGTGCCGCCGTTGTTGGTGACGGCGTTGTCATCCTGGGAACCGAATACCTTGTAGGCGAGCAGGCGGACGTTGACGGTCACGTCCTTGGTGGCCTTGGCGTGCATGTTGATGCCGAGGCGGTTGGTGTAGAGGGTGTCGTTGTTGGGTTTGTACGAGGGAACCTGGGCGGCGAAGGCGCCAAGCCCGCCCAGCATCTGCTGGGTGGCCGGGTTCTGGAGGAATTGTCCCGCCTGGGAGAAGGTCCTGACGTTGGACATGTTGTTGGAGAAGTTCATCAGGCCGTTGAGCATCGCCGCGTTCATGCCGGATCCGGCGGGGCCGGTCGGGTCGGCGAAGAAGGCGGACTGCAGCTGGTTGGCTGCGTTGGTGAAGGTGCCGTTGGCATCGGTGTAGCCGACGGTGCGGCCGTTCAGGTTGTCGAGCCTGAAGCGGTAGTCGCCACCGATGGTGAGCCACTTGCCGAGAGACTTCTCTTCGATCTTGTCGACCTTACGGGTCAGATCCTCGATCTTCTTCTGATCGGAGCCCTTCTGCTGCTCCTCGAGCTTCTGCACCTTTTTGGTGAGCTCATCGATCTTCTTCTGCATCTCCTGATCGTCTGCCTGCGCCACGACGGGGGTCGCCAGGGCACAGACGGCGGCGCCAATCAACAGCTTCTCCAGTTTTCTCATTCACTTCTCCTTTTTGTTTCGCTGGTTTTTACACCAACCTTCGGTCGAAGATTATTCCATCGGCACGTCGGCGTACCGGTGCAACTCATTAAATGCTGGGCGTTACTGCTCTAATCGGCGTATTCACCGGTAGTTTTAGGGAAAATGTGTTGGTTTGGAATTTTATAATAGAAACGAGGTGCCCTAGTCGTTAAAAGTATTTAGCTTTTGGAGAGGTGATGTGTCTGGGCGGACTTGTGACGCCGGCCCGGAGGGCGGTCATCCTAATGAGTCTTATAGATCTTCATGACGCCATATGTCAATATCTTTTTTATTGCATATATCGGTAGGTCAATGATTTATCTGGGTTAATGTTGGTTGTCGACTGGGAGGCTGCTGGGGCGGCGGGGCAGCTAATAGGTGTTGACTGCAAGCGCCCAATTTTCGTACTATTCAACCATTTAACCATCAGGATATAGACGTGAATATGGCGAAAAAGCTTTACCTGGAAACGTTCGGTTGCCAGATGAACGTGAGCGATTCCGAGAAGATAGTGGCGTTGATGAAGGGGATAGGGTACCAGCAGACCGCCGATCCGGTGGAAGCGGACCTCGTTCTTTTGAACACCTGCAGCATCCGGGCGACCGCCGAACAGCGGGTCTACGGACACCTGGGCAAGTTCAAATCGATGAAGAAAAAAAAGCCGGCCCTGATCATCGGGGTGGGGGGCTGCGTCGCGCAGCAGGAAGGGGAGCGGCTCCTGCAGAAGGCCCCTTTCGTGAACCTTGTGTTCGGCACCCATAACCTGCACCTGTTGCAGAAGATGGTTTCCGGTGCCGAGCAGGGCAAGCAGAGCGTCGCCACCGATTTCCTGGACGACGAGAAGCGTTTCGACCTGTTCCCGCACGCCGAGAGCGAGGGGGGCGTCTCCCGGTTCGTCACCGTCATGCAGGGGTGCGACAACTTCTGTGCTTACTGCATCGTTCCGCACGTGCGCGGCCGCGAGATCAGCAGGAGTGCGGCCAAGGTGGTCGAGGAGGTCGCCGCGCTGGCAGCCGCCGGCGTTACCGAGGTGACCCTGCTCGGCCAGAACGTGAACTCCTACGGCTTCAAGGAGCCCGGCGCCCCCGACTTCGCAGACCTGCTGCGCATGGTGGCCCAGGTGGAGGGGATAGAGAGGCTCAGGTTCACCACGTCGCACCCCAAGGATATCTCGCCGAGGCTGATCGCCTGCTTTGCCGAGATCCCCAAACTGGCGCCGCACATCCACCTCCCGGCCCAGTCCGGGAGTGATGCCGTCCTCAAGAAGATGAACCGCGGCTACACCCGGGCGCAGTACCTGGAGAAGGTGCGCGCACTCAGGGAAGCCTGCCCCGAGATCCAGTTCACCGGCGACATGATCGTCGGCTTCCCGGGTGAGGACGAGGCCTGCTTCGAGCAGACCATGGAGCTGATCGAGGAGGTGCAGTACGCCGACCTCTTCTCGTTCATCTATTCGGCCCGCCCCGGCACCAAGGCGGCCGAGTTCCCGGACGAGGTGAAGCGGGGCGAGAAGCAGGCGCGCCTGGAGCGTCTGCAGGCGGCGCAGAAGAAGATCACGCTCGCCCGCAACGAGAGTTTCGTGGGGAGCGTGCAGCAGGTGCTGGTGGAGGGACCCAGCAGTTCCGGTGATTCACTCTTCGGCAGGACCGGCGGCAACCGCGGCACCGTCATGGATGGGGATCCCGCCCTGGCCGGGCGCCTGGTCGAGGTGAGGATCACGGAAGGTCTGCAGACCCTGCTCAAGGGAAAAATCCTGCATGTCTGACAACGGGAGGGATGGGGCACACATGTACGTTGAGATGAAGGTATTCGGCTTCGCCCTGGACGCCATCGCCCAGATGCCGGTCGTCATACTGAAGGACGCCGAGGAGAAGCACGCCGTCCCGGTATGGATCAACGCCTCCGAGTCCGTCTCCTTTGCCGCCCAGTTCGTCGGGCGCGAGATGAGCGCGCGCAACAGCCGCAAGGACGTGTTCACCGCCCTCATCGAGCGGCTGGACATGACGGTCGCCGGGATCTACGTCGAAAGTCTGCACGACGGCGTCTTTACCGCCTCGGTACGCCTGAAGCCGGCGCAGGGGGAAGAGCTCAGGCTCGAGGTTCACGTCGCAGAGGCCATGCTCATGTCCCTTAAGTATCATTTGCCGGTGCAGGTGAACGATGAGGTGCTGACCCGGGCTTCCAGCCTCGATATGAACGAGGAAGGCTTCGCCCAGGAAAACAACGCCCGCCGCTTCGTCGATTTCCTCGACCACATGGACCCCGCCGCCATGGGCAAGTACCCGATGTAACTCCCCCCCGCATTCCACCACCTGTAGGGGCGAATGATCATTCGCCCGTCCACTCGCCCCCCCGCAGAGGGTCTCTCCGGGCGGCGGGTGCGGGTGGTGCCACGGACAACCCGCTGGCGCCAGGTGGCGTTGAAAAAAATCACCATTGAGGGTAGTGTGAGAACAGGCCCTGCGCCTTCTTAATCTTTATCTTTATCTCAATATCAATCTGTTCTTATGAGGTTCCGACATGCGCGAAGCATCCTTTGACTTTCTGCAGCAGCTCCTGGCCGCGCCCAGCCCCTCGGGGTACGAACAGCCGGCCCAGCGGGTATTCCGCTCCTATATAGAACCGTTCTGCCAGGTGGCCACCGACGTCATGGGCAACGTCTTCGGGATGATCCAGGGTGAAGGGAAGAACCGCCCCCGCGTCATGGTGGTCGGGCACTCCGACGAGATCGGCCTCCAGGTGCGCTACCTGGACGACAACGGCTTCATCTACTTCTCCGCCATCGGCGGCGTCGACCCGCACATCACCCCGGGCATGCGGGTGCACGTGCACACCTCCCGCGGCAGGCTAAACGGCGTCATCGGCAAGCGCCCCATCCACTTGATCGAGCCCAAGGAGCGCGACACGGTCATCAAGCTGGACGCCCAGTACATCGACATCGGCGCCGCCAACAAGAAAGAGGCCCAGGAGTGGGTGCGCGTGGGCGATCCCATCACCTTCGCCAGCAACCTCGAGCGCCTCTTCGGCGACCGGGTCAGCTCGCGCGGCCTGGACGACAAGGCTGGGAGCTTCGTGGTGGCCGAGGTGCTGCGGCGGGTTTCCGAACTTCCGGCTCCGCTCCCGGTGGATCTCTACGGCGTCTCCTCGGTCCAGGAGGAAGTGGGCCTCAGGGGGGGCACCACCAGCTCCTACTCGGTGAACCCCGACGTCGGCATCTGCGTTGAAGTCGACTTCGCCACCGACCAGCCGGACGTGGACAAGAAACACAACGGCGAGGTGGGGCTGGGCAAAGGGCCGATCCTGCCGCGCGGTGCCAACATCAACCCGGTGCTCTTCGATCTCCTCTCCGACACGGCGACCGACAACAACATCGCGGTGCAGTACACCGGCATCGCCCGCGCCACCGGTACCGACGCCAACGTGATGCAGATCTCCCGCGGCGGCGTCGCCACGGCCCTCGTCAAGCTGCCGCTGCGCTACATGCACACCCCGGTCGAGACCATGTCGCTCTCCGACCTGGACCACGCAGTCGACTTGATCGTCGCCTCCCTGAGCCGCATCGAGAGCAAGGACGCCTTCATCCCGATGTAGCCCCGTTACTAGGTACCTCTCCTCCTGCCGGTTGCTCCTTCCCCCGGAGGGGGGAGGCCGGGAGGGGGGGGCTTCGCCCCCGGGAGAGGGGCAGGGGTGAGGGCAGTCCCCCTCGCCCTCCGGGAGAGGGGCAGAGGTGAGGGCAGTCCCCCTCGCCCTCCGGGAGAGGGGCAGAGGTGAGGGTGCTTTCTCCTTGCTGCACAGCGAATAACCGCGCCCCATGAGCCCCGGTTGTGTAGACGCTAAGGCTGGGAAACCGCTACGGTTTTATCTCTGTCATTAGCCTAATTTTAGTTGACTTGCCTTCCTCCTTGTAATAAGTTTTCCGGTTAAAACCTGCCTCGAAACAACAAAAGGAGTTTCCCTAATGTTAGAAAGCAGCCTTCCCGAAGGTCTCACGTTTGACGACGTCCTGCTTCTCCCTGCCCACTCACTCATCCTCCCCCGCGATACCGATCTGAGCACCCGACTGACCAACAACATACAGCTGAACATCCCGCTGGTGAGTGCCGCCATGGACACGGTCACCGAGTCGAGGGCCGCTATCTGCATGGCGCGTGAAGGGGGCATCGGCTTCATCCACAAGAACCTCACCATCGCCGAGCAGGCCATGGAAGTGGACAAGGTGAAGAAGAGCGAGTCCGGGATGATCGTCGACCCGATCACCATGCGCCCCAACCAGCGCATCCGGGAAGCGCTGGAGATGATGGCCAAGTACCGCATCTCCGGGGTACCGATCACCAAGGCAAACGGGAAGCTGGTCGGCATCCTGACCAACAGGGATCTCCGTTTCGAGACCGATCTCGACCTCCCCATCTCCGCCCGCATGACCAAGAGGAACCTGGTCACCGTGCCGGTGGGTACCACCTTGGAGCAGGCCAAGGAACACTTGAAGCACACCAGGGTCGAGAAGCTCCTGGTGGTGGACGAGGAGAAGAACCTCAAGGGCCTCATCACCATCAAGGACATCGAGAAGATCAAGAAGTACCCCAACGCCTGCAAGGACTCCCTCGGTCGCCTGAGGGTCGGCGCGGCCGTCGGCCCGACCCCGGACGTCGACGCCCGCATCGAGGCGCTCATGAAGGCCGGCGTTGACGTCGTGGTCATCGACACCGCCCACGGCCACTCCCAGGGCGTCCTCGAAGCCATCGCCCGCATCAAGAAGACCTACCCGACCCTTGAGCTCGTGGCCGGCAACATCGCGACTGCCGCTGCCGCCGAGGCCCTGATCAAGGCCGGCGTCGACGCCATCAAGGTCGGCATCGGACCGGGCTCCATCTGCACCACCCGCGTCGTCGCCGGCATCGGCGTCCCGCAGATCACCGCCATCGCCGAGTGCTCCAAGGTTGCCAAGAAGCACAACATCCCGCTCATCGCCGACGGCGGCATCAAGTACTCCGGCGACCTGACCAAGGCCGTCGCGGCCGGCGCCGACGTCATCATGATCGGCTCCCTCTTCGCCGGCACCGAGGAATCCCCGGGCGACACCATCCTGTACCAGGGGCGTGCCTACAAGAGCTACCGTGGCATGGGCTCCATCGGCGCCATGAAAGAGGGGAGCAAGGACCGCTACTTCCAGAGCGACGTCGACGCCGATGTGAAGCTGGTCCCGGAAGGGATCGAAGGCATGGTACCGCTCAGGGGACCGCTCTCCGCCAACGTGCACCAGCTGATGGGGGGACTCCGGGCCGGCATGGGCTACACCGGCAGCCGCACCATCGTCGACCTGCAGCAAAACGGCCGCTTCGTCCGTATCACCGGCGCGGGCCTGAAAGAATCCCACGTGCACGACGTCATGATCACCAAAGAAGCCCCGAACTACCGGGTGGAGAAATAATCGCAAACCTTCAACGCAAAGCCGCGGAGGCGCGCAGACGCCGAGGAAGACTCCTTCCCGGTTTCTCGCTCCTCTCCGCGGCTTTGCGACTTTGCGCCTTTGCGTTACAGCCTTTGACTTTCAATAGATAAGGAACCAAGACAATGACCGTAGATATCCACTCAGAAAAGGTGCTGATCCTCGACTTCGGCTCCCAGGTGACCCAGCTCATCGCGCGCCGGGTGAGGGAGCAGAGCGTGTACTGCGAAATCCACCCCTACAACATGGCGCTCGAGAAGATCAAGGCCTTCGCCCCCAAGGGGATCATCCTCTCCGGCGGCCCCTCCAGCGTCTACGACAAGGACGCCCCGCACTCCGACCTCGGCATCTACGACCTCGGCATCCCGGTCCTGGGCATCTGCTACGGCATGCAGCTCATGACCCAGCAGCTGGGCGGGCGCGTCGAGCGCTGCGACAAGCGCGAATTCGGCCGCGCCACCCTGGTCCTCGACGGCGAGAGCGAGATCTTCTCCGGCTTCGAAGGGGGCGCCGAAGTCTGGATGTCCCACGGCGACCGCATCGAGCAGATGCCGGCCGGCTTCAAGCTGATGGCCCACACCACCGGCTGCCCGGTGGCCGCCATGAAGGACGAGAAGAAGAACTTCTACGGCGTCCAGTTCCACCCCGAAGTGGTGCACACCCCGCGCGGCGACGAGATGCTGGGCAACTTCCTGTTCAACGTCTGCGGCTCCAAGCCGACCTGGACCATGGCCAACTTCATCGAGACTGAGATCGAGGAGATCCGCAGGAAGGTCGGCACCGGCAAGGTGCTGTGCGCCCTCTCCGGCGGGGTCGACTCCTCGGTCGTCGCCGTCCTCATCCACAAGGCGATCGGCGACCAGCTCCAGTGCGTCTTCGTGAACAACGGCCTCTTGCGTAAGGGCGAGGCCGAGAAGGTGGTGAACCTCTTCACCAAGCACTTCAAGATCAACCTCGACTACGTCGACGCCACCGACCGCTTCCTCAACATGCTGGACGGCGTCTCCGACCCCGAGCAGAAGCGCAAGATCATCGGCAACGAGTTCATCTACCTCTTCGAGGAGGAGGCCAAGAAGCTCGGCCAGGTCGACTACCTGGCGCAGGGCACCCTCTACCCCGACGTGATCGAATCCGTTTCCACCAAGGGCCCCTCCGCCGTCATCAAGAGCCACCACAACGTGGGCGGCCTCCCCGAGAAGATGAACCTGAAGCTCCTCGAGCCGGTGCGCGAGCTCTTCAAGGACGAGGTGAGGCTCCTGGGCAAGGAGCTGGGCATGCCCGACGAGGTGGTCTACCGCCAGCCCTTCCCGGGCCCGGGGCTTGCCATCCGCTGCATCGGTGAACTCTCCGTGGAGAAGCTCGACATCCTGCGTGAGGCCGACGCCATCGTCATCGAGGAAATCCGCAAGGCTGGGTTATATCGCGACATCTGGCAGTCCTTTGCCGTGCTGCTGCCGGTGAAAACCGTCGGCGTCATGGGGGATGCCCGCACCTACGAGTGGACCGTGGCCCTGCGCGCGGTCAACTCCCTGGACGGCATGACCGCCGACTGGGTCAAGCTTCCCTACGAGCTTTTGGGGAGCATATCCTCGCGAATCATCAACGAAGTGAAGGGTGTCAACCGCGTGGTGTACGACATCAGCCAGAAGCCCCCGGCGACCATCGAGTGGGAATAATTCCCGTCCGTCCTTTTTAGAAGGTTCGTTTATTGCACAAAAACACCGCGGTGACCGGCGCAAGCCGGTCCCGCGGTTCTTTCGTATCAGGGGCCGAGGGGACTGGCTCCGCAGGTGCCTGTCCCCTTTGCCTCTGTCCCTTCAACGCTGGAGTGACCAATGGATCCCATCCGCCTGCTCATCTTCGACCTGGACGGCACGCTGATCGATTCCCTGCCCGACCTGACCGACGCCACGAACCTGATCCGCGAGCGGCACGGTCTGCCGCGCATCGAAATAAGCGATGTGCGCAAACTGGTGGGGCAGGGGGCGCGCTCCCTGGTGGAGCGGGCGCTACCCGGCGTGGGCGGGCCCGACATCGAGCGGGCGCTGGAAGAGTTCCTGGCCTACAACCTGGCCCACATAGCCGACAAGACCCGTCCCTATCCCGGCGTTCCCGAGACCCTGCTGGAGCTTTCCGGGCTGGGGATCCCGATGGTGGTCCTGTCCAACAAGAACGTGGCCCTGTGCCGGGAAGTGCTGGCGAAACTGGGGCTGGAACCGCGGTTCACCGACATCTTCGGGGCCGATTCCTTCCCCTGTCGCAAACCCTCTCCCGAGCCGGTCCTTGCCGTGCTGAAGGAATTCGGCGTAGCCGCCGGCGAATGCATCATGGTCGGCGACAGTGTCAACGACATTGCCGCCGGAGGCGGAGCGGGAGTGTGGACCGTCGGTTGCAGCTACGGTTACGGTGATGCCGTCGAGCTCGCAGATGCCCATTACCGCATCCCCGACTTTCCCTCTCTGCTAGATCTTCCGTTTGCGCAAGGAAAAAACGAGTCGTGATGAAAAAAGGCTAAAGTTATTGCAAAGGGTGTCGAAACGGAAGTAAACCTACACCTACCTGACCAACTGGGGGCGAGAACAGATGAAAGTAGAAGACCTCAATTCCAACCCGGCCGTTTCCCATCTTGCCGTCGTGCGTAACGACAAGCCCGATACCGGCGAAGTGCAAGCGGAAGCGGCCAAGCAGCAGGCAGCCGCCGACAAAGTCGAACTGTCCAGCTACATGCCCGTAGTTCCCACCTCCAAGCAGAGGCGGGAAGATATCCGGGTGGACCGGGTCGAGGAATTACGTACGCAGATCAAGAGTGGCACCTACCAGGTATCCAGTCAGGACCTGGCCGAGAAGATGCTCAGCAAGCTCGTAGTGAAGTAGAGTCCGGCCCGAGTCTTCGTCTTCAGGTGCCGTGGTGAAAAGGGGCGGCCGTCTCCCGCCCCGTACCAACCCGTCCACTGTCCCATCCACTGTCGAACCCAATAAAACCATTGACAAGATCCGTCCGATGGGGTAAAAGTTTTCTTCCACCAAGCGGGAATAACTCAGTGGTAGAGTGTCAGCTTCCCAAGCTGAAGGTCGCGGGTTCGAATCCCGTTTCCCGCTCCAAAGAATTCAAGGGCTTAGCCATTTAAGGCTAAGCCCTTTTTCGTTGCTTCTTGCCATTTGCAACCGTTTTGCAACCGTTTTGCTGACAAATATCCAAACTCTGGCTGAGCTTCACAGAGCACCGCGCCTTTCTTTTGCAGTGACCCTTGACAATAATCCATATACACTTTACAACATTATTTCATATGGATTGTAGTGCAACAAATCATATGAGTTGTCTAGCCGCAATTCATATGGATAGGGCGGTGCAGAACATAGAGAAAACGAGGCCAGGGGAAATCCCCTTTAACCTTGAAACGAGATGGCGACGCGCGATGCTGTAAAACGGGGGACACTTTAAGATGTTCCGTGGCTGCGTGTTGCCGCTTACCGGCGATAAACGTTATTGCGAAGAATCCGCCCCCCGGGGACGCGGTAGAGGAAGGAGCTTCAAGTGAAAGTGAGTCCGGGGCAGAGGCTTTTTTCGGATGCCCTGCAGGCGCTCAAGGCGTTGCAGGATGCAGGACGGACGGTGTTGAAGTCGGAGGAACTCAGCCGGCAGCAGCGGGAAGTTCTGGTCAAGAACGGCTTCCTGCGTCAGGTCGTCAGGGGGTGGTATATGCCGTCACGCCCCGACGAGGCGCCTGGTGATACAACCCCTTGGCATGCGGCGCTGAAGAATTTTGTCCGGGAGTACTGTGACGGCCGCTTCGATGAGCTGTGGCACGCCTCTCCGGAATACTCCGTGGCGCTCCATGTGGGGGCGACGGTTCCTCCCCGACAGATTGTAGTCTGGTCGCCCAAAGCGAGCAACGGTATCCTGCAGCTTCCCGATGCCTTCTCCTTGCTCGACTACAGAAGGGACATCGATCCCGGCCGGGTGGAACTGGTGTCGGGGGTGCGGGTGATGCCCCTGTCGCTTGCCATGATCAAGGTTCCAGAGGCTTTCTTCCGCAGTTCAGTTCGGGACGCACGCATCGCACTGCACCAGGTCGACCCGTCCGACTTGCTCAGGGATCTGGTGGAAGGTGGGCACTCCGCCATCGCCGGCAGGCTCGCCGGAGCGCTCCGGGCCGTGGGGCGGGGGCAGGTGGCCGATGAAATCCTTTCCACCATGCGCGCGGTGGGATATGCCGTTACCGAGACGAACCCTTTTACCGTTCCCCTGTTAGAATTCCACCTCGGAGAGGCGAAGTCGCCTTACGTACTCCGCATGCGGCTCATGTGGCAGGAGATGCGCGGGGCGGTGCTGGATGCCTTTCCTGGCGAACCGGGGCCGCCCGCAGACGTGGTCGAATTTATGGACACCGTCGAGGAAGCCTACGCGAGCGATGCCTACCACTCCCTTTCCATCGAGGGGTACCGAGTCTCCGACGATCTGATTCGCCGGGTAGCCGGTGGGGGATGGAGTCCCGATACTGCTCCGGCTGACCTGGAGGCGAAGAACGCCCTGGCGGCACGGGGGTACTGGCTGGCCCACAACAAGGTGAAGGAGACCATGGTCCGGATGTTCTCAGGCGAGAACCCGGGAGACGCCTACCGCGCCGACCATGCGGGGTGGTACCAGAGTCTTTGGGAGCCCTGTGTCGCTGCTGGAATTCTGAGGCCGGTCGATCTCGCCGGCTACCGGAGTCACCAGGTCTTCATCAAGAACGCGAGCCATGTCCCTCCCTCGAGAGAAGCAGTGCGGGAGATGATGCCTGAACTGTGCGCCTTGCTGAAGGCGGAGGAGAGCGCGGCGGTGCGTGCGGTCCTCGGGCATTTCATGTTCGTGTACATCCATCCCTACATGGACGGCAACGGCAGACTGGGGAGGTTCCTGATGAACGCCATGCTCGGGTCGGGAGGATATCCCTGGACGGTAATCCGGGTGGAGCGGCGTGGAGAGTACCTGGACGCGCTCGAGGCGGCGAGTTCGCGCGGGGATATCGCACCCCTGGCTCAATTCATCAGCAATTGCATGGAGGGGGGACTCCAGCATTAGTCTGCACACCGATGTACAAGGACTTGTATGAAAGAGTACAAGTCCCTGTGCGCTTGAATACAAAGTTTTTTACGCGGATCCTTCCTCTTCTTTCCCGCTCCAAAAAAAGGTTAAGGGCCTAGCCAGCAACGGCTAAGCCCTTTTTAATTCACTTGTTGCGTAAAGCTTTCGTTTATTGTGGTCACGGCTTTTGGGCACAGAAGGTACATGTCTCAAAGTTGCTGTTCAAGTTTGTGAAGACTCAGTCGCCCATCAGCGTTTACAGCCTCGCTTTCACATGCGATTGTTCCCTTTTGCGTCAATACAGGACTGCGGCAGTGTTTAATTTCCTCCATCTTTTTACCATCCATGCTAAAAACCACCACCTTGTGTAGCAGTTCGTCCCCCGCCTGCTCGAGTGCACATTGATATGCAAACATCTCTCGCCTCACCGTGAACTTCTCCGGGGTTACACAGTTTTCCTGCAAAAGGTGACGTTGCCCCTTTTGGCCTACCAGGACTACCCGCTCTCTTCTACCTTCCAGTGCATCCTCTATAGTTCCGCTGTAGTAACGTGAGATGATGATATGCCGGTTACCTTGCAGCGGTTGAATTGTCGAAACTCGATCAATATCTTCCCAGTTCACAGTGGAGGACGGAACATCTGCAATTGACGGATCGACGGCGGTTTCCCTAAAGGCCAATAGAGTCCCTGCCTTGACACTGCATTTCTTTACATAGCCCCCACTAAGATGCGATGCTTTGAGTGACTTGGCTGCGGCTGCAGCTGAAGGCTCAAGGTGTGCAGCCCACACGAAGATATTTTTGTTATCACCACAGTCACGGGTCTGCACGACGATTCCTTGGCCTTCGCCAGATCTTTTCCACTTCCGTGCGATGCCGGCAGGCGTGGAGTCGCTAGCGCCAATGACAAGCCATACATTTTCAGCCAGCGCCGGAGAGGACGCTAGGATTAGGCACACCATTACCATCCATTTCATAACCCACTCTCCTGTTTGATGCTCTGTAAACGCGAGTTCGGCAGTAATTGAACATGAGCAACATCGCGGAAACTGCTCCAATCCCCACCCCAGATTAAGCCGAGCGACTTAGCGGCATTGCCGAGGGCACTCCAGAACCCTGCAATCTCGGCTTGGCCGGTCCACCCAAAGCGTGAATCGATAATGTCTGCTGCATAAGAATTGGGAGTGCCATCGGGCAGTTGTGCATTATGGAAGCTGAATTTAACCTTTGACCGGCCCGAAGAATACAAAGCAAGCTGAACGGATACGGACCTCCATCCGTAATAGATATGGGGGCGGAACCCTGCTGAGTGTAGGTGCTCCAGGACTGGTTGAAGTTTTGACCGGAGGTTGGGGGCAACGCTTTTCAACTTCTTTTCCTGCGACCATTGCGAACTGTCTCCGCTCCATTCAAATAAGGCGTGGCTTGCATCGCTCAGTTTTCGCAAACTGTCACTGTACGGTTCTATCAGGCCTGTAGGATGAGCCATAAATGAAGCTTGAAATTTTTTTATGGCAGCAATGGTATCTGCACCACAGATACCGCGACCTGGCGCGAGCCCGTACCCTTTAGACTTCAGGATCGTTTGTACCCTCAGGACATCGATGGTGTAGTTTCGTCCTCCCTCGCCGACAGAGTCCACCAAATGTACCATCTGCCCCTCCCGGACCATTCGATTGTATGGAATTAAAAAATACCAATCTTAAATCTGAAGTCAAACCTGCTACTGACCTTAAATAAGGGCCTCTTGCATCTCTCAGATGTCCTCAGATTTTCTCCGTGGCCAATGGTTTCTGGTTCGTTTACAACTTGCCACCGCCCGCGCCTTTCTGTTACAACATCCACCTACTATATTTCTCAGGGCGGGTTCCCAAGGGACCCGCCCTTGCTTTTTTTTCGGGAGTCTGCATGAAGGTAGTTTTCGGCATCGATTTTGGAACCACCAATTCCGCACTTTCCATCTATCGAGAGGGCAAGGTCGACGTCGTCGACATCGACGAGTCCAGCGCCAACGCCTCGCTGATGCGCTCCGTCCTGTACTTCAACGAGGATGACGCGATCTTCACCGGTCAGGAAGCCATCAGCCAGTACGTTGGCGACGGCGCGACCGGCCGTTTCATGCAGTCGATCAAAAACTTCCTCCCCAACCGGAGCTTCGAGGGGACCGAGGTCTTCGGCAAGAAGTACGGCATCGAAGACCTGGTGGCCATCATTCTCAGGAGGATCAAGGCGAAGGGGGAGGCCTATGTCGGCGTTCCCGTGGACAGCGTCGTCCTGGGACGCCCGGTCGTTTTCTCGGAGGACCCGGAAAAGGATGCCCTGGCGCAGCAGCGTTTGGAGAAGGCGGCGCGCAAGGCGGGCTTCCGCCACATCCATTTCCAGTTCGAGCCTGTTGCCGCCGCCCTCTCGTACGAAGAGACCCTTCCCGCCGGGGCCGAAAAACTGGTCTTCATAGGCGACTTCGGCGGCGGTACCTCGGACTTCACCGTGATCCGTGTCAAGGGGGGAGCGTTTGCGCGGGCCGACCGGCGCGCCGACGTCCTCTCCATCGGCGGGGTCTATACTGCCGGCGACAAGTTCGACTCGCAGATCATGTGGGAGAAGGTGGCCAGGTATTTCGGCCGCGGCGTGCAGTACAAGGGGATGGGGAAGGACGAACTGTTCGACATCCCGCACAGCATTATCTACACCCTGTGCCAGTGGCACCGGATTCCGCTTTTGCGCGCGAGAAAGACCCGTGAGCAGATCCGGCTCATCAAAAACGCCGCCACAGACAGGCAGGCCCTGGAAAACCTGGAGCACCTTATCAGCGACAACTATGGTTTCTTCCTGTTCCAGTGCATCGAGAAGGCGAAATGCGAGCTGTCGCAGCGGGACGCCGCGCAGGTGATTTTCCAGGAGCGCGGCCTGACCATCGAAGAAGGGATCACGAGGGCGGAGTTCGAAAGCATTAACCGGGACAACCTGGGCCGGATCTCCGGCTGCATAGACGAAGTGGTCAGCAGGTCAGGAGCAAGGAGCGAGCAGATCGACACCGTGTTCCTCACCGGGGGCACCTCGCGCATTCCGATGATCCGGCGCCTTTTCCAAGAGCGTTTCGGTCCCGACAAACTGGAGCACCGCAACGCTTTCACCAGCGTCGTTCACGGCCTGGGGGCGAGCGTGCCGCTTTTTCATGCAGGCAGTTAGATCGCTGTAGATTCAGCGGGAAGAGCCGGACAGCGAAGCTGCCCGGCTCTTTGATTTTCCACTGGCGGCGGGATCAGCCCCTTGCCCTGCGCCGGCCGTAAATGGCAAGTCCCATCAATCCCGTCCCCAACAGGAGGAAGGTACCAGGTTCCGGGACCGGGGCCAGTTCCGCATTGAAGCTCGTCGCCCCAAAACCAGTGTGGGTGATCTCCAGCGCCTCGGTGAGGGAGTAGGGAACATCCAGTCCCACAGCGGCAGCGGTGTTGATGTCGCTGAAGATGGGGCCGCTGTACAACTCCTCGGTCAGAAGGGTATCCATGGCAAAGGGGATGTTGCCGGCATCGAAGTAGGTACTGTACTTGACCGTTCCACTGCTGGTCCCGCCGATGGACGCCGCAAAGCCGGGGTACGCCCCGGTAAAGCCGGTGTCCGTCAAGTAGACGTAGAGTTTGTTGGTGCCGTCGGAACCGCCGGACACGTCGATGGAGCCCAGATCCAGCCGTGGATAGGCCGGGGTTCCCAGGATGGGATAGGAAAATCCCGTGGTCACGTTGGCTATGTAGGCGCCGATGCTACCGAGGTAGGTGACGGCCCCCGTCATGGGGTTGATGTCGCCCACACCGTTGTCCGCAATGGTGACGGTATTGGCGCCTCCGTCGGTCAGCCTGATCGATAGTGCGTGTGCAGATGTGGTCATCAGCGCCAGGATGAACGTGATGACCGCCAATGCTCCTGTTGTCCTCCGCATGGGATTACCCTCCTTTTAAGGTGAGCCTTCCTGTAAGCCTGGTTTCCCATCGCATTATGCGTGCCCGTATTATAAAGAAGCAGTTATTCCAGTATCTTATACCGTGCGTTTCGTCCACACTGTTTCGCAGGATACGCTCCGGTCTTTGTGGGGTGTCGCGCATCTGGGGAAAAACATAATGAAAACAGTGAGTTTTGTGTCCATGGCTTCGCCCGTGCTGGAGATGACTTCCGCAGCATTTGACGCCAACGCCCTTTACACTCATTCTTTACACATCGGGCGAATGCAGTAACCACCTGACCTTACGTCGCTTAGTTGTGTCGATAATCCATACACCGTTGACGGTGATGGTAGCCAACCACAGACGGGAATGGCAGCGGCAATTACGGGAAGAGCAAAAACGGCAACTTTCACGAGGAACTTCCCAGCCAGTAACGCACAAAGTATCCCCCGCTGCGAGTCCAACTGAACAGGATTTGTGCGGTTAATAAGAATTTGAAAGCACCGGCGCCTGCACGCCTATCTCGATCTTCTCTCCCCCGAACCTTGGAGCGGTACTTAAAAGGCAAACATCCAGCACCGTCCTGACCCGCGCCAGCTGTTCGCGGCACCTGGTCCTGAAACTGTTGTAGGCGTCGACGTCGGCGGCATTGTAGCCAATCGCATCGATGCCGTTGTGCATGCCGATGAAGATGGCCCGCTCGTTATGGAAACGCTGCGAGATGACGGTGATCTCGTCCTGGCAGAAGACCTCCCTCGCCCTGATCACCGAGTCCAGGGTCCTCAGTCCCGCGTAGTCGCAGTAGATGCGCTCGGCAGGGACTCCCGCCTTGATGAGCGCCTCCCTCATGTCGCCGGCTTCGTTGTACTCCTTGCGACGGTTGTCGCCGCTCACCAGCAGGTAGTCTACTTTCCGGGCCCGGAAAAGCTCGGCGGCGGCCTCAACCCGGTGGGCGAAGAAGAGGTTCGCCCTGCCGCCGGAGAGCATCCGGGAGCAACCCAAAAGCAAACCGACGCGCCGGTGGGGGATCTTTTCGATACTGTCGTAGGTGAGCCCCGCCGTTGCCAGCCCTATTATCGCTGCCGCGCCGGCCATGACCGCGAGCGAGACAAGTGCCGCGACAACCACTATTTTCAACCGCCTTCTCAATCCTTCCATTTCGAGGTGTCACCTCCCATCGCATGCTTGGTCAACTCGGCGCCCGGGTCGAGGTAAAACATCCTGTCGAAGCCGTACTTCCCGCCTCGCCACTGCCTGACGTGCGGGATCTGTGTCACGATGGCGTAATGCAGGTGCGGCGGTTTTCCTGCCGCATTCCCGGTACAGCCCACCGTTCCGACCTCCACCCCCCGGTGGAGGAAGTCGCCGTTTTTCACCGCGATCTCTTTCAGGTGGGCGTAGTAATGAATCCGCCATTTCGGCCCCAGTATCGATACCACGTTCCCGCCAATCGTGTCGTATCCGGCGTACACGACGATCCCCGGGGAGGCGGCCATTACCGGTGTCCCTTCTTGTGCGAATATGTCGATCCCCCTGTGCACCCCCGACTTCCCCCAGGGACTGCACCAGAAAGATTTCGGATTCCAGTCGGCGCTGCTCGCCCCCTTCACCGGCATCGCGAGCCTGTCCGACGGGACGAAACCAAGGAACAGCACGAGAACCGCCACAAGGCCTGCCAGTATCAACCTTCTCCACGTGCGTTTCATAACGACTCCATCTTCAAAACCATTAGCCACGGAGGGCTCGGAGCAAAATCAGAGAGGGGCAAAAACGGGTACGGGTTTAAAACTTTTAGCGCCTTTCTCCGCATTTCTCAGATTTTCTCCGTGGCTAATGGTTGTAGGTTTAAGGTAGGTAATCTTCCTCTTGAGAAATGGTCTCCGTCGTTTCCTTTGTCTCCACAGGGCCTTTTTGCGGCCCTTTTCTCCTGATCCAGAAGTACGCCCCCGTTCCGAAGAGTGCCGCCCAGGGCCCGATGGTGCCGGCAATGACGATGAGGGCGTGGATGGAGTCGGCCAAACCCTCAAGGGCCGTTCCGAAGGCGCTCTTCAGCGGAGTCCAGAGGCGGCGCGCGGACGGCAGCCCGTTAGATGACTCGCAGAGGCGGATCTCGATGGTCGCCATCTCCACGAGGAGGTCCCAGTTCTTCCTCTTCGCCTCGAACGCCTCGATATCGCCCCGCACGCGGGTCAGCTCCTTTTCGACCTCCAGCACGTCCGACAGCTCGCCCGCCCGCTGGTAGAGGGAGAGCAGCCGCGCCTCCGATGCCTTGGCGTTTCCCAGGCGAGCCTGCAGGTCCACGTAACCTTCGGTGATGTCCTCGGCGCTCGCGGTCTCTTGCGTGATTTTCCCCAGCCCTCCGATCTTGCGCAGGACGTTCCCGGTCTCCCCGGCCGGCACCCGCAGCCCCACTTCGCCGGAGGTGACCCCGTCGTCGCTTTCCCTGCTGCTCTTGAACAGGTACCCGCCGCTCGACTCGGCGAGCTTCGTCAGGGCGTCCAGCGCGACCTGGTAACTCTTGACCTCCAGGCTCATCTCGCGGCTCACGATCACCTTGCGTTTGGCCTGCCGCGGTGCGCCTTGCGCGGAACTTTCCCCTTCCGGCGCCGCCGACTCATTCTTGGCCGCAGGCGCTGCGGCACTTGCGGGGACCGGCGCCGGCGCCTCTTCCTTCTTCTTGCAGGCCGTGAGCTGACAGGCGAGGAGCAGAAAAACGAGGCTCATGACGATCCGGTGCGACAAAGGTTTCTTGCAGCTCATCTGGGGTCTCCTTTGGTGATGTTCATCGATCCTGCTCCCGTGTGCCGGCAGGTGGGCATACCTTACGATTCGGTCGTGGCGACAGGATGGAATCCCCATGGAGATGTCATGAAGAATTTGTGCAGATTGTGTGCAAAGGGCTTGGTTTTTGGAAAACGACAAGGTAGATTGTCGACTCGCAAGGGTGAGAACGGAGAACCAGGAGCGGAACATGGCGATGCAACCTTTGGTGCTGGTAGTCGATGACGATCCCCATATCAGGGAGGTGGTGCGCTTCGCCCTCGAGAAGGGCGGGGTCCGGGTCGCCGAGGCGGAGGACGGGAGGCAGGGACTCGACTTCTTTCACGAGATGGAACCGGACCTGTTGATCCTCGACATAACGATGCCCGAGATGGACGGCACCGAGGTCTGCCGCGCCGTGCGGGCAGGTTCCGATGTCCCCATCATCTTCCTCTCCTCCAGGGATGACGAGATCGACCGCATCGTGGGGCTCGAGCTCGGGGGGGACGATTATGTCACGAAGCCGTTCAGCCCGCGCGAGCTGGTGGCCCGGGTGAAGGCCGTCTTGCGCCGCAAGGTGGTGATCAAGGAAGTGCCCCTGCAGGAAACTCCGGCCGCCGCGGGAAAGGTCGTGCACGGCCTGCTCAGTCTGGACGTCGACCGGTTCGTGGGGCGCTGGGGGGGGACGGAAGTTGTCCTGACCGTCACCGAGTTCGGCCTCCTGCGCACGCTTCTCGGCTATCCCGGCAAGGTCTTCTCGAGGGAGGAGCTGATGAACGGGGCTTACCAGCACGATACCTTCGTCACCGACCGCACTATCGACAGTCACGTGAGACGCATCCGGCAGAAGTTCTGCGCCGCGGGGGGGGACCCGGTCGAGACGGTCCACGGGGTGGGATACCGGCTCGGTCCCTGCCTGGCGGGGGAGCGATGAACTGGAGACCGCGGCTTGGCACCATCCTGCTGATCATCAACCTGGGGATCCTCCTGCTGCCGCTCGGGGGGATCAGCGTCCTGCGCCTTTACGAGAGCGAACTGGTCCGGCGCACCGAAACCGAGCTGATCTCCCAGGGCTCCTTGATCGGTGCGGCCTACCGGGAGGAACTGCTGCGAATCGCCGCGGAGAACGCCGGAACGGAAAAGATCCTCAACTACGGCATTCCCGCCAAGGCGCGACCCTCCCGCAGTGACCCTTCCGAAAAGTACCATCCCATCAACGCGCGACTGAACCTCCCCGACGAGAAGATCCATCCTCCCGCTCAGGCTGCGGTCCCCGCCCGCACCGCCATCGACCCATTTGCACTTGAAGCCGGCAGCCGCGTCTCATCCATCATGCGCAGCAGCACGGACAGCACCCTGGTCGGCGTACGTGTGGTGGATATCAAGGGGACGGTGGTGGCGACGACGGGCGAGGAACGTCACCTTTCCCTTTTGAACCGGGAGGAGGTGCGGCGGGCCCTTGCGGGGGAATACGTGAGTCTTTTGCGCGAGCGGCTGGATTGGGATAGTTCGGCCCGGCGCGGGAACCTGGTGCGCGTCTTCGTGGGGATGCCGATAATCCATGAAGGGCGCGTCCTGGGGGCGGTGATCCTCTCGCGGACCCCTCTCGACATCGGCAAGGCCCTCTACCTGGTGCGTGGGCAGCTGGGGATCGCCGCGGCAGTCCTTTTGGGACTGGTCATCGTCATCACCATTCTCACGTCCGTCATGGTCAACCGTCCCTTGCGTGCCCTGGTCAGCCAGGCCAAAGAGGTGCAGCACGGCACGAAGCGGGAGATGCCGGTAACCGGCAGGTTCGGCATCCACGAGATCGCACAGCTCTCCGACGCCATCTCCGTGATGGCGCGGACACTCGAGGAGCGCGCCGATTACATCAGGACCTTTGCGGCCAACGTCTCCCACGAATTTAAGACCCCATTGACCTCGCTGCGCGGCACCGTCGAACTCCTGCATGACCACCTCCAGGAGATGTCCGAGGACGAGCGGGACCGGTTTCTCACCATCATCGCCAGGGACGCGGAGCGCATGGAGCGGCTGGTGCGCCGGCTTCTCGATCTGGCCCGTGCCGACACCCTGACGGTCGGGGAAGAGCGGACCGACCCGGCAGGTGCGCTGCGGGCAATAGCCGATCGCTACGGGGAGGCCGGGGTAAAAGTGGTGGTGCGGTGTGAAGAGGACGTTGTGTCGGTGAGGATGGGGCACGAGACCTTCGACTCGGTGGTCTCAAACCTCATCGAGAACGCGCGGCAGCACGGAGGGGACGGGGTGCAGGTGGAGATCCGCGGGCTCCTGGGGGAGCATCCGGAGGGATGTCTTTTCGAGATGGAAGTGCACGACAACGGCCCGGGGATTTCGGACGGGAACAGGGAGAAGGTTTTTCTTCCCTTCTTCACCACGGCCCGGAAGACGGGGGGGAGCGGACTCGGGTTGTCTATCGTGCAGGCGCTGCTTGGTGCCCACGGAGGATCGATCTCACTGGAGCAGAGCGAGCAAGGTGCGCTCTTCAGGGTCATGGTTCCGGCTATCCCCGCGCAGGGCGGTGCCAGGTCTTGAAAAATAACTATTTATGGAGGTTACTGCTAGGGCCGGGACGTCAGCGCGCGTTGTCACGAGAGGTAACGTCGTCGACCGTGAAGGGGAATTCTGAAGTGGGCGCGCCATGGTGTGGGATCGTAGCAGCAAAACCTTATATTTCAAGACCTGGCACCGAGCCTGCCGAGCCTGGGCACCGAGCCTGGCACCGAGCCCCCCGATATCAAATCGTTCTGCCAGCCATCTTGGGGGGAGCGGGCGGGGTGGATTCGAATCCCGTTTCCCGCTCCAAAAGAAATCAAGGGCGTAGCCAACTAAGGCTGCGCCCTTTTATTTTCTTCACCCGTCGTATTCGCTGATCAGTACAACGGTTCACCGACATGGCTCTGCCCGCCCCTCACGCACCAGACGTGGTACTCCATGTACATTGGCGCGCCCGCGACCTCTCCTGTGACGAAATTGACCTGGTAGGCTGCCCACGGCGCGCCTGGATACGGCGATGCAGTCCAATAGGGGTAGCGTCCCCATATCAAGCCAAAGGGATGCCCATCCGGCACCATCTTGCCGGAGGTACTGGTTCTGTCGATTAAGCTCGTCAATTGCTCCACGGTCGGGAGGTGCCAACCCATCCGCCCCCCCACATCGATCAGGTTGCATTCAGCGCGCGCCCCCTGGTAAGTCCAGAGGCTGTTGTACGGCGACTGTTGCCATACCAATCCTGTTTCTTTGTCTAAGACAGCTGCTCCATTGAGAACCAGCTCGAACCTAAGGTTGGCCGGCAGGGCTCTACTCCAGGTGGGGGGGAGATTGTCCAGGATGGGCGGGGATACTTGGCTGCCACCTTCTGCCGCGGTGCCAGAAGCGGGAGTGAACACTAGAGAAACCGCAAACACAATGACTGCGCCAACAACGAAAAAGTTACTTTTACGCATGGCCGAGCCTCCAATCGTGTTAGGTGGTTCACCTGTTGTCGTGGTAGCTGGGAAAACCTTTCCGCCTCCTTTCAGGGGAATTGTGCACCGATTTTGGGGCAGTTCGTGTCTATCAGGTTGTTTGGGGGACGATCAGGCAGGTGGGCTAAGTCAGCAGGTTCTTGAACTCCTGTTGCGGTGGGATGCTTCATCACATTGTCATGATTCGTGCGGTGTTGTCGCAAGCCCTCCATTCAGTAATGGTAGAACTGTTAGTTCCGTTGTCAACGGCAATGACATCCCGGTCATTTCACATTCCGGACACCGGTGCCAGGTGGCACCGAGGAGCGCACACATTTAATCCTGCATCAGGTCGTCGACTCGCTCTCGCATCCGCTTTTCAATCCAGGTGGGGGCTGGCTGCTGACGTCCGGTCTTCCATTCCTAAGTGCTTAGATCTTGACAGGAGAAGTTTGGTGGGTAGATTTTAATTTTTTCCCGCACTCAGGTGAGACTATGGCCAATTCGGATCAACCCCACCTAAGACGTGACCCTTTTCAACGCCCGTCCCTTACTCCCGGTCCGCTCGGACACAATGATTCTGCCGCGCCAAATACTCCTATTATTTATCCACGGCCTACCCCGGGGCCGCTTGGCGTAAATGACCACGCTACACCTGAGGCTGTAGCGGCCAGAGCTGTCAAAACGAATCCGAGTCACTACAAAGGTTCTCGTATAGGAAGCCAGCTGCCGTTGGGCATGCGAATTTCAGATGACGGTGTCAGGTTCATATGGAGCGAGGAGTATGCTCCTGATGTTTCAGAACGCTTACATTGGCCTGGTGGCGCAAGTGGAGTGACTCTGGGCGCTGGTTATGACATGAAGACAAGATCAAAGCAGCAAGTGTTAACAGACTTGCAGGAAATAGGGGTTAGTCGGGACCTGAGTGCAAAGGCAGCGTGTGGCGCGGGCCTCTCTGGGGAGGCAGCTGAATCTTTCGTGTTGTCGCACCGCAAGATGCTAGTGCTTGGTGAGCAACAGTCTATAGCGTTGTTAAGGTTGATACTCCCGAGCTATGAGAAGGTAGTAAGACAAGGAATACGGGTTCCACTTTTACAGCATGAGTACGATGCACTTGTCAGTTTTTCCTATAATCCTGGTGGATGTTTTAGAAAAGTAGCATCTTGTATAAATGAAGGAAGAATTGGTGACGCCATGTGTTTCATAACTTCCGCCAACAAATCTGGAGGCAAGGTGTTGAATGGTTTAGTTAAAAGAAGAAAAAGGGAGACGCAGTTGTACCTCCGTGGGAAGTATATATGAACAGAATCCCAAAGAGCACCAGCAATCTTGTTCTGGGGGTATGCGTTCTTCTATTCCTGCCTGTGAAAGCGGTGGCTCAAACGAAGCCGATAGAATTCTTAGCCGGCGCATGGCGGGTAACGGGAGTGCGTCTTGATGAGACCTTAACGAGAACCCCTCACTATAACTACAATGATGCAGATCTGATGGGAAGTCTGATCACCTTCACCACTAAGAACGTGCAGGCCAAGATGCCGGAAAAGGTTAATTGCAGAAATCCTGTCGTGAACACAGAGATTATGACTATGGAGACCCTTATCGACCGCACAATGCTTCGAACCCGAGACCTGATTTCGCGGAAAAACCGCTTCGCTCTTCCTCTGGATACTTCCAAGTCCATTGAAGTCCTGTGGGTCACCTGCGGAAAAGGGCATGTAGGTCCAGACGACCCACGTGGTCCTGAGGGGTATAACTGGATAGCCAAACTGTCGGGAAGCAAGATCGCCATGCGATGGTACGATAACACGATATTGCTCCTGGACCGAAAAACCAAGCGCAGGCTTCCATGAGGACATTGTAAGAGACTCGGCGCAGGCGAGTTATAAGGAGCGTGGGCACCCAGACCGGGCACCCAGACCGCGAGCTTTCCCCGTGGTCTTCCCAAATCCTCTCGCTGCAGTTCACGTCGCACCTTATATTTCAAGACCTGGCGCCGCCCCCCGCCGAAAGTTACCCCTCTCTTCCTTGAGCGTTGCAACATGTTGTCTTCTTTTGTCTGCCAAGGCGCCAAAAGATTATTCCTTTACCAGTTGTAGGCGCTGGGATAGAATACCGCGAGGAACCGCAGGAGGCAGCGCCCTCAAGCGGCGCAAAAAAAGAGGAGACGATGCCAACTTGTTGGATTATTGCGGGTCCGAATGGAGCAGGTAAAACTACCTTCGCGTTGGGGCACCTGCCGAGAGTGGGGTGCAGCTATTTCATCAATGCCGACCTAATCGCTGCCGGCTTGTCACCGCTTGCTCCAGAAAGAGAACTGGTGGCAGCGAGCCGGATCTTTCTGAAAGAGATAGAGGATCGCATAGAACAAGGTGAGGACTTTTCCTTCGAAACCACCTTGTCAGGTCGAACCTATCTGCGGTTGCTCCAACGCTTACGCGCCGACGCGTGGCGGGTCGAATTGCTGTACCTTGCCCTTCCTAATGTTGAGATGTCGACGCTGCGTGTAACAGAACGGGTCACGCACGGCGGGCACAACATTCCGGCTTCAGACATCCAGCGACGATTCTCACGCAGTCTGAATAATTTGTTCAACGTATTTGGCCATCGCGTAGATCGTTGCCTCTGCTTTATGAACGACGGTGAGGCGCCAGTGCTGGTCTTTGAACAGATTGGTGAGACCAGAGAGGTTTTCCACGTGGAATATTATCAACTTTTGCAAGGGGAGACTGTTGTATGAATGCGACCAGAAAAAGTACTGCATCTACAGAAGCTCAGCTTGTGCTGGAAAACCTCAAGGAGGCGGTAGCGCAGGCGCTGGAGAAGAAGAGACGACTGGGGCAGTACGCTGTGACCTGGAAGGACGGCAAAGCGGTCCTGACTGGTGACGATGCACCGAGAGCCGAACCCAAGGAATGACGGTCTGCTCCACGTAATGAAGCCAAAGGATCAGACTAGGTGAGAAAGATCGCCTCGATCAGTGTAAATGATGACTGGACTCTTGATGTCCGTTTCGCAAACAGCGAAGTCCGCAGATACGATGTAAGTCCCCTGCTGCAAAGAGAGGCCTTCCGAGGGCTGGAAGATGCCGCAATGTTCAAAACCGCCCGTAATGGTGGCTACTTCGTTGCCTGGGACAACGATGCCGACCTGAGTGCCGACACCCTCTACCTGGAAGGTGTACCCCTTGCGTCCACGACTCATCCCACCTAATCCCCGCCTGCCGTAGCCTTTAGATGCACCCTCAGAATTCTCCGTGGCTCTTCCCAAATCCTCTCGCTGCAGTTCACGTCGCACCTTATATTTCAAGACCTGACCCCGAGCCTTTATGGTCTGGGACAACGATGCGGACCTACGTGCCGACATCCTCTACCTGGAAGGCGTACCCCTTACGCCAACGATTCATCCCACCTGATTCGCACCACTCACTTTAGCTGGCTATCCTTGCTACCTCTCCGGTTGTAGAGGGCTGCTGCCTTCTCCTTCTTTTCAAGCTCTGATTGGCAGCCAACACAGTATCTAACTCCTGGAATTGCCTTGCGACGCGCTTCAGGAATAGGAACCTCGCACTCCTCGCAATGGGTGAGGCTTTCGCCTTTAGGCAGACGACTCTTAGCCCGTTCGACTGCGGATTCCACCGTGGCATCTATCTGTTCCTGGACCGCTCCATCTCTCGACCATCCAACCGCCATGGCTTGTTCCTCTGTTTCTCATATGACTGCACGTGAAGGCCGATTGGCCTCCGACTCAGTATACTCCTTCCTCCCCTGTTTGGGTTTGAATCCGGTGGAGCCCACCCAGTGATGCCCTGGCCCATTGACCCCAGACTCCATTCGCCTCTCTCGGATTTCCTCGATTTTCTCCGTGGCCAATGGTTTGGGGTGTTCTAATTTAAAGTCTTTCTCAAAACTTCAGCATTTGCTATAACAAATGCGTTTTTCAGAGGTATGCCACCTCCAATAGTGAGCCTGGAGAGGACCGTGTATGGCAGTGAGACACGAATCAAAGATGAGCGGTGCTTTGGGTAATGTATTAGGCATTGTAATATTCGTAGTCGTGGCAGGTTCAGCGCTTCCCAACGTCAACCTCACCAGTCTGATCTTTGGAGTCGGAAACCCTGCTCCGCCACTTGCTCCAATTGTAGTGAATCCTATACAGCCGGCAAAGGTAAAAGTTGAACAACCGGTTCCACAGGCGACTTCGGATGGGTACGAGCGTTACACCGACAAAAATGGAAACGAGGTGGTAATCGTACCCGCTAGGTACCAGGCAAAAAACGAATCAGCCCCTGTTCAGACAGCCCCGGTGCCAGACCATTCAGCAGTTTCCCCGGCAGCGTCCCCACCAGTAACGCAGAAGGTGAATGTGCCTGTACAGGCCTCACCACCGCCAAATCTCGCTGTAATTGCCATGAACGCGGCGGCAAAGGCGCATACAGGAATGAATGTGTTTGAATCGTGCCGATGCAATAACGGCCTGGCTACGAAAGGTGACTCAAGGCAAGAGGTGTTAGAGAAGTGCGCACAGCCTGCCGGCCGATTCGGCGGTGACAGGGATTGCCCCGAGATCTGGGTGTACAACTTCGGCCCAAATGAATTTATGCAAGGGGTCTGTTTTGACCGCAGCAATCGCGTCACCAAAGTCCTCAGCCTCGACCACGGTTATTGACTGTGCGCGACACGGAGCGTAGACCTGAGTGCCGACACCCTCTAACTGGGAGGCGTACCCGTTTCGCCCACGCCTCATCCCGCCCGATTCCCGCCTGCCGCATATATCGGTCCCTCAGAATTCTCCGTGGTCTCCCCAATCCTCTCGTTGTGTCTACGTGCCTGTTATATTTCAGAACCTGGTGCCGGGCCACAGAAGATATCCTGTTTTGGGATATTTGATGTGTTGTGCAATATTGCGCGTCATGACGACTATATATGATTCCCGATACGTAATTATTGTTGAGCAGTTGAAGAGGGTCCGTGTTGAAAAGAAGGTCACTCAGAGAACTCTTGCAGGACTTCTTGGGCAGCAACAGTCTTACGTTGCTAAAGTTGAGGGGGGAGAGCGAAGGCTAGATATTCTTGAGCTGTTCGATTGGCTTAAAGCACTGAGGGCTGACCCTCTCATTTTCCTCCGGGAGATTGGCTGGGTCGCACAAGAACGTCCTGGCAACATACCCGCCCTGCCTTTGCCTGGCCATGTCGAGGAGGTACATGGAGGTCTAAATCTCATCATGGCATGGCAAGGTGAAAAGAAAATAGTCTTTTTGCAAGATGCCAAGCCCCATGATTACCTAATTGTGGAGAAAGAAATTACAGCAATTTTTCAAGAGTTGAATAACCACAAATCAAAAACTATGAACAGAGAAGCGATCTGCAAAGCCTTCCAGCTAGCATTTGAGTTGCTTCCGGCGGTTAATCCTAGTGATGTATACCACCACATCGTGTACCGTCTCTATCTACGTGAGTACACTAAGACCAACGCTGAGCAGAGTTGGGTAAGGGCAGGTGGCGAGGCGGTCGAACTTTTCGTTGCAAGGCACTATGCTGACCGCCTTGCCGCGAATGGCATAGAGATAAAGGCCTTACTGAGCCGTGGTGAAAAAGCCGCTGCGTTGGCAGAAATGGGGTTAGCGGGTACTGTGGGGGATTCTAAACTTGACATAAGCCTTTATGGCGTAATAGAAAGGAAACGTTACATTTTCGGTGGCATTCACTGCAAAGCTTCGTTTGCTGAGAGGGTGTCAGATGACGTTCCTTGCAGCGAAGCTATGATGCGTAGTGGCCTGACGAGCCTGCTCTTTACGTTTGATGCCAAATCCTTTCCACCGCCGGCAGGAGATCTAATCAACCGCGGAGAGCTCGGCACACACGAAAACCCCTCAGACAAACGGAGATACATCGAGGAACATGGTTCCTTTGATGCCTGCTTTTGCTACAATCTGAGGAGTGTACCTAGTAAGAAAAAAACGACTAGCGGCAAAAGGATTTATGTCTGTAAGTTTGACGAAGATGACGTTTTGCCACAGAAAGTGATTGAGGCGTGGCAACAGTACAAAGTGAAACATAAGCTCTGACTCTAACCATCATAAATAGAAAAGTCGCTCCAATTACGGAACGACTTTTTTGCTCCCCCCAATGGCTTCGTGTGCGACTAGTTATAGTTAAGATGCGTTGTAACTTCTTTAGCTAAAGCAGCGGCAAGTTTGGGGGGGACTGCGTTACCTATCTGCTTGAATTGCTGAAATTGGGAGCCATCAAAATAATAGGTATCTGGGAATGACTGCAATCGCGCCGCCTCCCGCACAGAAATGAACCTATCTACCTCTGGATGAACGAAATCAGAACAATCTCTTGCCATATGAGCTACCAATGTATGAGATGGTGAGTCCCAATTTAGTCTTCGATACTTATTAGCAAAACCGCCCGCATCAAACTTCTTGAAGAAAGCCTCCATGTCGAGTAGGCCGCTATCTAGCATCTGCCTAAGTTCCATCTCTTTTTCGATGTCTTCTCGCCGACAACCGTCTAAGTTACGTAAACCTTTTCCGCCTAATAGCTCATTAATGAGTTCTTCTTCAAAGAGCTTTTCGGAAAGTCTAGCTCGTAATTCGCGACCATAATCTCCGGGCTTCATTAGTGCAAGCCTGAGGCGTCTTATGGCAAGCATCTGCTTTGCAGAATGATGCAGAATGACGTCAGAGCCGCTTCGCATTTCTGTCTGATACTGAGATGGGCGCACCATCGGCGGGTACGGCAGCGTGACATGCGTGTCTTTAGGTAGCAGGACTTCGAGAGGTAAGTCAGAGATAGCATCTCGCACTGTCAGCGCAGGAGGCAGCTTGTCCCTTTTCGGTATTTCATAGAACGACAATTGCTCACTGCGGTCTTCCTCACTGCTAGAACCGTTCAAGTATTCATGGGTAGGCTTAGGCTCTTTAACTGCCATTTTGTCAATACCACCAACTATGAACACCCTTTTCCTGCTCTGAGGGACACCGTAATTGGCAGCATTCAGTACGAAAACTTTCGTGGCGTACCCCATTTTTTCCGTTTCCTCAAGAATGTTATCAACTACTTTTCCATCCATTAGGGTAAGGATGCCGGTGACGTTTTCCATAACAAACGCCTTTGGTCTAAACTCTTCAATATAGCTAAGGAAGTGTTGATATAGCTGATTTCTTGGATCGCCTGGATCACGCTTCCCATAGGTGGAAAATCCTTGGCAAGGAGGCCCCCCCAAGAGGATATCTAATGCCCCCCGTTTAAGCGCGAGTTCTTCGCGAACTTTTGCAGGATGAAGACTCTCTATAGGATCACTATTACATTTTGTATTTGGATGATTTCTGCCAAAAGTTTTTATAGCGTGTTTATCAAAATCATTTGCATATAAAGATGTCACTCCCTCTGCCTTAAAACCTTCGGTTAATCCTCCAGCGCCAACGAAAAGATCAATTGATTTCAACAGTACCTTCCTTTTTTATAGCTGTAATTATTGTGCTGATGCATAAATTTAGCTGTTTCCTTACATCATGTTCCCAAAATCTGATGACAACCCAGCCCTCTTCCGTAAGTTGTGTCGTGTTATGAAGATCACGTGCTTTGTTGTACGCAAGCTTTTTCTCCCAAAAAAAAGAGTTCGTTTTGGGCTTCCTATAGCAAATCGGGCAGCCATGCCAAAAACAGCCATCGACAAATATGGCAACCTTTTGCTTAGTGAAAACAATATCGGGGGTTCCTGCGATCCTCTGGGTGCACAGACGATACCCTCGTATCCCAGACGCCCACAGGGCTCTTCTGAGAGTCATCTCAATTTCAGTATTCCGACTGCGAATCGCTTGCATGTTTCGGCTGCGGGCCTCTTTACTGATCCTATCCATGCCTTGAAAATACCAAACGCAGCCGGCAAACTCCATTTAGAAGTGGATAATGAGGGTAGTAATGGTGCAATACGGTAGGAGACAGCATAGCAACCAGACGTGACAGGAAATGTCGCATTTGGCTGCGTCCTTGCGGTGCCGTCGGTGACAACTGAACACGGCTTGTGGTATTTTGGGTTTAGGTGTAGATGCTCCTGGTGCCGGTACGAGGTGTTTGTGTCCTCGAAGGAATAGCAGAAATCCGATGTGAAATCCATTGAAAAGGTGTGGATAAGAACCATATAACGCTGTGGGGTAAGTGGCAACAGAGGCAACCGGGGGCCGTCCTGGCAACCCTGTGGGACCTTGATGTTTAGATATTTGAACTAGCAAAATTGCAGTGGGTACTTTCGCTTTCGTCCTCAGGTACAAACAGCCGCGTTACGGGCTTCGCTGGGGACTCCTACCTTGCAGGGGGCACATCCGGCAGGAGCCTCCACTCCACGTTCTTTTGCAAGACTGACTGAGTCGGGAGCATAGCTGAAGATCATGCAGCGGGTTTCGTCGTGGCCTGAAGTTAAGACGGCTTATGCGGGGCAGCGGCGGATGCAGGCGCCGGACAGTCGCCCCGATGATGCCGGGTGGATGCTGGCCGGGATCGAGCACGGCATCGATCACCGCGGCGGGGGAGGTTTGAAGGGGCCGTTTTACTGTTTTCTCAGATACATCGACTCTTCTGACAGGTAACAGCCGGGACTACACTCCGTTGATTCCCGAATTGTTGCCTGTGTCCACTCTCCTTCATCTATCCAAAAACTGATGGTGCACTTGCTGTTTTTGCGGTAGGTGTACTCCTGCACGGCAATTGCTTCTCCTACCTCATTTTCATCCGTCTCTGCTCCTAATCACCAGAAAGCCGCGATTCTGGCTTTCCCGTGCTCATGTCGACTGCAGGTCCCAGACTTCGCAATTTTGAAGACGACGGTCTTGGGATCGAGGTAGGTGACTTCCTGTGACTGCCGCTCCTTTCCTTTTACCAGGGAGAAACGCAAGGGGACTGGGGAGGATGTGGCATGGCGCGTTGAGGCTCCTGCTTTCGGGAGGGATGTGCCGCACCAATGCTGAACCCCTGCACCGAAACGGCAATGGCCAGAAAGGTAATGGCGGGAATCTTCATGTCTCGCATTCAGGGGGCAGGGGAGTCGCGTTCGAGGTCCCGTTAGCCTGGAGAAGAATAGTAAAGCCCGACCGGCATCCCGGTCGGGCTTTCGGTGTTCTCCTGTGGGCTGCTTTACAGCGAGATGATGCTGAAGGGAGGCGACCAGACACCGGGGCCGGCTGTTCCGATGCAGCGGGCGATCACGGAGTAGGTCTGGCCGGGTGTGCGGCCGGGGATGTTGATGTTGGTCCCACGGGCAAAGGTGCCGAAGGGACTGTAGTTTGCCGCTACGGTCGGGTCGGTATCGGTGATGTGGAATTCGTAGCTGGCTGCGCCTGGTACGGGTTTCGCGCTGGCAACGAGGACACCGCTCAAAGTTCCGTGCTTCACGGTGAGCACAGGTGCAGGAAGCGGGTGGGTGAAGCGCGGCTTGCTCGATTTCTCCTGGGAGATCTCGAACCCTGAATTCTGCAGCATGGCGACATCGCCGTTGGCGGCAAGTTCCACGTGCATTACCAATCTCTTCAGGATTGCCACTACCTCATCCCGCACCTTGTCCCTATACGCCATCTTCTGCGAGTCCCTGCTTTGAGCGTCGTCGCAAGCTCGTTGCAGGCGGTCGATTCCTTCCCCCAGCCTTTGTAGGTCTTGGCTGAATTCCGCTGTCTTGACCTGGAAAAGGGGACTGTTGTTCAGGTTTGTGTTCACTTTGCGCGCGACATCAAGTACCTGCTTGGCGTTCTTCGAAAAGGTGGTTTTGAGCTTGATCATCCGAGCAATCACCTCCTTTGGCTTATATAGCTTCCGCCGATGCAGTGAATTGTAAATCTTTAATCTTAAATCTCAACTGCGGGCCAAGCTCATTCGCATTATTTCTGGCAACGTGGCATGTTCATGAGCCTCACGCCTCCGATCGTGGCCGCCGCTTAGGTAGCATCATCCGTCCGACCTGAAAACATCATCGGAATTTTCGCAGCTAGGTCTTGTTTTCGATCCTGCAACGGGCTGTAATTCCTGATGGTTTCAGCGTGGGCAAAAAGACAGGCCTTGCAGCGGGAAAAACAGGTATCGATTTTGGGCCGGTGAGGATGGCCACGAAAGAGCTAACTCAAGCATAGGCTTGTTGCTTTTCCTGCAGATGTACTTCCGAACGGCTATAGCTTCTTCTGCCTCCTTTTCTCCTTCCTGCGACTAACGACCAGTTTTTAGATCCTCGTCCCCCCTTGTTCCTCTCGGCCTCCACATCTTGGAAATGGAGCCCAATCTTCTTAACATCGTCCTCCTGATTTTACGACCCGGGCAACCGGGGACATCCTTCATACCTCAGTGACGATTGCCAGGGATGCAGGCTTCGCACGGGACGCCCACTTGGCACAGGGCGCAGCCGGCGGGGCCCTCCACACCACGTTCTTTGGCAAGGCGGACCGAGTCGGGGCCGTAGCCGAAGATCATGCAGCGGGTTTTGTCGTGTCCTGCTGTTGAGACGGCTTGTGCGGGGCAGCGGCGGATGCAGGCGCCGCAGGCGCCGGTTTTGAAGTGGAGACAGTCGGCGCGATGGTGCTCGGCGGTACGCTGGTTCGGATCGAGTACGGCGTCGATGACAACGGAATTGAGCACGATGGCCATCCCTTTGACGCTGAGAAAGGCGCTGTTCAGGCCGAAGGTGCCAAGCCCTGCCGCGTATGCTACGTGCCGGTCGGACCAAGGGGAGGTCTTGCCGTCGGGGGCGTCCATGATGCGGAACCACTCTGCATCGGCCGGAGCCACACCACGCACGCCGTGCCGCTCCATCTCCTGCAAGAGTTCTCGCCGTACCTCCTTTTGGAGCACCTTTGCGCACAGGTCGTAGGCCTTGGTCCACTCGACGGACGGCCGATCGGTACAGCGACGGTTGCTGTCCCGTAGCGCCTTGCTCCAGGGCATCGCCCAGCTGACCACGGTGCCGCCGCGCCAGCTCTCCTCGCCGTGCACGGCTTCATAGGCCTCCAGGGGCGTCTTGTGCCAGGGACCGATGATCTCTTTGAACTCCTCGAAGATCGGATCGTCGCCGCCGGCAAAATTCACCAGCGGCTCTTCGAAGTAGCGGTTCGCCAGTAAGTCGGACCAGTTCCCCTTGTGGTCGATGATCGAACGCGTGATCACTTCCCGTATCAGCTCCTTCATTTCACCCTCCATTTAACGCGCCGAAAAACAGACGTCGGCGCAAGCGGCAAAGCGCAAAGCTTTGCGATGTTGTATATGCAACTTTGCGGACAAAAAAAATGCCGATTAGCGACGGAGGGGACTGGCTCCGCTAGGTGCCTGTCCCCTTCAGCTTCTGGCCGTTGGCTGGGCTGAAAGGGGCGTTCCGCTAAAGGGACAGGCACCTGACGGAGCCAGTCCCTTCTGATCCGCAAAAAATCAGCAGTTTACTCTGAGACGATCGGCGATGGCCTTGAGGGAAGAAGCGCCTTCTTCGCCTAACAACGCCAATGCGCGTTGCTGGGCTTCCTGCCACTGTTCATGGCAGTCCACCATGAGCTGCCTGCCGCTTTCGGTGACCCGGACGGTCTGTCCCGGCCCCTTCCCTGACACCTGGATCCAGCCGCTGTTAACCATCCGGTCGATGGTACGGCTCACGGTCGACTTTTCCATCTGCAGGCGCGCACCGATCTCACCGGGACTCGCGTCCCCGATGGTCAGCAGGCACACCAGAATGCTGGCCTGGTTGATCTTGATGCCGTGCGGCTGCAGCGCCCTGTCGTAGAGGCCGGTGATGACGCGGTTCAGACGCCTGGCCCGGCCTGCTATGCACTGTGCTGCAACAAGCTCGGCAATCTCGTTTGCGGACTTCCCTGGAATGTTCATGTTGCATATACAACATGAACGGTGTCGCGATGTCAATTTTTTTGTTTGAAAGACGTGGGATCGTCAGAGAAAAGTAAAGCCCGACCGGATATTCGACGAACCATTTTTGCATTTGTGCGAAAAAGGTGGGCAAATGGCCGAGGCGGATGCAACGTGGCGAAGTGGCGTCGCTTTCGCCGGTGGGGCCGCAGGGGGGGCGTTCTTTCATTTGCAGATCTGCAAATAATAGGCTGGACGCGGCATGGGGCGGTGGCAGTGTAACTGCCCGGAAATTTACCGTTCTTTGGGCGGGGCGCAGGTCGGGCGGTGGCGGTATGGATATTGCGTATACAGAATGGAAGGCGACGTGATATCGCAATGCAAACAGGAGGGTAACAATGAGTAATGTGAAACTGGGAAATCCTGCGGTAGTCGGTCTTGCTGGCTTCGGGCTGACGACATTCGTGCTGCAATGCCACAACCTGGGCTGGTGCGGTATCGCTCCCGTGCTCTGGCTCGGTCTCTGCTTCGGCGGGACGGCGCAAATGATCGCCGGCCTGATGGAGTTCAAGACCGGTAACAACTTCGGCTTCTGTGCCTTCACCGGCTACGGGGCCTTCTGGATCTCGCTCTGTCTGATGATCATCTTCGGCAAGAACGCGGATCTGGTGAAAGCGTACCCGACCCTGGCGTTCAACGCCAACGACCTGGGCTTCTACCTGGTGGCCTGGACCGTGTTCACCTTCATCCTCTTCATCGCCTCGATGAAGCACCACGCGACGCTCGCCTTCATCTTCCTCACCCTGCTGCTGGGCTTTATCGGGCTGGACGTGAAGGAATTCACCGGCAGCGCTCTGGCCGGGACCTTCGCCGCTTACGACCTGCTGGTCTGCGCGTTCTCCGCCCTGTACCTGATGACCGTAGCGGTCTACGCCGAGTCCGGCATCAACCTGCCGGTGGGCGAGCCGTGGATCAAGGAAAGTGCGGCAGCCGAAGGGGTGCTCGCGGCTGAGAAGGTTAAGGCTTAAGGCGCAAAACCAAAAGCGGTTACGCAAAGAACTCAAAGTAGTCGCGAAGGACGGTAAGAGAAGCTTTTTAGGGTTTTACTTCCTGAAATCTTTGCTTCCCGTTCTTTGCGGATACTCGGCGTGCTTCGCGTAACTGCTTTTTTGTTTGGTGTACAGCTTTCCAAAAGCAGTTACGCAAAGAACTCAAAGTAATCGCGAAGGACGGTAAGAGAAGTTTTTTAGGGTTTTACCCCTGAAGTCTTTTCTTCCCGTTCTTCGCGGATGCTCGGCGTACTTTGCGTAACTGCTTTTTTGTTTGGTGTACAGCTTTTCAAAAGCGGTTACGCAAAGAACTCAAAGTAATCGCGAAGGACGGTAAGAGAAGTTTTTTAGGGTTTTACCCCCTGAAGTCTTTTCTTCCCGTTCTTCGCGGATGCTCGGCGTGCTTTGCGTATCTGCTTTTTTTGTTTGGTGTACAGCTTTTCAAAAGCAGTTACGCAAAGAACTCAAAGTAGTCGCGAAGGACGGTAAGAGAAGTTTTTTAGGGTTTTACCCCCTGAAGTCTTTTCTTCCCGTTCTTTGCGGATACTCGGCGTGCTTCGCGTAACTGCTTTTTTGTTTGGTGTACAGCTTTTCAAAAGCAGTTACGCAAAGAACTCAAAGTAGTCGCGAAGGGCGGTAAGTGAGGCTTTTTAGGGTTTTACCCCTCTGAAGTCCTTTTTTCCGGTTCTTTGCGGATACTCGGCGTGCTTTGCGTAACTGCTTTTTTGGTTTGGTTCTACCAAAGATAAATGGACTTGTTGTCGAAGCGGTCGCGGTGGAAGTAGAGGAAGACGTTGAGGAGCAGGAACAACAGGAAAACGCTGAAGGCGGTGATGCGGTAGCCATAGTCGGGGACGAGGGCTCCGGTGGATGTGACGACCTGCTGCAAAGGAAGCATGAGGAGGTTCGCCATGCCGCTGGCGCTGGCTATAAAATTATAGGCGATCAGCAGCCACAGGGTGAGCCGCTGCCGTTTCAATATCCCGACGATGAGGTACAACGAGATGATGCAGTTGGCGAAGATCAGTTCTTCGGCTTTGTCTCCTGAATAAAGCCGCCCCATGAAGGGGAAGCTCCCCCCCAGGTCGGTGAGGGTCACCAGCATGGCCAGAAGGTAAATGCCGGTCAGCGGAACCAGCACGAAACTCCTTTTCCTATCATCGCCAGATGGCATTACCCTGTCCGTTTCTTTCAATCGATCCCCCGTTGCCCACCGTTTTCTGGAGCGCCGACATAGTAGCAGGAGGGGCGTTCAATTGACAATTGATAATTGACAATTGACAATCGGAACACCAAAGGCTTTAACGCAAAGGCGCAGAGACGCGGAGACGCTAAGAGAACCAACAACAATAGGGTCCCCGACAGTTAATCTTTGCGCCTTTGCGGCTTTGCGTGAGGAAATGCTTTAGGTTAGACCCAAAAGCACAGAGGCGGAAAAGCTGATTTTTAACGTAATGACGCAAAGACGCCAAGAGAAACAAAGGACTATTGGGTACCCCCGCATAATCTTGCGTCTTGAGCCTTTACGTTACAGGTTTCGATTTATCCCTTTTATCCCCTTTATCCCTGTTTGAATGTTTTTAGCTGTTCTTTGTGCCTTTGCGACTTGGCGGCTTTGCGTGAGATAGAAGGTGACGTTGGCATTTGGCCTTGCAAAAATCTTCGGTAGCGGGTACGGATGCTGTCATGGGAAAGCTCTCCGACAACATCCGCAAGCTGTACCTCTTCTCCTTCCTGCAGATGACGCTGTTCCCCATGGCGATCATCACGCTCTTCTGGAAGGACCACGCCGGGCTGTCGCTCACCCAGATCCTGCTCTTGCAGAGCATCTTCTCGGTGGCGACGCTCGCGCTCGACTACCCGGCCGGGTACGTAAGCGACCGGCTCGGCTACCGCTGCGCGCTCAATATCGCCTCCGTCCTGGGAATGGTGGGCTGGGGCATCTACATCTGGGCCGATTCGTTCGCTACGGTGCTGCTGGCTGAGATCATCCTGGGGATGTCGCTTTCCTTCATCAGCGGCTCCGATAGCGCGCTCCTCTTCGAGACGCTGCGGGCACAGGGGGAGGAGCAGTCTTACGCGCGCCACCAGGGACGCATGCATGGCTTCGCCCAGGCGGGCGAGGCGGCTGGGGCGGTCCTGGCCGGCGTGATCTACGCCTTCCAGCCGAGACTCCCCTTCATCCTCCAGGTCGCGGTGTGGGGCGCCGGCCTGCTGGTCACCAGGCAACTGGTGGAGTCCCCGAGGGCACACGCCCCGCTCCGCTCCCACCTCGCCGAGGCCCTCGCCACCGCCCGCTACGCCTTCCTCGACAATCGCCATCTGCGCTACACCATCCTGCTCAATACGGTGCTCGGGGTGGCGTCTTTCTACCCGGTCTGGCTGATCCAGCCCTACATGCAGCACGCGGGAGTGCCGGTGGCCTGGTTCGGACCGGTCTGGGCCGGCGCCAACCTGACGGTGGCCGTGTGCGCCCTCGCCAGCCACCGGATGCACAACCGCCTGGGGGACCGGGGCATGGTCCTGCTCTTTTTGTTGCTGGTGGTGGTTGGCTACCTGGGGCTGGGGCTTGCCGGCGGGATCTGGGGCTTTCTCTTCTACTACCTCCTGACCTGCATGCGCGGCCTGCGCGGGCCCATGATGCTCGCCCACACCCAGCGCGAGTCCGCGAGCGCCAACCGCGCGGCGACGCTGTCGCTGCAGTCGGTATCGTTCCGGCTCCTGTTCGTGGTCACCGGCCCCCTGGTGGGGAAGCTCGCGGACCAGGGGGGCGTCGGGCACAGCTTTTACCTGCTCTTCTACGCGTTTTTGGGGACCCTGCCGATGCTTGCGGTTCTCTTTCTGAGGCATGCGCCGCGGCGGTGAAGGTAGAGGCAAATGCCCGGGTGAACTTCGCGAGACGGGGGCATGAAAAAAGCTGGCCCCGGGATGGGTGCCAGCTTTATGCCCGCTCAGACGCGGGGCGTGGCTGATTCAGCTATCACATGCTGCGGCCTTTGCGACCGGAGTGGATCTTGCCATGATGGGTGATGACGTGGACGTTGTGGTTGGGCTCACGCCGCATCATCATTTCGTGCTTGGGCGGCACCAGGGACTTCTTACCGCTCCGCTCCCGCTCCATCATGACTTTCATCTTCGGCGTCATCGGCGTCTTCATCTCTCTCATAGCCGACACCTCCTTTCTCTCTGCAACAAGTATAGCATGGCTGAAAGGAAAGGTTCAAAATCCCCTCTGTCCCCCTTTTACAAGGGGGGACGCGAGGGGGGCGCTGTGCTTTGGGCTGTGCTCGCCTGTGAGTATCGGCTGCGGCGCAAAGCCTCAACGCAAAGACGCGGAGCCGCAAAGGCGCAAGGAAAAACAGGTACGGTTCTAAACCACAACCCAATTCCCCGTATTCGTCACAATCTATTTATGGCTCCCCCGAATTCCCAGATGAACCCCCGCAAAGACGTAGGCTCTGTAATGCTTCGTGGATGAGCTCGCTGCAGCCCGCAGCATTTCTGGCAGAAGGTAAAGAAACGTCGACACTCAATGCAGCGGTCTCTGACAGAGACCGCGAGAGGATTTTTGTTGAAAGATCAACTTTCCGAGCCATAATGGTTCACTGTCTACATGGAATGAATCCGATTCAAGGAGGAACTGTATGAAGCGCAATCTGTTGTTTTGTCTGTCGGTGCTGGTGTGCTTCGCCCTGTCGGGCTGCGTGACGAGCGGCACCTACCAGAAGAAGGAGCTCGAGGCCCAGAACCTGGAGAAGAGCCTCCAGGAGCAACGGGGACAGTACAACATCCTCATGGGCGAAAACGACCAGCTCAAAAACGACATCAAGAAGCTCACCACGGAGCTGGCCGCCATGACCGGCGAGAAAAACGCACTCATGGCGGACAAGAAGGGGCTGGAGGAAACACTCAAATCCACGTCCGACGCCAAGAACCAGAAGATCGGCGAGCTGAGCCAGAAGGTGGGAGACCTGACCCAGAAGACGGCCGACCTGGAGGCGGAGAACAAGCGCCTCAAGGACGAGGTGGCCCGTCTGCAGAAGCAGAAGGAGGAAGTCCAGAAGACCAGCAAGACCTACGGCGACCTCCTGGAGCAGATGAAGGGGGAGATCGCCAAGGGACAGGTGACCATCTCGGAGCTGAAGGGAAAGCTGACCGTGAACATGGTCGACTCGGTGCTTTTTGATTCCGGCAAGGCGGAGGTGAAGCCTGAGGGGCTGGTCGTGCTGCAGAAGGTCGTCGACATCCTGAAGACCGTGAAGGACAAGGCGGTCAGGATCGAGGGGCACACCGATAACGTCCAGATCGTGGGGCAGCTCGCCAAGCGCTATCCCACCAACTGGGAACTCTCGGCGGCGCGCGCCATCAACGTGACCCGCTACCTGCAGCAGCAGGGGCTCGACCCGGCACTCCTCGGGGCGGTGGCCTACGGCGAGTTCAAGCCGGTGGCGTCCAACGACACCGAGGAGGGACGCGCCAAGAACCGCAGGATCGAAATCGTGCTGGTGGCGAAGGAATAACCCGGCTCACGCAAAGCCGCAAAGACGCAAAAAAGGCGCACCCCATCCCCTTCATCCCTGTTTGATTTGGTTGCGCCTTCCTCCTCTGCCGGCACAAAAGGCTCACCACAGAGGACACGGAGGTGCACAGGGGGCTGAGAGAAAAGGCGACTTCAAGGGAGAAACAAGACATTCCTTTTCCCCCGGTGTCCTCCGTGTTCGGCTTTTCAGGCTTTGAAGACGGTGGTACAACTAAGGGAAGATCGTTAACTCGGAACGCTAAGGAGTTTCATTATGACGACCCCGGCGGAAACGTCCTTCCTTCATACCCTGTCGCTTGCCGACGACCTCCCGCTGCGCCGCCGCTTCATGGTGGTGGACGAGGACCTTTTGGGCAACATGCGCTTCGGGATGCTCCTTGAGATCCTGGACAAGGTCGCGGAGGAGACGGCGCTCAGGTACGTGAACCGGTTCTACCCCGAGGCGCGGGTGGTGACGGCGGCCATCGACAACATCATCGTCCGGCACGTCGCGGACGTGACCCGCGACATCGTCTGCGAGGCGCGCATCAACCACGTGGGGCGGTCGTCGCTGGTGATCGGGATCCGCGTGGAGCAGCCCGGCGAACCGGCGAACCACGTGGCTTCCTGCTACTTCACCATGGTGGCGCGCTCGGGTATGGGGGAGGGGGCGGTCAGCGTGGCCCTGCCCCCTCTGGAGTACATAACGGAAAGGGAACAGGCTCGGGCACGGAAGGCGGGGGCGCGCCGGGAGGAGTACCGGCAGCAGCAGGCGCTCACCTCGGAGCCTCCCAGCAGCGAGGAGTACCGGATGCTGGCCGCGCTGCACACGGCGCAGGACGAGCCGGGGTTCCAGGGGCTCCTGGCGGGACGCCTGGTGGCGGATTCGTGGGAGAGGATGTATCCGGAGTTCGAGAACGTGCCGCAGAAGATCTTCGGCGGCTACCTGGTGCGGCGGGCCTACGAGCTGTCGTCCATCTGCTCGGAATTGGTTGCGCCGGACCGGTCGGTCATGGCGGCGGTGAACCGGATCAACTTCTTTCACCCGGTGCGCATGGGCGACAAGCTGCACTACACCAGCCGCGTCGTGTTCACCTGCGGCAGCTACATCTGCGTGGAAGCCAACATCGAGCGCATCAGCCGCGACCGTACCAGCAAGGCGCTGTCCAACTCGTGCCTGTTCACCTTCGTCAACGTGGACCGGGAGCTGCGCCACAAGCCGGTGCCGGCTGTTTACCCCACCACCTACGCCGAAGACGCCAGGTACTTGGAAGCGGAGCGGAGCTTCAAGGGACTGTCGGGGCACATCCACCTGATATAGAAAGGTGGTTCGCCAAAGATTTAGCGTGGCAAAAGGGGGCGGCTTCGCAGCTTGCGCACATCGAAGGGATGCCGCGGGCGCAGGCGATCTGCACGGCCCGCTCCTGCACCTCGCCGGAAACGCCTTCCGACGCGATCACCAGCGCGTCGACCCCCTCCATTCTTTCCAGTGTCGCGACCAGATCCGGATGCACCATGCGCAGGTCGAAACCCGCCCGTGCCGCCGCCGTCATCCAGTCCCACCCTACCGTTTTTTCATTGCCTACAACCGCTATGCACATCGTTCCCCCCTGTGTGAACCAGCGCAGCCCCCAGTCACGGCGTTTCGGCGTTTGGAAACTGAATGTTGTTTTCAATAACATTGTCCGGCGGTTTTTGTCAACGGGAAAACTGAAGCGGCGCGGTGGAGGAGGATGGGGAGGATGGGGAGGATGGGGAGGATGGGGAGGATGGGGAGGATGGGGAGGATGGGGAGGATGGGGAGGACGGGGGATTTTTGCAATCCTGCGAGACGGGCTTTGCGGTTTCGCGAAATGGCCGGCGTGCGAGATCGGTTTTAGAGACGGGGAATGCCCCTCTTAACAAAAGCTCCTGTGGAAAACTTAAGAGGACTTGGAACACGCCATTGTGTTAAAGTTGCGCATCTTGCGACATTTTTGAGCATTACCGCGCGGTGGTTTCACCACTGCCGCACGTGATGCCGCACATTTGGGATGTGCCCGTCCGGTTGGTATACATCATGCTATTTCACGGACACACCACTTTATCACTGCTTTACTGACGGAGCAGAATCGAGGGCTCGAGATGGACACTTACACGATCGATGTCGAACTGGAACACTACTACGGCGACCGCATGGCAACCAGCAGCAGGGAGGCCTGCCGCCGTTTCTACCTGCGCGCGGTGTCGCGCTGCAACGGCGCGGAACTGGAGCGGTACCTCAAGCTGGTAAAGGCACACGCTTCCGTGTACTCCTCGGTCCATCACATGTTCCGCTCGCCGTTCAAGCACGTCGAACTGCCGCTGCTGCTGACGAGCCTGGTACTTCTCATCTCCAGCCTGGTCATGGTCTTTTCCGGTGAAACCAGCGCCCTCATCGCGGGCGGCACCTCCGCCGGGCTGATCGGGGCCCTGCAGTGCATGAGGCAGTTGATCAGGAATTGGCAGCAGCACTCGGTGCGCGAGGCGGTGTTCACCGAATTCGCCGAGTTCCTGCAACGGGAAACGCTGCAGTAACAGAAACCAAAAAAGCAAACCATTGGCCACGCTTGCGGGCCATAGCGCCTTAGCGCGACGGCTCGGAGAAAATCTGAGGACGTCTGAGAAAACCTGAAACCCTTACAGCCGTTCGGGTTACCCCTTGAATCTTTTGCTTCTCTCGGATTTTCTCAGATGTTCTCTGTGGCAAATGGTTTTAAGGTTAGGTATAGTGTCCCCTGCCTGTTGCGGCATATCATCCCAACGATGGAGGTAGGAAACATGAAACGCCTGATTCTTCTCAGCTTGATTCTTGTTCTTGTTGTGCCCATGACTGCGTTTGCCAGTCTGGATTCGTTCCTCTCCAGCCTCAATGTCCAGGCCCGCGCCGACATGAACGGGTTCTCCGCCAAGGTGAGCGCCCAGTTCGGTGTGCCGACGGCCAAGGTCCAGATGGTGCTGCAATCGGTCCCCGAGCCGGCGGATGCCTTCATGCTGTTCCAGCTGGGACAGTACTCCGGTAAACCCGTGGACCAGGTCTACCAGGTGTACCAGCCCAACAAGAAGAAAGGTTGGGGCGCCATCGCCAAGGAACTGGGCATCAAGCCCGGCTCTGCCGAATTCCACGCCCTCAAGAGGGGGGACCTCCGCCTGACCGGTCAACCAATGGGGCGTGGCGGGGACGAAGACTCCGGCCCGGGCAAAGGGAAAGGCAAGGGGCACGGCAAGGGACACAACAAATAGGGTTCATAGACCACAAAAACGATTTTCAATGAAAAGGCCGGGGACATATTCCCGGCCTTTTCGCGTTGTATACGCCGTTTTTTGCTAAGAAAAAACGCAAAAAGACCAAGTTTTTGTGGTTTTCATAAAAATCTCATGATAACTTATCCGCCATTTTAATCCTGGCCACGTCTCAGTTTGCAGGGGTCAGCACTTCAATGGAGGGTATTTAGTGAAGAGGAGAATGGAAAAAGTAATTGCGGCACTGCTGCTCACCGTGACTACGACTCTGGCCGCGCCTTCGGCCTGGGCCATGTCGGTTGCCACAGTGAATGGCACCTACAAGTTCTCGAGTCAGGAAGCTGGTTTTTATGGTTTTTCGGGGGGGGGCTCGGACAGCGTCCATGGAAGTACCGGGACCATAACTTTCAACGGGGCAGGGACCTGCTCACTTAGCTACCGGGATCAGGGGTACGAAACTGCAATCGGGGCCTCCACGGTGAATACCTGGGTTGACTCTAAAGACAATGATGCCTGTACCTACACGGTTACGTCCGGCGGCACCATGACCCTCGGCTTTCCCGACGGCGGTTCGAAGAGCTTCCAGGTGAGCCAGAACGGTAACGTGATCATAGCCGCTTCAGCCAACAAAGACGTGCAAGTTAACGGCACAGATTACTGGGACGACCAGATCATCGCCGTCAGAAGCGGCAGCGGCATGACCAACGCCTCCCTGAACGGCACCTTCAATTTCGTAAGCCAGGAGTTTTCGCTTTGGAACAGCACCGGGTCCGGTGCGTCCTATGTATATGATGGCATTCGCGGCGACACCGGCACGGCTAGCTTCGACGGCAACGGAGGCTGCACCTTGAGCTATGGCGGCTACCGTTACGAGGCCGGGCTCACCATCAACAGGGGCAGTGTCAGCGCTTACCCCAAAGGCAACGGGCCGGTTTCCTGCAGCTATACGGTTTCCGACACAGGGCAGGTTCAGGTTATCACCCCCGAGGGGGGCAAAGGGTTCAGCCTGAGCCCTGACGGGAACGTCCTCGTCGCCGGCGGTCCGATGCAGTACAACGACTCCTTTGGCGTAGAGTATCTTTCCGACCAGCTGGTCGCCGTGAAGCAGGGGGGGAATTTCAGCTTCGCGTCGGTGGCCGGAACGTACAACTTCGCCTATCAGGAATCCGCCTTCTGGAGCTCCGGCGGGAGCGTCACCGACGGCACCTTCGTTAACAGCGGCTCCCTCACCCTCGACTCCAACGGTGGCTGCACCTTGAGCTACACCGGCACGGCTTTCGAGGCAAATCTCTCCTGGTACTCAGGGGTGACTGATCGCGCGGACAACCAGGCCCCTGTCGCCTGCCACTACACCATTTCCCCATCAGGGCAGATGACGCTCTTCATGGATTCCGACGGCGGAAACTCCCTGTGGTTCAGCGCGGATGGCAAGTTCCTGCTCGGCGGAGGCGCCTACCAGGAGAGCTCCCAGTACGGCACCAACTACGATGTGTTCCAGATATTCGCCACTAGGGGCCTTGACGTCACCTGCGCCCAGCCCCTCACCATCACCGTCCCCGCGGCCGACCCCGACGGCAGCTACAGTGTTTCCTGGGGCGCCTCGACCACCAAGGGGGTGACCTACCTTCTCGAGGAAGCGACCGATGCCGGCTTCACCCAGAACGTGCAGAGTTACAGCACCACCGGCGTCAGCCAGGTGATCAGCGGCAAGGGCCTCGGCACCACCTACTTCTACCGGGTGAGGGCGACCGCGCCGGGCTACGCCGACAGCGACTGGAAGACGGCGGCGGCCGGCTGCGCGGTGCCCGGCACCGTGCTTCCCACCCTGACCACCCTCAATATCCCGCCGGTTGACGCCGACGGTGACTACACCGTCTCCTGGGGCGCCTCGGCCACCCCGGGCGTGACCTACGTCCTGGAGGAGGCGGCAAACGCCACCTTCACCACCTCCCTGCGCGAGGCCTACCGCGGCACCGAGACCTCCGCCGCCATCACCGGACGCGTCCTCGGCGCCACCTACTACTACCGTGTCAGGACCGTCGAGGGGGGCTACAAGGACGGCCTGTGGAAGAACTCCGCGACCGGGTGCACGGTCATCGGCCCCGACGTCGCAGCCGCGGCCCCGGCGTTACTCACCGTTCCGGCGGCTGACCCCGACGGCGCCTACACCGTTTCCTGGACCGCCTCGACCACGAAGGGGGTGAGCTACCTCCTCGAGGAGGCGACGGACGCAGCGTTCACCCAGAACGCCACCGACTACCCGGTCACCGGTCTCAGCAAGGCCTTCACCGGCAAGAGCCTCGGTACCACCTACTTCTACCGCGTTAAGGCGGTGCACCCGGAGTATGTCGACAGCGCCTGGAAAACAGCCGCCGCAGGGTGCGCCGTTCCGGGCACGGCGCTGCCGACCTTGACCATCCTCGCCGTGCCGCTAGTCGACGCTGACGGCAGCTACACGGTTTCCTGGAACGCCTCGGCCGTCCCGGGCGTAACCTACGTGCTGCAGGAGGCGACCAACGCCACATTCACCGGCGCCCAGGAGGTCTACAGCGGCTCGGAGACCAGCGCGGCCCTCTCCGGTCGCAGTGTCGGCACCACCTATTTCTACCGGGTAAAAGCGATCAAGGGGGGCTACAAGGACGGCCTCTGGAAGAGCTCGATAACCGGGTGCAAGGTGATCGGCCCGGGCGTGCCGGCTGCGGCACCGCTGACCCTGACCGTTCCGCTTGGCGACGCTGACGGGGCCTACACCGTTTCCTGGGGCGCTTCGGCGACCAAGGGGGTGAGCTACCTGCTCGAGGAGGCGACCGACGCTGCCTTTACGCAAAACGTGGTCGATTATGCGGTTTCCGGTCTCACCAAGGTTTTCACGGGCAAGACCTTGGGGACCACGTACTTCTACCGCGTCAAGGCGGTGCACCCCGAATACGTCGACAGCAGCTGGAAGACCGCTGCCGCAGGCTGCGCCGTCCCCGGCACCATCCTCGCCACCCTGACCGGCCTCGTCGTTCCCGCCGTCGATGCCGACGGCAACTACACCGTCTCCTGGGGCGCTTCCACCGTAGCGGGCGTCACCTATGTGCTGCAGGAGGCAACCAACGCCACTTTCACGGCGGGGCTGCGTGAAGCGTACCGCGGCAGCGAAACCGGCGCGGCCATCACCGAAAGAAGCGTCGGCGTGACCTACTTCTACCGCGTCCGGACCATCAAGGGGGGCTACAAGGATAGCGCCTGGAAGAGCCTCGCCACCGGCTGCAAGGTGATCGGTCCGGGCGTGCCGGCGGCGGCTCCGCTCACCATCACCGTACCGGTTTCGGATCTCGACGGCATGTACACGGTCTCCTGGGGGGCTTCGGCAACCAAGGGGGTGAGCTACATCCTCGAGGAGGCGACCGACGCCGGGTTCACCCAGGACGTGGTCGATTACCCGGCGACCGGTATCAGCAAGGCCTTCTCCGGCAAGTCGCTGGGGAGCATCTACTACTATCGGGTCAAAGCGGTTCATCCCGAGTACGCCGACAGCCTGTGGAAAACTGCGGTAGCGCCGTGCCGGGTACCGGGGACCATCATCCCGACCCTCGCCGCTCTGACTGTTCCTACGACCTACTCTGACCTGATCATCGACCTTGCCTGGAGCCAGTCCGTGGTAACCGGGGTGACCTATGTGGTGCAGGAAGCGACCAACAGCACCTTCACCGCCGGTCTGCGTGAGGTCTACAGCGGAGCTGCCCCCTTTACCACGGTCACCGTCGGGACTCGCGGCCTCACTTACTATTACCGGGTGAAAGCCGTGAAGACCGGCTACAAGGACAGCGCCTGGAAGAGCTTTACCTCCGGGTGCAAGTACGTGGGCTTCCTGTAAGGGTAACCCACCTCCCCGGGCGGTAACCGGGGAGTCCCCGCCGCAACAAAAGAGGGGCCAGGCGTTTCGCCTGGCCCCTCTGTCTTTTCGTATTGCCGTCAGCGGTCAGAGCCGGAACTGCCGCACCAGGCTTTCCAGGGTCTGGGCGTTCTGCGCCAGTTGCGAGGCGGCTGCGGCGGTCTCGTTGGCGCCTCTGGCCGTGTGCTGCACCACGTCGGTTACCTGCTGCACGTTCATGGTGATCTCGCTGGTGGTCGCCGTCTGCTCCTCCGCAGCGGTGGCGATCTGGTTGACCTGCATGGTCACCTCGCCGATCTGCTGCAGGATCATCTGCAGCGCCTCGCCCGACTGCTGCGAAGATTGGGTCCCCTTTTCCACCTCCACCACCCCTTCCTCCATGGCGCTCACCGCCGCCTTGGTCTCGTCCTGGATGGCCTTGATCATGTTGCCGATCTCCTTGGTGGCCCTGGTGGTCCGCTCCGCCAGGGCGCGCACTTCGTCGGCCACCACGGCGAAGCCGCGTCCCTGCTCGCCGGCGCGCGCCGCCTCGATGGCGGCGTTCAACGCGAGCAGGTTGGTCTGGTCGGCGATGTCCTCGATGGTGGCGATGATGTCCCCGATCTGCTCGGAGCGTGCCCCGAGGCTCTCCACCGTGCCGGCGCTCTCCCTGACCCGTTCCGCGATGCGCACCATCCCGGCTATGGTCTCCTGCACGACCTGTCCTCCCTGGTCCGCTGATGCGCTGCTCTGGCGGGAGGCTTCGGCAGCGCGGACGCAGTTTTGGGCGATGTCGCTGCTGGTGGCGGCCATCTCCTCGCTGGCGACTGCGACCGAGCCGGTCTGGGAGGCGAGCTCCTCGGCGCCGGTGGCGATCTGTTCCGCCGTCGCCTTGAGCTGGTGGGAGGCGGAGGCGATCTCGCTGGAGCTCTCCGACACCCGCCCCAGCATCGCGCGCAGGTTATCCACCACCTTCCGGGTCGACTCGGCCAGGTGTCCCAGTTCGTCGTTGCCGGTAAGGGGTATGGAGACGGTGAGGTCGTTGTCGGCCAGACGGTCGTTGGCGGCGATCAGTTCCGCGACCGGGGCGGTGATGCTCTTCACGATCATCAGCGCCAGCAGGATGGAAAGGACGACGGCTGCGATCAGCAGGGTGATCACCACCACGCGTCCCTGGTCGATCATGTGCTTGGACTCCTCGCCGACCCGCACCATCTCCTTATCCTGGTGGGTGAGCATCTTGTCGATCGCGGTGAAGAGGGCGCTTTGCGCTTTGCGCATGGGGCCGATCAGCTCCTGTCCCGCCTTCTCCCTGTCACCTTCCTTTATGGTGGCGATGACATGGTGCTGGGCCTCCTGGTAGGCACTCCTCGCCTCGATCACCGTTTTGAGGGCTGCCTTGCCGGCGTCGCTCTCCACCGTCTTTTTAAGCTCTTCGATGCGCTTGTCCGCTGCCTGCAGGGATTCGACGATGCGCTTTTCTTCCTTCTGCACCTCCTGCGGGTCCTGGAGGATGATCATGTTGCGCAGGCCGCGGGCCACCACGTTGACCTGCGACTTGAGGTCGTTGAGCGCCACGGTCTTGGGCCACTTGTCCTCGATCAGGGTCCGGACTTTGCCGTCGAAGACCGCCATCCTGTTGATGGAGTATCCTCCCACCACTGTCATAAGGACCACTACCACGGCAAAGGCTATCCCAAGTCGTGCGCTGAGCTTGACTCCCGATAAGGTCATCATCCTATCCTCCGGCATCGCTGGTCTCAGAAGCGCTTGTTAGAGCATCTGTGTTGTCTACTGAGTCAATATCGTCATGAGCTTTCATTATCTTGAATGAAAAAAAGCCCACCTTGGTCCAGACCGAACTTTTGCCGTTGACTTGCAGTTAAAAACACCATACTGTTAATTACAGTAATGGGGGCGTTGTGAGAGAGCAGGAGGGAGTTATGATGTCGGCAGTTCTGTACGGTGGGACGGCATTGGCAGTGCTGGTCTCCTGGCGGCTTGACCCGGAGAGGACGAGACGGGCCTTGCGCATCGGTGCGAAGTCGCTGCACGGCCTGGTCCCGCGCATCCTGGGGATGGTGGCGCTGGTCGGGTTGGTGCTGGCCCTGGTGCCGCCGGAGCTGATCAGGAAACTGTTCAGCCAGGGCGGGGTGGCGGGCTTCGCCCTGGTCTCCGCCATCGGCTCGATCGTGACCATGCCCGCGCCGATCGCCTTCGCGCTGGTGGGCTCTTTGTTCAAGCTGGGTGCCGCACCGGCGAGCCTCGCGGCGTTCGTGACCACCCTCACCATGGTGGGGGTCATGACCGCACCGATGGAGATCTCCTGCTTCGGAAGACGCTTCACGCTGCTGCGCCAGGCGCTTTGCTTCGTGACCGCGATCCTGATCGGCCTGGCGATGGGGGTGCTGCTGTGAAGACGAAGCTCCTGGACTACCGGCTCTTCATGATAGTGCTCGCCGCCAACCTTCTTCTTTACTTCTGGCAGCCGGGGACGGCGCGGCTGGCCGCGCTCAACTCCACCGGATTTCTGCTGGAGGTGCTCTCGATCGTGCCGCCGGTCATGGTGCTCATGGGGCTTTTGGACGTCTGGGTGCCGCGCCGGCTGGTCGAGTCGCACCTCGGGCCCGATTCCGGACCGGTCGGGGCGGGCGTCGCCATGCTGTTGGGGACGGCGGCCGCGGGGCCCCTCTACGCCGCTTTCCCGGTGGCGGTATCCCTGCGGAAAAAGGGGGCGCGCCTGGCCAACATCGTCATCTTCCTGGGGACCTGGGGCGCCATCAAGATACCCATGATCCTCATGGAGAGCAGCTTCATCAGTCTGCGTTTCGCGCTGCTGCGACTTTTGTTGACCGTTCCCTGCATCCTGGCCTGCGGCTATCTGATGGAGCGGCTGCTGCCGGAAGAGGAACTCGAGGTGCAGTCGGAAGCGGCGGACGCGTGAAGCGCTGCTTCTCCGGGCGGGGAAGCAAACATGATCGGAAAGGACCTAGCCATGCCTCCAAAACGAAAGCAGCAGTACCGCCACCTCCCCGCCTTCATCCTGCTCGCCCTGGCGCAGGAGCCCAGCCACGGCGGCGCCGTCATGAACCTTCTGTCCCAGCGCATGCCGCTCTTTCGTCCGGACAGCGCTGCCGTGTACCGGACCCTGCAGCAGTTGGAGGAAGAGGGACAGGTGGCTTCCAGTTGGGACACCAGCGGCAGCGGCCCGGCCCGCAGGGTGTACCGGATCACGGAAGCGGGCTGGCATAAGCTCGATGGCTGGCGCGAAGACATCGAGGCGCGCTTGGCCCATCTGAATTACTTCCTGCAAACCTACGCCGACATAAGAAACCACAGGAGCTAGACAGAGCAAGGCGGTTCGGCGGATCAACGTCGTCTTTATGCCGCCATCGCTCACGCGGCTCTTGACACTCGCCGAGCTGCTGCTAGTCTGGTCACCGTAGTGCCGATGCGCTTTGGGATCAGGAACTGATGGTCAGGTGCCAGGTACTTGGTAGGAGGTGCCCTATGAGTGAAGTCTCCCTCGCCAGTAGCACCGATTGTCGAGTTGTTATAGTCGGCCCCAATCACTTTCAGAACACCCTCCTGGCCAACTTCATCGAGAATTACAGCACCTGCAGCTGTTGTGTCATGGACAGCCTGGACAGCTTCATCCTCTGCCACCAGGAACACTTCACCTGCCACATCGCCCTGCTCTACGACTGCTTCGGGCTGCCGCTCAAGGCGCTCAGCGAGTCCCTGCAGCTCGAACTGCGCCAGATCCCGTGCGACCTGTCGCTGGTGCTCTTCAACCTGGACCGGCACCTGGCCATCGAGAAGCAGGCCATCGAGGTGGGAGTCCAGGGGGTGTTCTACGCGGACGATTCGGTGCAGACCGTGCTGAAGGGGCTGGCGGCTATCTTCGAAGGGGGGCTGTGGATCTCGCGCCAGATGATGACCGAGGTGATCCTCGAGCATGGTTTCGCCCACCGGCGCAGGAAGGTGGCGGTGCACGACGTGGTCCAGCACAGCCTGACCCACCGCGAGGTGGAGATCCTGGGGCTGCTGTCCGCAGGCGCCACCAACAAGTGCATCTCGGACACCCTTTTCATAAGCCCGCACACCGTACGCACCCACCTGAACAACATCTTCCGCAAGATCAACGTCTCCAGCCGGCTCGAGGCTGCGGTCTGGGCGGCGGATTCCCTTTTCCTGCCCCAGTACCGCAACTGAGCGAAACCCTCGACCCAATTGCGTAGGGCGGCGGTCTGACTATGCCTTCCTGCGTACGAACCAGCATGCTCCAAAATACCTCAGCGAATACTCCAATCATCGTATTTATCCCGCCCCCCCTCGAAAGGTACAATCGGCGCAGAATCAGAATCAACTGCAGCGCTTGTCGTCACCTGCTGCGGGAGCCCCACCGCAAAAAAGGACCCCCATGAAGCCTTGATGTCATTGCGCACCTGATATGCCTCTTCCTTGGTACGGCAGCGCTGGACCGTCGCCCGGAGCGCTCACCAGAGTCAGGAGGATGCCATGTGCAGACAAAAGGTACTTGCCTGGTTGTTAGCCCTCTCTATGGCAGCTGTCGCCGGCCCGCAGGGAACCATATGCTGGGCCAAGGATTCCGTGAAACACGAGGTCAAGGTAAACGGTCTGATTGTGGGGGACGCCGGAGACGCTGCGGCTGCCGCAGAGCTGCGGGGGCGGTCGGAGCAGGGCGTCCGGTTGTGGGTGGTGCAGTTCGCGGGGCCGGTTGCCGAGCAGGAAAAGGAAGCCGTGGCGCGGCTTGGGGTGCGCCTGCTCGATTACCTCCCCGAATTCGCCTTCCTGGCGGCCATGGATGACGCGGCCCGCAGGCAGGTGCAGGCGCTTTCCTTCATCGACGGGGTGACCCGCTTCCACCCCGGCTATAAGATGAACGGCAAGCTGCGCAAGCTGGCACTGCAGCCCGCGTCGGGCGAGACGGTGACCCTGCAGCTGAAGCTCGATGCTCCGGCATCGCTGGCAAACGTACTGGCCGAGCTGCGCCGGCAGGGGGCGGCGCTGCTCGAGGTGGGACGCGATACCGTCAGGGTGCGGGCGGAATCGGGTGCCATAGCCGGCATCGCGGCCCTCGAGGAGGTCACCTGGATCGGCGAGCACGTCGACATGGAGCTCTTGAACGACACCGCCCGCTGGGTCATCCAGAGTAACGAACCCGGCCGCCTGGCGATCTGGGACAAGGGGATCCGGGGCGAGGGTGAGATCGTCGGGGTGGGGGACTCGGGGCTCGACCATGACATCCCCTGGATCCGCGACCCGACCGGCGCCCCCATCGGGTCCACCCACCGAAAACTCGCAGGGTACGACACGACCTACGGCGACGACTACGACGCCGACTACCCGGGGCATGGCACCCACGTCTGCGGAACCCTGGCCGGCGACCGCACCCCGGTCGACGGGCTCGACACCGCCAACGGCATGGCGCCCAAGGCCAAGCTCTTCCTGCAGGACCTCACCTACGGGGCCTCGAACTCCGTCTATCCCCCCGACGATCTCGGTATCCTCTTCGACCGGGCCCAGCAGGCAGGGGCGCGCCTGCACAGCGACAGCTGGGGCAACACGGACCGCAGCTACAGCCTCTTCACCCAGAGCGCGGACCGTTACCTTTGGGATCACAAGGATTTCATGATGCTGGTCGCCAACGGCAACTCGGGTCCCACCCGCTCCACGGTGGGCAACCCCGCCAACGCCAAGAACGTGATCAGTGTGGGGGCCAGCTACAACGGCAGTAACGCGCAGAACCTCGCCTCCTTCAGCAGCAGGGGACCCACCGCGGACGGACGCATCAAGCCGACGCTCACCGCTCCGGGGGTGGGGCTGATCTCCGCCGACTCCGACGGGCTAAAGAACAGTTTCAACAGCGGCACCCTGGCGATGAGCGGAACCTCCATGGCGACCCCCACGGTGGCCGGCGCGGCTGCCCTGGTGCGCCAGTACTTCAGCCAGGGGTATTACCCCTTGGGCGTCCCGACGCCGGCCAACGCGCTGTTTGCTTCCGGCGCGCTGGTGAAGGCGGTACTCATCAACAGCGCCCAGGAGATGACCGGCACCGGGACGGACGGACCGATCCCTTCGACGGGACAGGGGTGGGGGCGGGTGCAACTGGACCGGGTTCTTCCTTTTGCGGTCGATGCGGGGAGGCTGGCGGTGGTGGCCGATGAGCCGGGGCTCGCTACCGGAGCGACCTGGAGCCGCGACTTCGCGGTGGCGGGTAGTGAGCCGTTCAAGGCGACCCTGGTATGGACGGACTACCCCGGAGTCATGGGTGCCGCGAGGGCGCTGGTGAACGACCTCGACCTCACCGTGACGGCGCCCGACGGAACCCCCTATGCCGGCAACGTCTTTGCCAACGGCGCATCGGTGCCGGGGGGGGCGGCCGACCGGTTGAACGTCGAGGAACAGGTGCTGATCAAGGCGCCGATGGCCGGGATGTACACGGTCACCGTATCCGGGTACAACGTGCCGTCGGGGCCGCAGCCGTTCGCCCTGGCCATCACCGGGGTGATGGGGGCAAGCCAGCGCGGCACGCTCACCCTGGACCGCAAGAGTTACAATTCCGGCGCTTCGCTGCAGATCCGGCTGGTGGACACGGGGCTGAACCGGGACCACCAGGTCGCGGAGCAGGTGGAGATCAAGGTGGCAAGCACGGGCGAGGCCGTCGGGGAAGCGGTGTCGCTGCGGGAAACCTCCACTGACAGCGCGGTCTTTACCGGGACCCTTCCTCTGGCACCGCTCCCCGCAGTTCCCGGCGATGGGATCCTGCAGGTGGACGGCAGCGACACGGTCATTGCCAGCTATCAGGATGCCGATGACGGCACCGGCAAGACGGCAGTGGTGACGGCGAGCGCCGTCGTGGAAAACGTGCCGCCGGTATGTTCCGGGCTCACCGCGACCGGGGCGACGGAAACCACGGCGACGGTGCTGTGGCGTACCGACGAGCCGGCGGGCACGCTGCTGGAGTACGGGCTGACCCCGGCATTGGGGGCACGCGTTGCGGACCAAAGGCTGATGATGCAGCACGAGATGCAGCTTGCCGCGCTCAAGGAGGGCAGCCGCTATTACGTGACCGTCACCGCGACAGACGAGGCGGGAAACTCATCGGCCTGCAGCACCAGTTTTGCCACGCTGAACCTCCCCCCCTCCCTGCTGGTCATGTCTGCCGCCGGGAGCGTCTCCTACGACAGCACCACGGTGATCTCGGGGCTCAGCACCGACCCGTCGGGGGTGGCCTCGGTGACCGTGAACGGCACTGCCGCGAGCTACCGGGTGAGCGACGGCTACTTCGAGCTGGAACTGCCGCTCTCCCTGGGGGACAACCTCTTTAACGTCGTTGCCAGCGATACCCTCGGCAACAGCGCCAGCCGCCAGGTCACCGTGACCCGGCTGGAGGCGGGCGACGTCCTGGTCCAGTCTGTATCCGGGCCGGCTGCGGGACAGCAGGGGGGGGCCATCACGGTGACCGACACCGTCTGCAATAACGGCCCGGGAGCGGCCCCTTCCTTCAACGTCGGGTTCCTGCTCTCCGCCGATGCCGCGTATTCCGCCGACGATCGTTTCATCGGCAGCCGCAGCGTGAGCGCGCTCCTTCCCGCCGGGAACTGTGTCAGCGCGAGCAGCGAGATCACCATCCCGGCCTCCGTTCCGGGCGGCACCTTCTACCTGGTCGCCTGCGCCGACTACGGCAAAGCTGTCGAGGAAACAGATGAAACCAACAACTGCCGGGTCGGCACCGTACTGGCGCTTCCAGAACTGTTCATCCCCCCCCCGGCGGTGATCAACGTGCCGGCTAACAACAGCACCGGAACGTTCCCGGTCTCCTGGGGCGCCTCCAGCGTGAGCGGGGTCACCTACATCCTTGAGTACAGCTGGAATGGCGGCGCGTGGACTCGCATCTACAGCGGCACGGGCACCTACACCTACCCGAGCGTGACGCAGGACGGCAGCTACGGGTTCCGGGTCAAGGCGGTGAAGAGCGGCTATGCCGACAGCCCTTACACGACCTCGTCCACCACCTGCGCGGTCAGGCTCGCCTGCGGCGCGCCGGCAACGGTCACCGTGCCGGCGACCAACAGCACGGGGCAGATCCCGGTTTCCTGGGGGAGCAGCAACATCTCGGGCGCGACCTACGTGCTCGAGCAGCGCCAGGACGAGGGGGCGTGGACCGAATTGAGCCGCGGCAGCGCCGTGTACGCCTACCCGAAGGTCACGCAAAACGGCAACTACGGCTTCCGGGTCAAGGCGGTGAAAACAGGCTATGCCGACAGTCCCTACACGACCTCGGCCATCACCTGCGCGGTCAATCTCGCCTGCGGTGCGCCGGGAGCGGTAAACGTGCCGGCGACCAACAGCACGGGACAGCTCTCGGTATCCTGGGGGAGCAGCAACATCTCGGGTGTCACCTACGTGCTGGAGGTGCGTCAGGACGAGGGGGCGTGGGCCGAGTTAAGCCGCGGTACCGCCGTCTACAGTTACCCGGTGGTGACGCAAAACGGCAGCTACGGTTTCCGGGTCAAGGCGGTGAAAACAGGCTATGCCGACAGCCCCTACACGACTGCGGCCATCACCTGCGCGGTCAATCTCGCCTGCGGTGCGCCGGGAGCGGTAAACGTGCCGGCGACCAACAGCACGGGGCAGCTCTCGGTTTCCTGGGGGAGTAGCAACATCTCGGGCGCGACCTACGTGCTCGAGCAGCGCCTGGACGAGGGGGCGTGGACCGAATTGAGCCGCGGTAGCGCCGTGTACGCCTATCCGAAGGTCACGCAAAACGGCAACTACAGCTTCCGGGTCAAAGCGGTGAAGAGCGGATATACCGACAGCCCCTACACGACGTCTGCCGCCTGCGCGGTCAACCTCGCCTGCGGTGCGCCGGGAGCGGTAAACGTGCCGGCGACCAACAGCACGGGTCAGCTCTCGGTTTCCTGGGGGAGCAGCAACATCTCGGGCGCGACCTACGTGCTGGAGCAGCGCCTGGACGAGGGGGCGTGGACCGAATTGAGCCGCGGTAGCGCCGTGTACGCTTATCCGAAGGTCACGCAAAACGGCAACTACAGCTTCCGGGTCAAAGCGGTGAAGGCAGGTTATGCCGACAGCCCCTACACGACGTCTGCCGCCTGCGCGGTCAACCTCGCCTGCGGCGCCCCGGGAGCCGTGAGGATCCCGGGCACTAACAGCACGGGGCAGTTTCAGGTCAGTTGGGGGAGCAGCAACGTTTCCGGCGTCACCTACGTGCTGGAGGCGCGCCTCGACGACGGCCCCTGGTCCGAAGTGAGCCGGGGCACCGGTACCTATGTCTACCAGACCGTCGCCGTCAACGGCAGTTACCTGTACCGGGTCAAGGCGATCAAAACCGGCTTCGCCGACAGCCCCTACACGACCTCGGCCGCACCCTGCAAGGTCTACCTCGTCTGCGGCGCCCCGGCTGCGTTGAACGTGCCGAGCGCCAACAGTACCGGCCAGTTCCAGGTTTCCTGGGTGAGCGGCAACGTCTCCGGTGCGACCTACGTGCTGGAATACCGCCTCAACGACGGCCCCTGGACCGAAATGAGCCGTGGCACCGGCACCTATACCTATCCCAAGGTGACGGTGGACGGCAGCTACTGGTTCCGGGTCAAGGCGGTGAAGGCAGGCTTTGACGACAGCCCCTACACGGTATCGGCGAACGCCTGCGTCGTAAAACTCGTCTGCGGGGCTCCCGCTTCGATCACCGTGCCGGCAGCCAGCAGCACGGGCAAGTTCCAGGTCAGCTGGGGTAGCAGCAACGTAAGCGGTGTCACCTACCAGGTGGAGTACAGCCGCGACGGTGGCGCGTGGACGCAGCTTTACAGCGGCGGGGGGACCTACACCTACTTCAGCGCAAGCAGCAGCGGCAGTTACAGTTTCCGGGTCAAGGCTATGAAGAGCGGCTATGCGGAGAGCGGCTACACCACGTCCCCTGCTCCCTGCATCGTGACGCTCAACTGAGGAGGTGACAAGATGGGGCGCCGCGCGGCCTGCGAGCCGGCGGCGCTCCGCTGACTTGCGGTGCCCGACTGGTACGGTACTGTTTCCGGGTTGAGCGCAGCTCGAATGCTTCCGGCAGGGCGGGGAGAGCGATGCGAGAGTCCGATTCCGACCAGTCCATGGCTTCCGTGGTCAACCGCAACATCGCGGCGCTCCTGGAGCGGCGCCAGGCCGAGGAGCGCACCAAGAGCGCGCAGGAACGGCTGGCGGACGCCATCACCTCCTTCACCGGGAGCATGCCCTTCGTCTACATCCACCTGGTCCTCTTCGGGGGATGGATACTGGTCAACCTGGGCTGGATCACCATCCTCCCCCGCTTCGACCCCACCTTCGTCGTTCTCGCCATGTTCGCCTCGGTCGAGGCGATCTTTCTTTCCACCTTCGTCCTCATCAGCCAAAACCGCATGCAGGCCTCCGCGGACCGGCGCGCCGAGCTGAACCTGCACATCGACCTGCTGGCGGAGCACGAGGTCACGAGGATCATTACCCTTTTGACCGCGATCGGGGACAAACTCGGAGTCGAGGAGTCCAGGAACCCGGAACTCGAGGAGCTGACCAAGGATGTCAAGCCCGAGAAGGTGCTCGACACCATGGACCGGGTCGAACAGGAGAAGAAAGAAGAGTAACCTGCCGAAAGTTTGCCGTTCCACATCATATTTTTCTGGAGTATACGTTTTACCTGTGTTAAAGGTTCTGCCCAAATTCATCTGAGCCTCTCCGAGCTTCGCCGCCTAAAAGGACCTCCTCATGGCTGCGGGCCAACGGGTGCTGCCGGAAACGGCGGTGCCTCCCTTTTGGAAAGGAGAGCCTTGCGGCAGAGCGGTAACACCGAACTGTTAAAGGCCCCCTTCCATCCAGGATCGGGGCTTTTTTTTGTCTAGCGTTATTTACTTTGTAATACAACGGTCAGGAGTGAAAGCAGATGCGGATAGCGATTTCAATCGACGATACCGACAACCTCGAGAGCAGGGGGACCGGGGAGATCGCCTCCCTGATCGCGGACGAACTGCAGCAGCGCGGCTGGGGCACCTGCAGTTACATCACCAGGCACCAGCTCTACGTGCACCCGGACATCCCCTACACCTCGCACAACAGCGCCATGTGCTTCTTCGCGGATGTGGGCGAGGGGTGGCTCGAACCGGTCATCGAGTACGTCTCGGAGTTCCTGGAAAAGGAGAGCGCGCCCGGTTCCGATCCGGGGCTGTGCGTCGCGGTGCCGGCCCGGATGGCGGCGCGCAACGAGCTGATCGGCTTCGGTCGCCGCGCGAAGCGCGAGGTGATCGGGATGGACGAGGCCTACGATCTCGCCGGGCGTCTCGGCGTGCACCTCTCCCAGCACGGCGGCACGGGGCAGGGGGTGATCGGTGCCCTGGCCGGCGCCGGGCTCAGGATGTCGGGCAACGACGGGCGCCTGAAGGGGTTCCTGGAATTCGGCCAGCCCTACCGCATGCTGCGGGTGGACGAGCTGCTGCAGCATCCGGTGGTCGACGTGGTGAAAAGCGTGACCGGCGAGGCGTTGAAAGACGAGGACCTGGTGGTGCTGGGTGAAAAGCCGAAGACGGTGCTGCTGGATGGGGAGTCGGTGCTCCTGGTGGGCGCCACCCAGTCGCCGGACTCCCAGGCGCGCTGGCAGACGCTGCATCGCAAGCAGCTGAAGGCGTACTAGCATGTGGCGCCGCGATCAGAGAGGGAACAGGGAGTTCGCCCACGGCAAGGAGGCCTGGGGGGTGGCGGCGGAAGTCGCCGGTTGCTGCGCTTGCTTCGTGGCGGACGTCGAGGAGGAGCAGGTGGTCGAGGAGGAGCTCTCCTGCTACAACTGCCGCTACCGGCGCTGGAGCGTGGAATCCTTCACCTGTCTGGGGCTGCCGCCGCTGCACGAGGCGGCCTGAGGGAGCGGCCCGCTCGCATGGCCGCTGCCAGCAGGGCGAATGATTATTCGCCCCTACAGGACCGGGCATGACCGTGCCGTGGTCTTCTGCATGACGGATTTCAGGACTTCGAGGTTTTTTTGCACGACAACGTTTTGGACATAGAGGATTTCGGCTTCACCTATCCCGGCTCCACGGAACCGAGCCTCTCCGGGATCAGCGCCTCTGTGCGGCGCGGGGAGTTCGTCTGCCTGACCGGGGATTCCGGCTGCGGCAAGAGCACGCTGCTCATGGGGATCATGGGGCTGCTGCCGCGCGGCTCGCGGCTTGGTACCATCCGGGTCGCCCCTTCGGCCGCGGCGGGCAGCGCCCCGGCGGCGGGAATCGTGTTCCAGACCGCCGAGTCGCAGATCCTGTGCTCCACGGTCGCCGAGGAAATCGCATTCGGGCCGGAGAACTTTTGCGTGCCGGCCGACGAGATCGCGCTGCGGGTCCGGGAGGGGCTGCACGAGGTCGGGCTGACCGGGGAGGAGCGGCGCAGCGTGGAGCGCTTTTCGGCGGGGCAGAAGCAGCGGCTCGCGGTGGCCTCGGTCCTCTCCATGCGGCCGGGGCTCCTCTTGCTGGACGAGCCGACCTCACAGCTCGACGTGCAGGGGAAAGAGGAACTGGTGGCGGTCTTCACGGAGCTCAAGCGCAGGGGGCACACCATCGTGATGGCGGAGCACGACCCACGCCCTTTCGACGGGCTGGTGGACCGCTACCTGAAGCTGGAGCGGGGACGCCTCGTGGGGAGCGATCGGGTCCCCCCTGACCCGGTACGCTATCGCCCCAAGGCGTTCCTGCTCCCCTACTCGTCCTCGCTCTACGGCACCCGGCCGGTGCTCGACGTGCAGGGGGTGGAGCTTTCCTATCCGGAAACGGGGGCGGTGCTGAAAAAGGCACAGCTGCGGGTGAGCCGCGGGGAGCGGGTGCATCTCTTCGGTCGCAACGGGGCCGGCAAGTCCAGTCTGTTGCGCTGTCTGGCCGGGCTGATGACGCCGGATGCCGGCAGGGTCTGGGTCGCCGGCAAGGAAAGCCCCCGGCCCGGCGACCTGCGCGGGCAGGTCGGGGTGCTGTTCCAGAACCCGGCGCGCCAGCTTTTCGCGGAGACGGTGCGCGAGGAGGTGGCCTTCACGCTGGAACGGCTGGCCTACCCGGTCGAGGAGGTCGACCGCATCGTCGCCGAGGCGCTTTCCTTCTGCGGTATCGCCCACCTCGCGGAGCGGGCGCCGCTCACGCTCTCGTTCGGCGAGCAGCATCGCGTGGCGCTGGCAGCGGTGGTGGCGCCGCGTCCCGCCCTTTTGCTCCTCGACGAGCCTTTCGCCGGGCTTGACTTCCCGCAGCGGCTGAGCCTTTTGGCCATCCTGGCCCGCATGCCGATCCGCTACGGCACCACGGTCTTCATAGCCTCGCACGACGAGCTGCCCGACCGGCGCTGGGCCGACCGCAGTCTCACGCTGCAGGGAGGGGTGATTGCAGAAACGGCTCCCTAAGCTGCGCACCTCGCTGAGAAGCTGCGAGTACGCGTGCCAGTTCGCGGCCCACGACTCGCCGGTGCACCGCCTCGGTGCCGGGTGGAAGCTCCTCTTTGGCATGGTGCTGAGCGCGCTCGCGGCAGGCGGACGCAATCCCGTGACGCTCTCGGTACTGGTCGCAGCGGCGCTGGCTTACTACCTTGCGGCCCGGCTCACCCTCGCCGACCTGTGGCGTGACGTGCGCCTGTTTGCCTACCAGGCGGCCCTGGTCATCCCGCTCTACTGCCTGATCGACGGCGTGGAAAAGGGGCTGTGGCCCGGGGTGCGCATCTCGACGCAGATCGTGCTCTTTTACCTCCCCGGCGCCGTCTTCCTGCGCACCACGCGAACCTCGGAGGCGATGGCGGGGCTGCGACGGATCGTCCCCTACCGGCTCGCCTTCCTGGTGTTCGTGAGCGTCAGGTTCGTCCCGGTGTTCTTTCGCGAGCTCGAGGACATAGTGGCGCTGCAGCGCATGCGCGGGGCACGCCTCTCTCCGCGCGAGCAGCTCGATCCCCGGAACTGGCCGGATCTCTTCAACTGCCTGGTGCTGCCGCTCATGGTCCGGGCGCTGAAGACCGCCGACGAGGTGTCCCGATCCGCGGAGGCGCGAGGTTTCGGCCTGTACCCGCAGCGGACCTACCTCGACGTCTCCCTCGTGGCTCCTGCCGCCCCTGGGGAGGGAGCAGGGCGGGGCGACGGGCGGCAGACCGCGGCATCGGCGGAAAACTTCTGAAGGAGCAACCATACATGGAACAGGAAAAGGTCTTCATCTGGCGCCGCTTCACCCTGCGCGAGGCGGTACTGCTGTGCTTCTGCGCCACCCTGATCATACTGACCCGGGCCGGGTTGCGGCTGCATCTGCACATGCCCGGGCACGTAATGTTCTTCACCATGTTCTTTTTCCTGCTGGCGCGCGGCTGCGTGCCCATGCTGGGGGCCGCGACGCTGGTGGGGCTCATCACCAGCCTGGCCAGCATCCTGCTCGGCATGGGGAGCGGCGGTCTTATCACGCTGGTGAAGTTCCTGCTCCCGGCCCTGGTGGTCGATCTGGCCGGCCTCCTCGCCCCGTCCTTCGTGACCAGCCTGTTCGCCTGCGCGACGGTCGGGGTGCTCGCCTCGCTGCTGCGCGCCGGGACCAACACCGGCGTGGAATGGCTGCTCGGCATCGACGAGGACATCATGCTGAACAAGGCGGTCATCTCGGCGGGGTTGAACGGCCTGTGGGGTGGGCTGGGTGCGCTTGCGGTCCCTTCCATCATCCGCCGGCTGCGCAAGAACGGCCTGGTCGACCAGGGGGCTTCCGCCTAGTGCGGACCTCTCCCCTGCCATTGTCGCGAATGGCGCCCCTGCTCCTGGTTTCGCTGCTGCTGCACGCGGCGGCACTGTACGGTCTCAGCCGGCTCACGACGCGGCAGGGACGGGCGGAACAGGCGGCCGAGGCGGTGGTCGCCTACCTGGAGCTGGGCGGACCGACGCGGACGGCAGGGCCCTCTTCCGTTCCACGGGCCACGGCCGCCCCGGTTGCCGCGATCTCCACCCCCGCTGCACCGGCCGCCGTACCGAGGCTCCCCGCGTCGGCTGCACCATCTGCAGAGTCGGCGAAAGCGTCGGCGGGCGCAGCACCAGCTGCGGTTACCCCCCCTGCCACAGGCGCATCGTCTGGGGAGGTCGGCATCCGTGAAGCTGGCAATCACCAATCCGTCGGTCGCCCTGCCGGAGGGGGAGCGGAAGTGATGGGCAGGGAAGCTGCCCGCACCCGCGCCGCGGCTTTGTCGCAGGGAGTCATGGCCGGTACAGCTGCCGCAGCTGCATCGCCGCGGGGTAACCCCGGGACCAGTGGCGGGATGCGGGAGGTGCGCGGCAGCTATCAGGCCCAGCTGAAGCGGCTCATCGAGGCCCACAAGGAATATCCCCTGGCTGCGCGCAGGTCGGGGCGGGAAGGAAGCTGTCGGCGCCGCTTCGCCCTGCGACGCGACGGTTCGTTGCAGCGGGTGGAGGCGGTAAGCTCCTGCGGCCATCCTTTCCTCGATGCCGCGGCGAGCCGCGCGGTCAGCTCAGTCGGGACCTTCCCGGCGCCCCCGGCGGAGCTCTCGCTTGACGAGCCGTTCGAGGTGACCATCACCTTTGCACTGGCCGCCAAATAGTCCTGGAAATGTATGAAGTCTGGCAGTTGTGAGAAGACTCATTGTGATCATGAATAGCAAAGGAGAGCAAAAAGCATGAAGCAGCAGAAGCAATTGTTACGGTGGCTCACCGCCACCATCCTGTCGGTCCTGACGCTGGTCTTTTTAGGGTGCGGTTCCAGTGACCCCGCCACCAAGGCCCCGGCCAAACCCGCCGGAGTCGTAGCGAGCGCCGGCGATACCCAGGCGAGCCTCACCTGGAACGCCGCCAGCGACGCCACCTCGTACAACGTCTACTACGCCACCACCGCCGGCGTCACCAGCGCCACCGGTACCAAGGTGACCGGCGCCGTCAGCGGCCAGGCCATCACCGGACTCGTTAACGGCACTACCTACTATTTCGTGGTCACCGCCGTCGGCGCCCACGGCGAAAGCGTCGTCTCCGACGAAGTAACCGCCATTCCGCTGCCGCCCCTGCCAGCCAAGGTGACCGGCGTGGTGCCGGCCGGTGGCGATGCCCAGGCCACCCTTTCCTGGAACGCGGCGGTGAACGCAGCTTCCTACAACGTCTACTACGGCACCGCCTCCGGCGTTACCCCGGGTAACGGCACCAAGCTCGCCGGGGTGACCAGCGGCCAAGTGATCACCGGTCTTACCAACGGCACGACCTACTACTTCGTCGTTGCCGCGGCCAACCTGGCTGGCGAAGGGGCGCCTTCCGACGAGGTCTCGGTCACCCCGCTGCCGGCGCTCCCCGGCAAGGTGCAGGGCTTGAGGGTGACCGGCGACAACGGGCAGGTGACCATGGCCTGGAGTGCCGTTGCGGGTGCCACCTCCTACAACGTCTACTACTCCACCACCTCGGGCTTCGCCACCACGAGCGGCACCAAGGTGAACCTCACCGCGGCGCAGTCCCTCGCCGGCCTTTCCCAGCCGGGGCTGGCCGTCACCGGGCTCACCAACAACACCACTTACTACTTCCTGGTCTCCGCCGCCAATATAGCCGGCGAGAGCGTCACCCCCTCCAGCCAGTCTTCGGCGAAGCCCTCAGCGACGGCGCAGGCGCCGGCCAAGCCGACCGGCGTCACCGTCGCCCCGGGCGCCGGGTCGGTAGCCGTTTCCTGGGACTGGGTTCCGCTCGCCTCCTCCTACAACGTCTACTGTCTGCAGAGCTCCGGTACGCCGACCACCGCCACGGTCATCTCGACCGGGACCAAGTTCGCCTCCGCCGGTTCGCCGCTGACCATCAACGGACTCACCCCCGGTGCCACTTACTGGATCACCGTCACCGCGGTCGGCTCCGGGCTGGAAAGCGGCGGGCAGACCAACCCGAAGCAGGTTATTCCGCAGTAAGTCGGCGGGCTCTTTCCCCCTCCCTGACCCTCCCCCTCCGGGGGAGGGGACACGGACGGTCAAGCCGGCCCCCCTGCCGCTTCCACCTCCTTCCCCAGGAGGGGGGCGGTCGGGAGGGGGGCTACATCACGGAACGGAATCATCAATCTCGAAGGGTTTTTATGAATATGAAAGCAGGATTGTGGGCGATGATGCTTTGCTGCGCGCTGGTGCCCGAGGCCGGGGCGGCGCCGGTGGGACAGGCATCCGAGAGTTACGCCCTGGGCGAGGTTGTGGTCTCCGGCGATCGCGCCGACGGCGGGCCGGGCGTAGAGGCGAGCCAGACCCTGTACACGGTCGACGCCGAAGAGATCAGGGCAAGCGGCGCGAGAACGCTCGACCAGGCGCTGCAGCTCCTTCCCGGCGTCAACGTGAGGACCGGTGCCGAAGGTGTGCCGCGCATCGACATCCGCGGCTTCAGAACCCGGCACGTGCTGCTGCTCCTGGACGGGATCCCGATGAACTCGGCCCTGGACATGCAGTTCGACCCGACCACGATCCCCACCGAAAACATCGCGGAGATAAAGCTCACCTCCGGGGCGAGCTCGGTGCTCTACGGCCAGGGGGGGCTCGGAGGCGTGATCAACATCGTCACCCGCAAGGGGACTCCCGGTGTGCACGGCACCATCTCGGGCGAGGTCGGCGATCATGCCCCCTATCTTGCCAAGGGGACCCTGTCCGCCGCCACCGACCGTTTCAGCTATTTTATGAGCGGCAGCACCTCGAAGGTGGATGCCGTCCCGCTCCCCGGCGACTTCACCGCCACGGCCAACCAGGGGGGCGGCTACCGCGCCAACAGCGACCGGCAGCGGAGCAACCTGCTGGGCACCGTCGGCTTCACCCCGACCGCGGACGTCGCCCTCGGCCTCACGCTGAGCTACAACGAGGGGAGCTACGGCAAGCCGGCCGGCACCATCATCGACCCCGTCGATCCCTTCGCCTCGCCCCCGAAGTACGCCCGGGTGGACCGCTTCTCCGGGCTGTACCTGCAATTGGCCGGTGAGTTTGCCGTTAGCGACCGTTTCACCCTGCGCGGCTGGGGCTACCTGAACCGCGCCGACCAGGATCTGAACCAGTACGATGATGCGCGGCTCAACTCATTCCAGGCCGACGGCTCCTTCCGCGAACGGGTGCACACCTCCGTCTACGGCGCCACTTTGCAGCCCAAGTACGACCTTGGGAAAGGCGGCACGCTCACCTTCTCCCTGGGCGCCGAGCGCGACGGCTGGGAGAACGGCGGTGTTCAGACCGTGAACCCCGTCTCCGGCGGCACGCCGACCTACCGCGATCTCGCCGAGGACAGGTCACTGTCCCTTTATTCGGCTGCGCTGGAATACGAGTTGTCCCCGCTCGAGGGGCTCGGCCTGGTGGGGGGCTACGGCCGCTTCTGGCAGCACAGGAGCGAGCTGGGCCGGGACGACTACAGCCTGCTTCTCGGGGCAAACTACGACCTTTTCCCGGAGACCCGCCTGAAGGCGGCGTTCAAGCGCAACGTTCGTTTCCCCTCCCTGGGCGACCTGTACGACATCTCCAAGGGGAACCCCGGACTCGCCAGTGAGACCTCCCGCAGCTGGGAGGCCGGGATCGAGCAGAAACTGCCGCGCGAGTCCCGGGTGGGGCTGACAGGCTTCTACACCCAGGCGCAGAACCTGATCCAGAACGATCAGGCTACCGGTCACAACATGAACCTGTCCGAGGTGCGTTTCGCCGGAGCCGAACTGCAGGGCGAGGTCCGCCCGCTCCGGGGGCTTTCGCTTCGTGCCGGCTACACCTACCTCCATTCTGAGGACCGCTCCCGCCCCGGCCGCGACGAGGTGCAGTACAACCCGCGCGACAAGGTGACCCTCGAGGGAAGGTACGATGCGCAGTGCGGCGCTTCGGCCTATCTCGCCGTGAACCACGTCGCCAACCAGTTCTTCTACACCAAGGACAGCGTGCAGGTGGTGCAGAAGGCGAAGCTCGACGACTACACCGTGGTGAACCTGAAGCTGAGCCAGAAGCTCATCGAGGACCGGGTGACCCTGTATGTCGGGGTCAACAACCTGTTCGACCAGAACTACGAGACCAGTTACGGTTTCCCGCAGCCGGGCCGGTACATCTACGGCGGCTTCGAATACCGCCTTTAACAGCGAGCCCGGCCCGCCCGGCTTTAGGAGGATCTTTCCGGATGCATTGCACCTGGCGCAGCATAGTCATTTTTCTTGCCGGTCTCATCATCACCTGCGGGCTTAACGCGTGCGGTTCAGCGCCCTGGCGTTTCGATCCCGGCAACGCGGCATCACCTACCGGGGTGGTGGCGACGGGGGGAGACAAACAGGTTTCGCTTTCCTGGGCTCCGGCCCAGGGGGCTGCGGGATACAACGTCTACTACTCCAGTGTGTCGGGGATGGCTGCGGGAGGCGGGGCCAAGGTGGCCAAGGTTACCGGGACCTCTTTGCAGGTGCCGGGGCTGGAGAACGACACCCGTTACTACTTCGCGGTGAGCGCTTACAACTCCAAGGGGGAGAGCGCACTGTCGGCGGAAGTGTCGGCGGTCCCGGCGGCTCCGGGGGGCTTTGCCCAGGCGGATCTGGCAGGCAACTGGCGCTTCAACGCCCTGGTAACCGGCGTCGCCCCCCGCTGGCTGCGCGGCTCGCTCGGGATCGGCTCCGACGGCTCGGTCAGCGTTACCGCCTACCAGGACAGCCTCGGCGGGGGTGCGCCCCCGGCGGAGCTCTTCACCAGCATGACGCTATTGCCGGACGGCACGGTGCTCCAGGACGGGGTTGCGGCGAGCTTCCACGGCACCCTGGCCGCGAACCTCTACAAGGATCTCATGGTGGGGACAGCTACCCTCGCCGGTGGCGCCAGGATGCTGGTGGTGCTGCAAAAGAGTGTCCCCGGCATAACCTTCAGTGCGGCCGACATCAGGGGGACCGGTAAACTGGTCGCCGGGCCGCTCGCATACGTCTATCATCAACTGAGCGCGGGTGGGATCCCGGAATGGGAGTACGCGAGCTGCCAGGTGGGGCAGGACCAGGGGGTGACCTATCTCTCCCTGAACGGTCCCACGCCGCGGGCGCTCCCGGGGAGCGGCAGCAAGGTCGTGGGGCTCGCCATCACCGCGGACGGGGTGGTGAGCGAGACGTCGTACCCCGGGGTGCTGCCGCAGCCCGCCGCGCTGATCAGCCAGGGGATCATGTCGGCCGACAAGATGACGGTGGTGGCGACGGCCACCGACGCGAGTGGAACTCCCCTTTTACGCATCATGCAGTTGGTGCATCCGCCTACCGTCCTGCTTACCTCGAACAGTTACGTATTATCCGACCTGGCGGGGCGCTATGGCGTTCACGAGCTGTACGGTGCTGTACCAGGATGGGGTTACGGGGATGTGACTGTGAATGCCGCGGGTGGGATGCTCTTCGCCGCGTTTCGCGCCACCGGAGGGGCGACGACGCCGGCTGGGTACACCGTGGCGATGGACCCGCAGGGTAAATTGACCGCGGCGGCCCGGTCCGCGTTTCACGGCCAGTTCGCTTATGGCAAGGATCTCATGGTGGCGACCGGCAACGACGCCGCCGGGGCGGCGATGCTCAGCATCGCACTGAGGAGGGAATAGGGGGGGCTGGCTCAGGCGACGCAGACGGCGTCGCATCCCTCGACGTAACCTGCCTGACGGGTGCTCTGCCGGACCACCGCCCGGGCGCCCCGGGCGCCGACGGTCATCAGAAGCTTGGTGCCGTTGTGCTCGAGCTCCCCGGTGGAGAGAACCGGCGCCCCGTGCAGGTGTCTCCCGATCTTCTTCGGGTCGACATCGATCCAGGCCTCGACCCGAATTCCTGCCTCGTGCAGCATCCGGTACCAGGCACGCCCCTCCAAGCCCGCTCCCGCCAGGATCACGCTCCGCTCCCCCTTGAGAAAGCCTTGCAGCAGGTGGTGCAGCTTGCACTGCCTCATGGCGTGGGCGGCGTAGGCCGGGTCGGTGCGGGTGGTCCGTTCGGGCCGCTCACGCCAGAAGAAGAGCGTCTCGGGAAGGCGGGCGAAACGGGTCCCGGCCGCGGCCAGGCGCAGCCAGAGGTCGTAGTCCTCGGCCCACCCCATGTCGCGATAACCTCCCACCTGCTGCACCAATTCTTTCCTGAACATGACGCTGGGATGCACGAACGGCGATTCCACGAAGATATCCGCGAGGATGGCATCGTGGCTCAAAAGCGAGTTCTGCCACTGCTGGTAGCCGATCATGCCGCTGCCGATGCGGCGCCGGGGGAAGTGCTGGAAACAGGTTGCCACGAGCCCCACCTCGGGGTGGGTGGCCAGGTGCGCGATCTGCGCCTCGAGGCGGCCCGGGTGGGCTACATCGTCGCCGTCCATGCGCGCCACCAACTCCGAACGACACTGCGCAAGCCCCAGGTTCAGTGCGGGCACCAGCCCCTGGCCGCCCGTCGCCAGCACCCGTACCCGCGCGTCGGCCGCTGCGGTGCGCGCCAGGATGGCGGGGGTGCGGTCGGTGGAGCCGTCGTCAACCGCCACCAGTTCCCAGTCCCGAAAGCTTTGCGCCGACAACGAGGCGAGCGCCGCCGGCAGGTGCTTCTCTTCGTTTCTGACGGGCATCAGTATGGAGAGTGATGGGATGGTGGTCGCTATGCTCATTGTTTCCAATCCTTCCTGTGTGGATGTTGCCCGCTTACCTTACCAGCAGTTGGGTCTAGCTGACAAAAAGAAAAAACCCGCGAGCAACTGCTTCTTCCGGTCGCAGGCAAATCCCCTCTGTCTCCCCTTCGCAAAGGGGAGGACGTGGGGCTCGTGCAGCGCTTCGCTCACAAATGGACTGTGTATTGCCTGATTCCCGTTCCTGCTCACCAGAGTCACCTCTTCTCTTTGAGTCGGATGCCGGTACTGGTCAGTAATTGTGGATTGTAATGGTAACAGTTGCCGTTTATGATAACTGTACCCTTTTGAAATGAGCCCAACTGTGACTGTGGCCGGGGATGGTTATGCGGTACAGTTGGCCTGTAACTTTCAAGAGTTGGCAGCTTCTGACGACGACAGCCCTGCGGCGCACCTATGCGCTGCCGGTGAGGACGGGTGGAGGTGGTATGGCCTTGGAAATGGTGAGAGACTGCAGGCCGCTGTACGAGCGGGTTGGGAGCGAGATCGTCTCGCTCATCGATGGCGGCACCTTCCGGGTTGGGGAGCGACTCCCCTCGATCCGGCAGCTGAGCTCAAAGCTCAACGTCAGCATCAACACGGTGATGCAGGCCTACGCGGTGCTCGAAGACCGCCGTGTCATCCAGGCGCGGCCGCAGTCGGGCTACTACGTCTGTCCCAAGGTCCCCGAAATCACGGCGCAGCCGCTGGCCAGGAACCCGCGCCTGCAGCCCACCGCGGTCACCTTCAGCGATCTCTGCGAACTGGTGATCCGCAACCTCATGAAGCCGGAACTCCTCCCCCTGGCGAGTGCCGTCCCCAACCCGCAGCACTTCCCCGTGGACAAGCTGAACCGGATGACGGCGGCGGAAATGAGGCGCTTCGGCGCCCAGAGCATCTCCTACATGATGCCGCCGGGGAGCGAGCGGCTGCGCACCCAGATCGCCAAGCGTTCCCTGCTCTACGGCGTGAGCGTCCGTCCCGACCAGGTGCTGGTGACTTCGGGGTGCGTCGAGGCGGTCCAACTAGCCCTGCGCGCCACCTGCAAGGCCGGCGACACCATCGCGGTCGAATCTCCCTTCTATTTCAATTTCCTGCAACTGATCGCCGAGATGGGGCTGAAGGCCCTGGAGATCCCGTCCACTCCCAAAGAGGGGATCAGCATCGAGGCCCTGAGCTACGCCATAGAGAACAACAAGATCAGCGCCTGCCTGGTGATTCCGAACTTCAGCAATCCGCTGGGGACGCTGATGCCCGACGAGCGCAAGCGTGAACTGGTCCAACTCCTGGCGCAGCACGAGATTCCGCTCATCGAGGACGATATCTACGGCGATCTCACCTTCGCTCAGCAGCGCCCCATCGCCGCGAAATCGTTCGACCGCAAGGGGCTGGTGATCTACTGTTCGTCCTTTTCCAAAACGCTCGCTCCCGGCTACCGGGTCGGTTGGGCCATCGGCGGGAAGTTCCAGGCCGAGATGGAACGGCTCAAGATGATGAACAACCTGGCCACC
>NZ_CP076723.1:3485000-3532500 GCF_018986915.1 Geomonas oryzisoli
TTTGGCGGCGTCAACGGGTTTGTTGTTTGTTTTTGTTAACAGTGACCGAAGGTGCAGCAAACGCTGAAGGTTTGGCTTTTGAGTGGACACGGTGGACCCAATGGACAAGGTGGACAAAAGTGGACCGGGCAAGAGAGATAAAGAAAAAGGGCGATGCTTGCGCATCGCCCTTCTGGTTTTTACAAGTGCCGCTGAGTTAGGCTTGGGCGGCGTTGAGCGCTTGCTCTATGTCGGCGATGATGTCCTTCACGTCTTCTATGCCAACAGACAACCTGATGAAGTCAGGGCTGACACCGGTCTCCAATTGCTCTGCCGCACTCAACTGCTGGTGGGTAGTGGACGCCGGATGAATAACGAGACTCTTGGCGTCACCGATGTTGGCCAGGTGCGATAACAGCTTCACGCTGTCGATGAACTTTTTGCCGGCCTCGAGTCCCCCCTTGATACCGAAACCGATGATGGCTCCGGCACCGTTAAGATACTTCTTGGCGTTGCCGTGATCCTTGTGGCTCGGCAGACCCGGGTAGTTCACCCAGGTTACCAGCGGGTTCTGCTCCAACCACTCCGCAACCTTCTGCGCATTCTCGACGTGACGCTGCATCCTGACATGCAGGGTCTCAATGCCCTGCAGGATCTGGAACGCGTTGAACGGCGAGATGCAGGCGCCCATGTCGCGCAACAACTCCACCCTCATCTTGATGATGTAGGAAATGTTGCCCAGAGCATCCCAGAACTTGAGGCCATGGTAGGACGGATCGGGCTCGGTGAACTCCGGGAACTTGCCGTTGTTCCACGGGAAGGTACCGCCGTCGACCACGCATCCACCGATACTGGTGCCATGCCCGCCGAGGAACTTGGTCAGAGAGTACACGACTATGTCGGCACCGTGCTTGAGCGGCTGGAACACGAACGGTGTGGCCGCGGTGTTGTCCACGATGTACGGGATGCCTGCATCATGCGCGACCTTGGCAATCGCCTCGAAGTCATCAACATTGTTCTTGGGATTGCCGATGGCCTCGCTATATACCAGGCGGGTGTTCTCGTCAATGGCTTTGCGGATATTCTCCGGGTCAGAGGAATCGACGAACTTCACGGTAATGCCAAGCTTCGGCAGGGTGTAGTGGAACAGGTTGTAGGTACCGCCGTACAGATAGCTCGTGGAGATGATGTTCTGGCCGGCACTGGCGATATTGAGAACCGCATAGGTCGTGGCAGCCTGCCCGGAAGCGACGGCAAGGGCGGCGACACCACCGTCCAACTCGGCCACCCTCTTCTCGAGCACGTCTGTGGTGGGGTTCATCAAGCGGGTGTAGATGTTGCCGAACTCCTTCAGGCCAAAGAGATTGGCTGCATGTTCCGAACTTTTGAAGACATAGGACGAGGTCTGATAGATAGGGACGGCACGGGACAGAGTGGTGGGATCTACAGTCTGGCCGGCATGAAGTGCAAGGGTGTCAAATCCAAACGATTTTTCTGACATAGTTCTCTCCCGTCCTTTTTCCGAAGCTTTTTTATAAAGAATACACGATGTATCCTCTATACAAAAACCGTAGCCAACGTGTCAACAAATTTGCCATTAAAAACTCTACCGATTTAGTCCGGCAGCCTTCCGTAAAGTTCGGTTGCCCGCGCGAGTTTTGCGGCCAGCCTTCCAGAGAAAGCATCCGGAGGGCAGCGCCAACTCCAGTTGCCTCCCGCGACGCCCGGCACGTTCATCCTGCCACTACTGGGCAGCTCCAGAAGATCCTGCATCGGGATGATGGCATAATCCGCCACCGAGGCGAGCGCACATTTAACCATCTGCCACACGATGTCGTTGCCGTCCCGGTCGAAGTAGGCCAGCACGTTCTTCTGCTCTTTCGCCTTCAGCGAACTGAACCAACCGACGGTTGTGTCGTTGTCGTGAGTCCCCGTATAGACTACGCACGACCTGACGTGGTTGTGCGGCAGGTACGGGTTGTCCGGTCCTGAACCGAAGGCGAACTGGAGAATCTTCATGCCCGGGAATTTGAACTGATCCCTCAGCGCTTCCACCTCAGGCGTTATGATTCCCAGGTCCTCGGCGATGATCGGCAGGTTCCCCAAGGCGTTACGCAGGGCGTGGAAGAGCGCCTCACCCGGTCCCTTGACCCAGCGACCGTTGATGGCCGTCTTCTCCCACATCGGCACCTCCCAAAAGGCCTCGAATCCTCGGAAGTGGTCGATACGAACCATATCGTAGAGGGAGAGATCGTTGCGCAGCCGGGCAATCCACCAGCCGTACCCTTCCTGGGCCATCTTGTCCCAGTTGTAAAGCGGATTGCCCCACAACTGTCCCGTCTTGCTGAAGTAGTCCGGAGGAACGCCGGCAACGACGATGGGGACGCCCTTCTCGTCCAAGTGGAACAGATGCGGGTTTGCCCAGACGTCGGCGGAATCGTAGGCGACGAAAATAGGCAGGTCCCCCACGATGGAAATGCCAAGTACGTTGGCGTAGGTTTTCAGTTGCTTCCACTGGCGGGAGAATTGCCACTGCATGTACTTCTGCTCGCCAATCGCCGTCCCCAGCTTTTCGCTCCAGGAGGAGAGAGCCTCCGGCTCCCGGTTCGCCAGGGCATCCGGCCACTCCTTCCAACTGACCTCCTTGAACTGTTCCTTGAGCGCCATGAAAAGCGCGTAGTCGTGCAGCCAAAAGGTGGTGTCGCAGAAATGCCAGAACTCCTCCTTGCGCTTTTGCGGCGATTCCATGAAGAAGCGGGCGGCGGCTTCCTTCAGCCTGGCCATCTTATAGATCTCGGCGGCGCCGTAGTCGACACGTTCCGGCTCGAGCTCCGGCTTGGCCTCATCAGGCAGCAGGTCGCCCTCGTCCTGCAGCATCTCCAGGTTGATCAACAACGGATTGCCGGCAAAAGCCGAGTAACAGGAGTATGGCGAATTGCCGTAGGCTGTCGGGCCAAGGGGAAGGATCTGCCACAGGGACTGTCCTGACTTGTGCAGAAAATCTACGAATCTCTTTGCTTCTTCACCGAAGGAACCGATCCCTCCCGGGCCAGGCAAAGAGGTAGGATGCAACAGTATCCCACTCTTTCTCTTTCTCAGCATGTAGACCTCGATAACATAGAAATGGACGACAATAAGGTGGGGCCGAAAATGAGCAGACATCACTATGACATAAAACAGTTGTAATGCAATAACGCAAAGCCTTTACGCCCCGGGCCGCAGATGGTATAGTGCGCTCCATGGAAACCATAAAGACTGCATCTTTCGAATCTCTGATCGAGCTCGCGGTACCTGATGAAGATGGGTACATTTTCACCCTGGATGGTGAGACTTTCCGTATCAAGGACACGCTTGAAATAACGGGGATCGCCAGCAGGAAAGGGTACATTATCATCTACTAGCCACGATGGACTTGTGTCGGACGTTTGTGACGGTCTGGCTGGTCTGACCTGGAGGACTTCTCTGAACGGTCGGCTTTTCCGGCTCTCAGACGGTGACCCGGCGGAGCCGTTTTTGTGGATGACTCACGCGGCGGCCAGGATCTCGTCCACGCGCACGCCATCCAGGGTTTCCTCCTCGAGCAGGGCTACCGCTAGCGCGTCCAGTTTGCTGCGGTTGCCACTGACCAACTCCATCGCCTTCCCCTCCGCAGAACGAATCAGTGTGGCTATCTCCTGATCTATCAGCCACGCCATCTCTTCCGAGAAGGTCTTTTCCTCAGCAAGCTTCATCCCCAAAAACGGGTGTTCCTCTCCGCGCGGAAAGGTCATGGGGCCTATCTTCTCGCTCATCCCCCATTGGCAGACCATCTTCTCGGCCAACTCCGTCACATGCTTCAGATCGCTCTGCGCGCCTGAAGAAACGTCGTTGAAAATGACCCTCTCTGCAACCCGCCCCCCCAAGGCAACGCAGAGGCGATTGACCAGGTAGGCACGCGGATAATGGTAGCGGTCGTCCTCGGGCAACTGCTGGGTCACGCCCAAGGCACGCCCCCTGGGGAGGATGGTCACCTTGTGCACCGGGTCGGTGCTGGGCAGCAGTCGCGCCACCAGCGCGTGGCCGGCCTCGTGATATGCGGTGATCCGCTTCTCCTCGTCCGAGATCACCATGTGCCGCTCCCCCCCCATGAGGATCTTGTCCTTCGCCCGTTCCAGTTCCTCCAGCCCTACGACAACCTTGTTGTCGCGAGCTGCCAGAATGGCACCCTCGTTGACCAGCCCTTCCAGGTCGGCCCCGGTCATCCCGGGGGTCCCTTTGGCGATGACGGCGAGATCAACTTCCGGTGCAAGGGGAATCCTCCTGGTGTGCACCTTGAGGATCTTCTCGCGATCGCGCCAGTCGGGGCGCTCGATGACGACGTTGCGATCAAAGCGGCCGGGGCGTAGCAGGGCCGGGTCGAGCACGTCGGGGCGGTTGGTCGCCGCGATGACTACCACTTCGGTATGCGGATCGAAGCCGTCCATTTCGGAAAGCAGCTGGTTAAGGGTCTGCTCCCGCTCGTCATGGCCGCCGCCGAAACCGGCACCGCGGCTGCGCCCGACGGCATCCAACTCGTCGATGAAGATGATGCTGGGGAGCACCTTGCGGGCACTGGCGAACAGGTCGCGCACCCGGCTGGCGCCGACGCCGACGAACATCTCGATGAAGGCCGAGGCGGAAATGGAGAAAAAGGGAACGCCGGACTCGCCGGCCACCGCCCTTGCCAGCAGTGTCTTGCCGGTTCCCGGAGGACCGACCAGAAGCACCCCCTTCGGCACCTTCCCCCCGATCTGCTGGAACTTCCTCGGCTCCTTCAGGTATTCCACCACCTCGCGCAGTTCCTGTTTGGCCTCTTCCATCCCGGCCACGTCCGCGAAGGTGACGTCTATCCGTTCCGAGGTGTAGGCCTTGGCCCCGGAGCGTGCGAAGCCTCCCATCATGCCGCTTGGTCCCTGCTTGCGCATCCCTCTCATCACGAAAAACCAGACACCGATGATGATAAGCCACGGCAGCAGGTACAAAAAGATGGAACCCATCGGGGAACCTTCGGTGGAAACGACGTTGACGTCGACACGCCGGGCGGTCAACTCCGGCAACAGGCTAGGATCTTCCAGCGCGGGGAGGGTGGTGCTGAAGTTGGTGACGTCGATGTTCTGCCCTTTTTGTTTGACGGTCGCCGCCGGCACCTTGATGGCATTCCGGAACTGCCCTTTGACGCTTTTTCCCCTGAGGGTGACTTTGGTGATGTTATCAGCGGCAAGTTCGGCGCGGAAACGGCTGTAGGTTATTTCAGCCCCACGCTCCGCCGTCTGCTTCACCATCGTCCCGTAGAAGAGGTCGAGCAGCAAAACGAACAAGGCGGTGATCAGCAACGGCCTCCAAAAGGTGTGCGCCATGACCCTGCTCCTTCAACTCGGGCTGAAAAAGACACTTCGGTATTCTAACCAAGTTGAAAGGTATTACAAGATTCTAATTATTTTGAAAAAGAGGGGACGCTTATCCTTCTACCCGGTAGGAACCGAAGCCGAACGAAGCGCTTTTGCCGAGATGGGTCGCTTGCCCCAACTGCAGCAACAGGTGGAACGGCTCCAGGTCACCGGCAAAACGTGCAACACCGAGGATACCGGCCGGGCGACCGTTCCAGGAAACGAAGCGACAGTCCGACTCCGCAGTACGCACCGACTCGCTGTGCTGGGACAGCCAGCGGTAATCCAGGGCGGGTTCGGCGCCTTCATAATGGTAGGCAAGCGAGGATACCCTGCGCATCAGGGTGCGGGCGAAGTTGGCAAAGGTGAAGGTCTTGAGCAGGCGGCCGTCTTGCACCAGCTTCAGGGGGGTAAACAGACGGATCGCCACGTTCCCCGTCGGCAGCGGTCCCGTGTGCGCCGGATCCAGGGATCCCAGCAGCGGCAGGGGATGCGAGCCGTCGCCGGCGTACGCGGTACGCGCTCCCCCGGGGGATTCGGCTGCCACGCCGACAACGGCACCCCCCTTGCTCTCAATGAGGATTCCGACTGCGGCGAGGTACGCCGGGAGGAGCTGAACGGCGCTGCCAACGATGGTAAGGGCGAGCTCGCAGAGCAAGCCGCGGTTGGGGGACGAAGGGAGCACCGGGAAATCGAAGATGAAAGGAAGCGGTGGCTTCTGGTGGCGTCGGACGGCTTCCGGGTCCCCCGCTATCTGCTGGCCGAAGGTTGCCGGAAAAGCGCATGCCGCATTACGGCAGCCGGCGCAGTCGCCCCTTTTACAGGAGAGGGCCGCGCGGAATGCCGATTCGAATTCCGCACGGGTGGCATAGAAGGCATAGGGGTCGCTGAGTTCCTGCTTGAGGGTGAAGCTGAACCACAGCCTCGCGTAATGCAGTTCCACGGGTATTTCCTTTTGCTGCGGGGATCAGTGTGCCGACTGTTCGAGCCTGCCATCGAGGTACCTGCCCACCTGCGCGAGGACGTCCGGGACCTCGCCATCCCGGGGAAGCATGGCCTGGAAGCGCTCCAGCACCGACCGTTCCCGGATCAAGCGCAGGGTGGCGGCGTAGTTGATGTCGTAGATCCAGGAAACCTGCAGCAGCTTGAAATCGTTGAGGCTCTTCAGGGTGGAGAGTTGAACCATCTTCCCGGCGGTCACTGCGGCGAGGGGTCCTGCGGAGCACCCGGGGAGATCGGGGAAACCAAGCCCCGCACCGGAGGCGCGCTGCTCTTCCGGCGTGTTGAAATACTCGATGAAGACACGCCAGATGTCGAGCTTGTCGGCATCGCGCAGCAGTCGGAGCAAATCGGTGGTAACCGTGGCAAGTCCTTCTGGCACCTGGAAGGCGTTATGCATCCGCACCGCGATTTCGATGCAGGCGCGCTCATCCTCGGGCAGAAAATCGAGCAGGTGGTGCTGTTTCATGACGTGCGCGGAGAGGTGGGCGTGGTTCAGCGAATCGCTGTCCTTGAAGGTGTGGTAGTCCCTGAATTGCGGAAAGCGGCCGAGGTCGTGGCACAGCGCGGCGATCTCGGCCAGCATCTCGAAGCGCGCCCCCATCCCCTGTGCTATGAGCAGGGCGTCGCGGCAGACGTTGCGGGTATGTTCTTCCTTCAGGTCGAAGTTGCGTTGCACGTCCCGATCCGAAGTGCGGAAGGAACTGCAGTAGGAGGTGAACCAGTCACGCAGCGGCGCCAGGTCCGGCAGAGATGCCGCATCACTCATCGTGCATCTTCTTGACCACGTACTCCGAAAACTCCGCCATCACCTTGGACTCGTCGCCCCCCTGGTAGGAGATGATGCTGCGCAGGTGAGCGAAGGACTCGACGTCCATCTTGTCGAAGGCGCAGCCGAGGCCGCCCTCGACCAGACGCGCCACCGTCCCCTTCACGTTGATGACGATCGGATCGGGAGCCGCGGAGAGGTAGATGGTCACTTCGACCGGGGTTCCGACCGGAATCTGCTCGGCAGTTTCCATGTAGAGGCCGTGCAGGCTGACGTCCGTCACCTCTCCCTTGATGGCCACGCCCTCCGCCTGCAACAGCGCGGAGACCCTGAAATCGACGCGTGAAAAGTTACGTCTTTCTGTCGTCATCGTGTTCCCCCTTCAAAAAGCCAGCTACAAAAGGGGGCACGGGGCCCCCTCTTGATGTTTCTCAGCTTGATGGTGATGCTAGTCCTCGAAGTTGCCTTCGGGCCCCTTGTCACGGGAAAGTCCCTGGGCCTGCTTGGGGAGCTGCTCCTTGGTCCACTCCGCCGGGTTCTCGATCCGCTTACCTTTGGGGCCGAGGTCGTAGGAACCGGCCTTGAGGATGGCCTCAATGGCAAGCGGCGCGGTGTCGGCGGCGTTGAAGACGTTGGCGATGAGGTTGTAGGCAAATTCCTCGACCCTCTTGCTCATGCGCTCGCGCACTTCCTTGGTCTGTGCCAGCAGCTTGTTCTCGAACGGGAGATTGAGGTTCTTGTAGTCCCCCTTCTTCCACCCCTTGGAGTCGGCGAAGGCCACCATCTCGGCCCAGAGCTCCTCGCTCATCCCCTCGCCCTTCACCTTGATGAAGTTGCCATTCTCGTCGAGCTTGGCGTTGCCGTAGTCGTTGACCTCGAGCCCCCAGGAGACGAACTGCAGCGCGGTCGCTACGTTGGCCTTGGTGGTACGGGTGTTCTGGGCGATCTGGCGCAGCCTGTCGTAGCTGTTGCCGGAAGTGCCGTGCTGTGCGCCGTTGACGCCGTATTGCTTGATCGCCTCGTGAATCTCGGCGGTCAGCTCTACCTGGATGCCGGCGTCGGAAGCCTCGATGCCGTGGGTGGTGCCGTTGTTCAGGGCGATCCAGTCCGGGAAGATGTCGTGGGCGTTGAGGCCGCGGATCAGGAAGAGCGCCTCGGGAACGGTGGAAAGCCCCTCCTTCCCTTTGATCTCGCCCACCTCGGTCTCGAGACCGGCCCAGGCCGGGATGATGCTGTTGAGCTCGATATTGGCGAGGAGGTTTTCCTCGTCGGGAAGGTGGGAGGCGTCGATGGCGATGGAGGTGATACCGGCATCGAACATGCTCGGGATCTCGATCTTGGCCGACTTGACGTCCGCGTCACCCTTGATGCCGTAGTGGTCGGCGTGGATGGCAACCGGTATGGTGATGCCGAGCTCGTTGGCGACGGCGTCCACCTGGCGGGCCATGTTCCAGTAGTTGACCGGGCAGTACGCCTTCTGCCCCCCCTCGCTCTTGGCGATCTCGATGATGACGGCGGCGTTGGCCCTCTGGGCAGCGGCGAGCACCCCGCGGATGACGAAGTGGTTGCGGCCGTTGGCGGCCAGGGCCAGTGCATGTCCCTTGGCGTTCATGGCGCGGTCGATGACCTTGCCGCTGACCAGCAGTGCTTTGGAATTGGGGAAGAGTTTCGCTACGTTGGGGGGACGCCCTACTTCAAGCGCTTTGACGAAATCTGAAGATGTTGCTGTCATATCTCCTCCTTTGGGTGGGAATATCAAATCACATGGGAAAAGCCGCTTCCTTATAACATCTTAATCATACAAAGGCAAGGGCCTTCGCTACTGTCCCAGGGTGAACCCGGTGCTGCCTCCCCCGGAGAACGGGGCGCTGCCGAGGTATTCTCCCTTCCAGTAGAGCGCGGCGTCCCCGGGGGGAAGACCGGCCTCTACCGGGGCGAATGCGAATCGTTCGGGAGGATCGGCGCCGGCGGCCCGGGTGGCGGTGAGCGGATAACGGGCGAGTACGGGAAAATCGTCCCGCACCGGCTCGGCCGTTGCCTGCTTTGCCGTCGTCCCCCGCGCCACCTGGTACTGCACACCCTTCTCGCGCTGCGGCAGCTTCGCGTGCAGCAGCAATTCGGCGCCCCCCTCCCCCGAGAACCTCAGGTCGTAACTGGGGATCCAGCGCGCGTTCCCTACCAGGTAGGAGACGCGGGCCTTCGCGCCGCTAATCCAGATGCGCGCCGACGCGACCCCCTTGGCGGCCGCCGTCAGCTCCCGCTCCACGCTGTCGAGGGCGAGCCGGCACTTGCGCTTGCTGCGATAAACCGCCTCCATCTGGTTCAGCGCGAATTCGGTCCCCTGCTGCAACGTGACCACCGGGTCAGGATTGGCCTTGGTCTTTCTGGGGGCCTTGCCGCTTTGCGACCTGGCGGCGGCGGAGAAGATCTCCTCGCGCCGGGCCAGTGCATCCATGCGGTCCTGCAATTCGCCGCGACGTTCCCTGAGTCGGGCGATCTCCCCCGCCCGGCGCCGGTCCTGTTCAGCCGGGACCAGCTCTACCCGCAGCACGGTCCCCCCCGGTGCCTTCACCCGGAGCGAGCCGGGTGCGAAGCCGTCCGGCAAGGGGAGCTCGAGGTAGCCGCCGGAGACGGAGAGTTCCTGCTCCACCCGCGCCCCGTCCAGGTACAAGGTGACGCTTTTTTGCCCGGCGACGGCCTGCTGACAGACCAGGACCGGAAACAGAAACAAGGCCAGCGGCAACAGGCGCATGGGGCACCTCGCAACAGAAAGCCTGGGGATGAAAAGCGCAAAGGGAAACTCTACAGCACCCAGGGACCATTGCAAGCAGCCGGTATGATTACTTCTCTACGTCGAGAAGCTCCACTTCAAAGATCAGGGTAGCGTTCGGGGGGATCACCCCGCCGGCGCCGTTGGCCCCATAGCCCAACTGCGGCGGGACCACCAGCTTACGCTTGCCCCCCACCTTCATGGACATGACGCCCTCGTCCCAACCCGGGATCACCTCGCCGGCACCGATCCTGAAGATGAAAGGCTGGCCGCGATCGAGCGAGCTGTCGAACTTGGTGCCGTTTTCCAGGGTGCCGGTGTAGTGCACCTTGACCCCTTTGCCCGAGGTCGGGGAGGGGCCGGTCCCGACCACGAGGTCGGTATAGGAAAGGCCGGACGGGGTGGTCACCGCCCCTGCTGCGGCCTTGGCTGCGGTTTTCTCGGTCGCCGGCTGCTTGGTGGCATCCTTCTGGGAGCAGGCGGGTATGGCTACCGCCGCCATGAGCAGCAGCAGCACGAGGAACTTCTCTACGTTACGCATCAATTTTCCTCCGTCAGGTTTTGGTATGCGGTTAATCCAGCAAATGGATGAAAAGGCCACTTCTGAGCTTGGGCTCGAACCAGGTCGACTTGGGCGGCATGATCTTGTCCTCGTCGGCCAGCGACATCAACTCCTCGATCGAGGTCGGGAACAGCGAGAAAGCGACCATGTACTCGCCCGAGTTGACCACCCGCTCCAGTTCCTCGACACCGCGGATGCCGCCGACGAAGTGGATGCGCTGGTCGGTGCGCGGGTTGCGCACACCGAGGACCGGGCTGAGCAGGTTATCCTGCAGGATGGAGACGTCCATGGAGGCGACCGGGTCGTTCTCGGGGAAGGAATCCTCGCGCGGAGTCAGCTCGTACCACTTGCCACCCAGGTACATGCCGAACTGGTGGCGCTCCCCCGGGTTGACCGCACCGGCGACCGGGGTCACCTCGAACCGCTCGCCGACGCGCGCCATGAACTCGGCGACGCCGCGGCCGTTAAGGTCCTTGACCACCCTGTTGTAGGGCATGATGGTCATCTCGTTGTCCGGGAAGATCACCGTCAGGAAGTAGTTGTACTCCTCGCTGCCGGTGTGCTTGGGGTTGGCGTCTTTTCTCAGATCGCGCACCCGGCTCGCGGCGGCGCTGCGGTGATGCCCGTCGGCGACATAGAGGGTCGGGATGGCGGCGAAGCTCTTGGTGAGGGAGTCGATCAGCTTGGCATCGGCGATATCCCACAGCGCGTGGGAAACGCCGTCGTCGGTGGTGAAGTCGTACAGGGGCGCGCCCTGGGTCACCTGGTCGATGGTCGCCGTGATCGCGGCGTCGTGGCGGTAGGTGTAGAAAACCGGCTCGTCGTTGGCGTTGAGCGCATCGATGTGCTTGACGCGGTCCTCCTCCTTGTCCGCCCTGGTCAGCTCATGCTTCTTGATGGTGCCGGTCTGGTAGTCGTCCACGCCGGCGCAGACCACGAGGCCGGTCTGGGTGATGCTACCCATCTTCTGACGGTACACGTAGTAGCGCTCGGTCTCGTCCTGCAGCAGCACGCCCTCCGCCAGGAATTTTTCCAGGTTGTCGCGCCCCTTGACGTACACCGGATTGGAGTGCACATCGACGTCCCTGGGGAGATCGATCTCAGGACGGGAGATGTGCAGGAAACTCACCGCGTTGCCGGAAGCCATCTCGATGGCCTCATCCGTGTTCATCACGTCATAGGGAAGAGCTGCGACCTTTTCGGCCAGCTCCTTTTTGGGGCGTACCGCCTTGAACGGCTTGATAAATGCCATAACTGCTCCTGTCTCATTTTTCGTTCAACGTTCAACGTTCAAGGTTCAACGTCTATAACTCAAGTTCTACGTTCTATGTTCTACGTTCTACGTTTAAGACATAGGCCCGAGGGGACTGGCTCCGGAGGTGCCTGTCCCCCTTCACTCCGGAGATGCCTGTCCCCCTTTTGCTCTGTCACCCAGGTTCGGTACCTTTACGCCACCTTCTGCCTGGCCTGCACCTTATCGGCGCTTCGGGGACAGGTATTAAAAATAGCGCTTGGCGCCGACAAACCTCTTCTGGAAATAGGACTCGTCCATCGAGCTCACCTTGATGTCGTCACCGCGGCGCGGCGCATGGACGAAGCGACCGTTGCCGACGAAGATGCCGACGTGGTTGATCTCGTCGGAGGAGGCACCGAAGAAAACCAGATCGCCGTCTTTCAACTCTTCACGCCCAACCGCATCCCCGACCCGGTACTGCTCACGCGAGGTGCGCGGGATGTTGATGCCGCACAGGTTGTAGACCGCGCGCACGAAACCGCTGCAGTCCATGCCGTCGACCACGGTGTCCCCGCCCCAACGGTACGGGATGCCCACGAAGCGCTCGGCGGTACGGGCGGCGATGTTGCCCATGTCGCCGCGGTCACGCTTGACCGGCTCCTCTTTCTTCTTGCCCGGAACCGAGGGCTTGGTCGGCTTGGTGATCGACGGTGCCGGCGCCTTCTCGATCACGGTCTCCCGCACCAGCACGGTGCGGTCGGGCTGGGGCGGCGCGATGAAGTAGGAGCCGATGGTCTTCTCCTTCACCAGCTTCTGGGCCACCTTGCGCGCCTCTTCCCGCTTGGGGAAGTCCCCGAAACGGACGGCGTAGATGCCGTTTTCCCGTTTGAAGTAGAACGCTTCGATCCCCTGCTCCTGCAACTTCCTGGTAAGCCGCTCGGCGTTTTTCACGTCCGAGAAGGCGCCCACCTGGATGGCGAAGCCGACGCTGGAAAGCCCGGCCCGCTGCGCCGCGCATCCGGTGGCGGCAGGCGCGAGGAGGAGAAGATATATGATCAACAGTCTTACCGTTTTAAGCATCGTTGTTCCTTGTGTTGCTCCCGCCCCCGGAGGGGGAGGGCTGGGGAGGGGGAAGAGAGACCGTCCCCTCCCCGCCTAAATGTCCTTGGTCTCCCGACGCACTCCCATCAGGTACGGAACCACGAAATCATCGAGGGCGCCGTCCAGGACGTTGTCCGGATTGCCGCTTTCCACGCCGGTGCGCAGGTCCTTGACCATCTTGTAGGGATGCAGCACGTAGGAGCGGATCTGGCTACCCCAGCCGATCTCCTTCTTCTCACCGGCGATGTCGGCCGCCTTCGCCTCGCGCTCGCGAAGCTCCATCTCGTAGAGCTTGGAGCGGAGCACCTTCATGGCGGTAGCCTTGTTCATGTGCTGGCTGCGCTCGCTCTGGCAGGCGACCACGGTCCCGGTGGGGAGATGGGTGATCCTGATGGCCGAGTCGGTGGTGTTGACGTGCTGGCCGCCGGCACCGGAGGAACGGTAGGTGTCGATCCTCAGGTCGCTCTCCGGGATCTTGATCTCGATGTCGTCCTCCTCGATCACCGGGAAGATGAACACGGAGGCGAACGAGGTGTGGCGCCGCGCGCTGCTGTCGAAGGGGGAGATGCGCACCAGCCGGTGGATGCCCGCCTCGGCCTTCAGGTAGCCGTAGGCGAACTCGCCGGTGACCGCGAAGGTCACCCCCTTGATCCCGGCGCCGTCACCCTCCTGGTAGTCGGTGATATCGGTCTTCCACCCTTTCTTCTCGCAGTAGCGCAGGTACATGCGCAAAAGCATCTCGGCCCAGTCCTGGGACTCGGTGCCGCCGGCCCCGGAGTTGATGGAGACGAAGGCGCCGGAGGCGTCGTGGGGACCGGAGAGCATCCTGCGGAACTCCGCCTGGCTCACCCCGACCTCCAACTGCTCGTTCATGCCGTGAACCTCGGCGAGGGTCGCCTCGTCCTGCTCCTCGCTCCCCAGTTCGATCAGTTCCTGGATGTCGCGGGCCTGGCGCTCCAGGTTTTCCCAGGTGGTGACGTCCTTCTCCATCGCCATCCTGTCCTTGAGCACCTTCTGGGCCTTTTCGGCGTCGTTCCAGAAATCGGCGCGGGAGGTCAGCTCCTCGAGCTCCTGCATCCGCTCCTTTTTGTCATCTACGTCAAAGAGACCCCCGAAGTTTGTGGATTCGCTCGGCAAGGTCTTCGATTTTGGCAATTTCTTCTCTGAACATCTCAAAACTCCTTTATGGTCGCATCGCCTTTCCGGCGATCATCGTTTTGGTGAAAGCGTCAGTTGCGGCGCCCGCGATAGCAGGCGATCCCCATGCCGATGCTTCCGGAGAGACAAAGCAGGGCGAAGAGGTCGCCGAAACGGTTGTAGAAGGTCCGGTCCGTCCCCGGCCTCACTTCGCCGCTCAGGGTCGCCTCCTGGAACAGCGGGGTCATGCCCCGGATGTGTCCCTTGCTGTCGATCACCGAGGAGATCCCGGTGTTGGCGGCACGCACCAGGGGGACCCGGTTCTCCACGGCCCGGAACACGGTCATGGAGAGGTGCTGGTAAGGGGCGGAGGTGCGCCCGAACCAGGCGTCGTTGGTGATATTCACCAGCAACTGCGCCCCCCTTGCGACGTACGCGTTGGCCACCTCGGGGAAGATCCCTTCGAAGCAGACCAGGACGCCCAGTTTCCCGGTCGAGGCCGGCAGCACCACGGGCTCGTGGCCGGGGGAGAAGTCGCCGATCCCGGTAACCAGCTTGTTGACGAAGGGGAGCAGCGGGGCCAGCGGCACGTACTCGCCGAAGGGGACCAGGTGCAGCTTGTCGCTTCTCCCCACGATGGCGCCCTGCTCGGAGATGAGGAACGCGCTGTTCAGGTAGCGCACACGTCCCCCCTGCTGTTCGTAGGCAGGGCTTCCCACCACCAGCGGGCTCTTCAACTCCGCGGCCAGCGCCTGCACCCGCGCGGCATAGGCCGGCTCACGCTGCAGGAAAAACGGCAGGGCGCTCTCCGGCCAGACCACCAGGGTCCCCGGCTCCTTGCACGCCTCCCGGGTAAGCCGTTCGTAGGTCTTCAGCGTCGCATCCTGGTAGGCCGGGTCCCACTTCACATCCTGCGGGATGTTTCCCTGCACCAGGAGGACCTTCCGGGGGTCTCCCCTGTCGGCGCGGGTCAGCGCGGTGACGCCGTACACCATGGTGGCCGCCAGGAGCACCACCAGCAGCAACAGGGCGCGCACCGGGTAGGGCTTGCGGTAGCGCATGGAAACCCAGATCCGGTAGAAGACCACGTTCCCCATGGCGACCAGAAAACTGACGCCGTACACCCCGGTCAGGTCGCTGATCTGGATCAGCGGCAGGGTGCGGTACTGGGAATAGCCGAGGCTCGCCCAGGGGAACCCGGTCAAGAGATAGGAGCGAATCGCCTCACCCGAGACCCACAGCAGCGGAAAGGAGCAAAGCAGCGGGATCCGCCTTCCTTCGCAGCGCCGCACCAGCCAGAGCACCGCGCCGGGGTAAAGCGCCAGGTAGCCCACCAGGGTGAGGTAGAGCGTCACGCTCACCGTCCAGTGCAGCTTCCCGTAGTTCATCATCACCACGTTGAGCCAGTACAGGATCCCCGCATAGGCGACGCACCCGGCGGTGAAGCCGAGTCGGAAACCGAGTCTGGGCGAGACGCGGTCGGTCGCCAGAAAGAGCGGCACGAAAGCGCCCCAGGCCAGTGGGGATATGCCCGGCAGCGGGAAGGAGAGTGCCAGCAAAACGCCCGAGAACAGCGCCAGCAGGTAGCGTCCCGCGGTCGCCTCCCCGGCGATTGCGGTGCGCGCGGTCACGGCTCCTCAGACTCCCCGGCAGGCTCCTGTTTCTTCGCTATGTGCACCTTGGCGATGCGTCTCTCGTCCGCCTCCAGCACGGTGAGCACCAGCGAGTCGTTCTCGATGACGTCGCCCGCGGCGGGGATGCGCCCGGTCAGGTGGAAGAGAAGCCCCCCCACAGTCTCGAAGTTTTCCTTTTCGATCTCGACATCGAACTGCTCTTCCAGTTCCACGATGGGGAGCCTGCCGTCCGCGACGATGGAGCCGTCCGCCTGCACAGAGAGGCGCTCGGTCTCCAGGTCGTACTCGTCCTGGATGTCCCCGACGATCTCCTCCAGGAGATCCTCGATGGTCACCAGTCCCGCGGTGCCGCCATACTCGTCGATGACCACCGCCATGTGCACCCGGCGCTTCTTGAAGTCGTGCAGCAGCTCCTCGAGGTTCTTGGTCTCCGGGATGAAAAACGGGGGACGGATCAGCTTCCTGAGCTCGATGGCATCGTCCGGCTCGCCCCAGTAACGCAGCAGGTCCTTGGCGTAGAGGAGGCCGATGATGTTGTCGATGGTCCCCTCGTAAACCGGAAGGCGCGAGTGCCCCGAGGCGATGATGGACTTCAGCACCTCGCGCACCTCGAGCTCGATGGAAACGCACGCCATCTCCATGCGCGGCAGCATGATCTCGCGCACCATGGAGTCGCCCAGGGTCAGGATGGAACGGATCATCGCGTTCTCCTCCTGGTTGATGACCCCTTCCTCCTCGCCGGCGTCCATGATCTCCTGGATCTCCGCCCCGGTGACCTTCTTTTTGCCGTACAAGAGCCGGGTCAGGGATTCGATGAGTCCCTGGCCCTTGCGTCCGTTACCCTCTTCCAAGGATGTTTCTCCTTAATAATGCCGCGTTGTCTTTCATAGCCAGCCGTGCCAGAAGGCGCGGAACAGCAGGTGCACCGCGAAGGTGATCCCTACTCCGACGACCGCGCCGACCACCACCTCGCGGGGACGGTGGATCCTCAGCAGCAGGCGCGAATGGCTCACCATCGCGGCCAGGATGAAGCAGAAAAGCGCGATGAGCGGGTCCTGGGTGTGCAGCGCCACGGAGGTCGCGATGGAGAAGGCGACCGCCGAGTGGCCGCTGACGCCTCCCCCTTCGAGCGGTTTCCCGGTTCCACCGCGTGCCTTGAGAATCACCACGACGATCAGCACCAGTACCGCGGAGACCACCATGCCCAGTTCCGACTCGCTCCCCATCATCTCGAGGCCGAGCCTCTGCCAGGGGAGCACGTACTTCGAGAGCACCAGGTACCCCATGATGGCGGTGCCGAAGGCGGCCACCAGCACGGCGCCCGCCGCCACGTCCTTGGCGAGCTTGGCCATGGGGTGGTATTCCGGCGAGATCATGTCCACCACCACCTCGATGGCGGTGTTGAGCAGCTCGGCGAAGAGGACGAAGCTGATGGCCAGGGCCAGCAGCATGAACTCGACCGAGGAAACCCGCAGCAGCAGCGCGATGAACAGCACGGCGAGCGCGGCCAGGAAGTGGTAGCGCATGTGCTTCTGCGTGCGCGTGGTGTGGAGGATCCCCTCGATGGCGCAGTTCACGGAGTCGATGAAGCGGGTCGGCTTCATAACGACCCTCCGGCCTTCGCCAAGGCTTCGGCCGGCAAGCCCCTGCCCCGGCTAGACAAGCCCTTCCTCGACCAGCAGGGAGAAGATCTCCCGCTCTTTGGCCTCCATGCGGGCGGCTGCGGCCTCGCCGCTTCTTTCATGGTCGTAGCCGGTGATGTGCAGGATGCCGTGCAGAAGCAGGAAGTTGAAGCGCTCCAGGAAGGTCTGTCCGGACTCCTCGGCCTCGCGCGCCGCGGTGTCGACGGAGATGACCACGTCGCCCAGGACCTCCGGGTTGATGGCGCCGAACTCCCCTTCCTGCATGGCGAACGAGATCACGTTGGTGGCCTTGTCCCGTCCCAGATACTCCCGGTTGAGGACCCGGATGGCCCGGTCCCCGACGATGCTGACGGAAAGCTCCGCCTCAGGACATCCCAAGGCGTCTAAGATCCTCTGCGCCACCTTTCGCAGCTGCGTCTTCGCGACCGGTATCCGCCTTTGGCGGTTCGCTATCGATATCCTCTGGCTTCTTGGCAATCGTCTTCTCCTTGTAGGCAGGCTCGGGGTAATCGATACGCTGGTGATAGATCCCCGCCAGTATCTGGTTGAAGCTCTTGGCTATCTCGTGCAGGTTCTTGAGGGTCAGCTCGCACTCGTCCAGCTGGCCGTCGATGAAGATGTTGTTGATGATCTTCTGTACCAGCCCCTGGATCCTGGCCGGCGTCGGGTCGGTGAGGGTGCGCGAGGCGGCCTCGACGCAGTCGGCCAGGAGCACGAGCCCCGCCTCCCTGGTCTGCGGCTTGGGGCCCGGGTAGCGGAAGTCCCGCTCCTCGACCGGGGGAGAGCCCGGCGTCTCCAGCCCCTTCGCCTTCAGGTAGAAGTAGTTGATCAGCGAGGTGCCGTGGGATTGCCGGATGATCTCGATGATCGGCTGCCCGATGCGATGCTCCTTGGCGAGCTCGACCCCGTCCTTCATGTGCGAGATGAGGATGAGGGCGCTCATGCTGGGGGAGAGCTTGTCGTGGCGGTTCTCGCCGTCGCGGATGTTCTCGATGAAGTACTGCGGCTTCTTGAGCTTGCCGACGTCGTGGTAGTAGGCGGCGACGCGGGCCAGAAGCGGGTTGGCGTTGATCGCCTCGGCGCCCGCCTCGACCATGTTACCCACCAGCACGCTGTGGTGGTAGGTGCCGGGAGCCCGGATCATCAGCTCGCGCAAAAGGGGCGAGTTGAGGTTGGCCAACTCCAGGAGCTTGACGTCGGTGGTGTACTGGAACAGCGCCTCGATGAGCGGGATGGTGCCGGAGACGTACACCGCGTTGATCAGGCCGCCCAGGAAGGCGAAGATGATGCAGTACAGCGGCTGCAGCGAAAGCGGGCTGTCGTTGTAGACGTGGAAGCAGACGGCGAGGGCCATGTTCACCGCGCTCACCTTGAAGCCGGCGCTGTAGATGGTCCCCCGCTCCTTGCACTGACGCACGCCGTGGGCGCCCACGATGCCTCCCAGGAGAGCGTAGACCACCACCTGGAGCGAGTTGTTCAGCATGATCCCGGTCAGGGGCGCCGTGATGGCGCAGTAGACCAGGGCCACCTCGGAGTTCAGGATGATCCGCACGATGATGGCGGAGGCCGCGAACGGGAAGAGGTAGAAGTAGCTCGCCGTGTCGATGGAGGGGAAGAGCCCTCCCAGGGCGGTGGAAACCGCCGACACCAGCTTGAGGACCGCGAAGTTCGCGACCGTCAAAAGTGACAGGAGCAGGATGTCCTTGTTGGTCGGGTTGAACTTCCTGATGTTCTTGCGCCCGAAGCGGAACGGGGCATAGCACAGCACCAGGATCAGGCCGAAGATCCCCAGGCCGGTGAGGACGGGGGTGCTGTTCTTGGTCTTGAAGATCTTCTCCAGCTTCATCGCCTGCTCGGAGGTGACCCGCTCCCCGACCCGGACGATCATCTCGCCACGCTTCATCTTGAAGAGCACCGGGCGCACCGCGGCGCGCGCCTCGCTCTTCTTCTGGTCGGTCCCGTTGCGGTCGAAGGAGAGATTGGGGGCGATCATGCGCAGCGCCACCCCTTTCAGGATCTCGAGGTCGTGGGGCGCCGCACCCTGGGTCAGGGTGGCCTGCGAGAAGATGCGGCGGGCGGCGGGGAGGTCGATGCTCGAGCTGTAGTCGCCTCCGGCGACGTCTTGCCTGGTAGCGTCGTCCACCACCACGATGCCGTGGCGCAGGTCCGCCGCGAAGTGACCGCGGTCGGCGACGATGCGCTGCCGGTACAGGGGGGCCAACTGCCGGGCCAGGTCGGAGAGGAAGGCCCTCTGCTGCTTCACGCGGGAGAGAGCGGCGAGTTCCTGGCCCGAGACGTCGACACCGAGCACGGCGACCGCCGCCTTGCGCCTGGCCTCCCCGTGCAGGGTCGGATCGTCCACGACGTCCATCGCGTCGTCAAAACGGCGCACAAGTTCGATGTTACCGTTGGCGGCGAGAGTGTAGACGTATGGGGCGGCACCCTCAGCCTCCGCCCTTTTCTTCTCGGTCAGCAGCAGGTCCTCGATGAGGTAGTCCTGGGTGGCGCGGATGTCGGAGGTGGCGATATCGCCTTCGCGATACTGCACCGACAGGAACTGCGGACTCGGAATGATGAGCAGAGTGAGGAATAAGGCGGTGAGGAACAGCATGATAAAGCGGCTGCGCTTCTCATTCCTGTCACAGGTGAGACCCTGGGCAACCGCTTCCATCCAGCTGTCGCAGAGCCGGATCAGCGAACTCTTCTGAATTGTCTGTTTGTCGCCGCTTTCGGTGGGCATTATCTTCAATGGTTCCCGTGTCGTAAGGACAGAGACTGCAAGAATAGCAGCAAGGGGACAATATATCCCGTTTGTTTGAGTACTGTCAATCTAAACCAAATGCCTTGGGAACCGCTGTCGCTTCGCCATGTTAGCAAAAATTTACAAAACCTGCTTCCCTTTGGGGGCAGATATGTTATATAACGGAGGCTCCATTAGAACGGGCGCCGCTGCCCGTTCACAATTAAAATTTCAATCCAGGGGGGTAGAGATGAGCCAGATAACCGACGTTTACGCCAGGGAAATACTTGATTCCAGGGGAAATCCGACACTTGAGGTCGAGGTGTTCCTGGATTCCGGTGCTATGGGCAGAGCCGCGGTTCCCTCCGGGGCCTCCACCGGCGAGCGCGAAGCGCTGGAACTGCGTGACGGCGACAAAGGGCGCTACCTCGGCAAAGGCGTTGAGAAAGCCGTTGCCAACGTCAACGACATCATCGCGGACGAGATCACCGGCATGGACGCCACCGACCAGGTGGGGATCGACAAGAAGATGCTGGAGCTCGACGGCACCGAGTTCAAGAGCCGCCTGGGCGCCAACGCCATCCTCGGCGTCTCCCTCGCCGTGGCCAAGGCCGCGGCCGACGAAGTAGGCCTGCCGCTGTACCAGTACATCGGCGGCTCCAACGCCAAAGAACTGCCGTTGCCCATGATGAACATCATCAACGGCGGCGCCCACGCCGACAACAACGTCGACATCCAGGAATTCATGATCATGCCGGCCGGCGCCAAGACCTTCAAGGAAGCCCTCAGGATGGGCGCCGAGATCTTCCACGCGCTGAAATCCGTGCTCAAGGCCAAGGGTTACAACACCGCTGTCGGCGACGAGGGCGGCTTCGCACCGAACCTCAAGTCCAACGAGGAGGCCCTCGAGGTGATCATGGAGGCCATCGTCAAGGCGGGCTACAAGCCGGGCGAGGAAGTGCTCCTGGCGCTCGACGTCGCCTCTTCCGAGCTGTTCGAGAACGGGGTCTACACCCTGGAGAACGAGGCGGAGCCCAAGAAGACCGCGGACCAGATGGTCGACTTCTACGAGAACCTGGTCAACAAGTACCCGATCATCTCCATCGAGGACGGCATGGCCGAGAACGATTGGGACGGCTGGAAGAAGCTCACCGACCGCCTGGGCAAGCGCATCCAGATCGTGGGTGACGACCTGTTCGTGACCAACCCCTCCATCCTCAAGGAAGGGATCAAGAAAGGGATCGCCAACTCCATCCTGATCAAGCTGAACCAGATCGGCACCCTGACCGAGACCCTCGACGCCATCGAGATGGCCAAGCGCGCCGGTTACACCTGTGTCATCTCGCACCGTTCCGGCGAGACCGAGGACGTGACCCTGGCCGACCTGGCCGTGGCCGTCAACGCGGGCCAGATCAAGACCGGTTCGCTGTGCCGTACCGACCGCGTCGCCAAGTACAACCAGCTCCTGAGGATCGAGGACGAGCTGGACGAAGTGGCCCTGTTCAGGGGCGCCGACGTCTTCTACAACGTAAAAAGGTAGGGGCGAATAATCATTCGCCCGCCTTTGGCAGCATTAAAGGGCGCACCCTCACCGGGTGCGCCCTTTTTCTTTGCTTCCTCCTCAAGAAAACGGCCTCGCACCTCCCCCTCCCTTGACGGGAGGGGGCCGGGGGGTGGGTGACGCCGCAAGATCCGGAAGTGATGGCACCTCCCCCCCTCCCCCGCAAGGGTGGGAGCACAATGGCGCTGCTTGAAACCGGAAGCCCCCATGTCGACCTCGCCGCGGGCGGCCGGATTCCCTTGCGCCTTCCTCCTCATGAAGGTATACTCCGACCCATGTTAACCTACGAAATATCGGCCCAAGACCACCTGCGGCGCGTGGACAGTTTCATGCGCAACCTCCTTCCCAGCGCGCAGTTTTCCTACATCAAAAAGCTGATCAACTCGGGACACCTCAAGGTGAACGGCGCTCCCGCCGAACCCGGCGACCTGCTGCACTACGCCGACCAGGTGACGCTCAAGGAAAGCTCCAAGACCGCGGCCTTCCTGGCCCGGCTCACACCGGAGCTCGACATCCTGTTCGAGGACAGCTGGATCATCTGCTTCAACAAGCCGGCGGGACTCGCCGTACACCGCACCGAGGATCCGGAAGAAATCACCCTGGTCGACCTGGCCGAGACGCTTTTGAAAAAACGCGACGGCGTCGGCCGCCTGCGCCCGGTGAACCGGCTGGACAAGGGAACCTCCGGGGCCATCATCCTGGCCAAAAGTTCGGTCGCCGCCGGGATGTTCGGCAAGATGGTGCAGGAGGAAGGGCTGGGCAAGCTGTACCTCGCCATGGTGGAGGGGAAGCTGCAGAAGCAGGGAACCATCGATGCGGCGCTGGACGGAAAGGAGTCGCAGACCAGTTACGTGAGGCTGTTCCAGGGAGGGGGCGTGTCGCTTTTGGCGGTGTATCCGCTCACCGGGCGCATGCACCAGATCAGGCAGCACTTCAGGATGATCGGGCACCCGATCCTGGGGGACAAGCGCTACGGCGGCAGAAAGCTTTCCGGCTTCACCGGCCACGCCCTGCACTCCTTCCGGACCACGCTGATTCACCCCGCCACCGGTGAAGAGATCGATATCCCGGCACCGTTACCGGAGTCACTACTGCGGCTCGCCACCCGTTGCGGCGCGGTGAGCGACGAGTCCTTCCTCAAGACCCTGAACGACGTACCCGCTGCCGAGACGCTGGCGCTCTCCTAGTCCTCCCACCCCTGCGCCCCGATCAGCGGCACGAAGCGGACCCCGCAGAGGGTTTCGTGGTGCAGGTCCCCGTTTTGCTCGCGCCGCACCCGCACCAGGTCCTGCAGGTGCGGCGTCGGCCCGACGGGAATCACCAGCCGCCCTCCCGGTGCCAGTTGCAACTCGAGCTCCTCGGGGACCCCGGGCGCTCCGGCGGTCACCACGATGGCATCGTAGGGGGCATGTTCCTGCCAGCCAAGGGTGCCGTCTCCCACGTGCACCGTAACGTTGCCGTAGCCGAGCTCGCGCAGACGCTCCGCGGCCGGATGCGCCAGGGACGGGAGCCGTTCCACGGTGAAGACCTCCGCCGCGCACAGGCTCAGGACGGCTGCCGCGTAGCCGGAACCGGTCCCGATCTCCAGGACCTTCTCCGTCCCCTGCAGTTCCAACGCCTCGATCATGTACGCGACGATGTAGGGCTGGGAGATGGTCTGCCCGTTCTGGATCGGCAGCGGCCCGTCCTCGTAGGCGAAAAGCTCCAGCCCGGGGGGAAGAAACGCCTCCCTGGGCACCTCGCGCATCGCCCTCAAAACCGCCGCGTCCCGGATGCCGCGCCCCACGAGGTGCAGGCTCAGCATCCGCTCCTTCCTCGCTTCGACTTCCCTTTTCGCATCGCTGGTCATGGCTCCTCCAGAAAGCTCAATGGTAGCACAGGGGTTCGCGCTCACAAGGACTGGCGGGCCGCCGTATGCCCCTTTCACCCTATCCCATCCCGCCCGGCACAGTAACAGCGGCGAACGAAGCAGCATTAGACCGAACCAACATAAGCATAAAACGCCGCCCATCCAAGCTGTTGACTCTTATGTACCGTGGGCGTACACTAAAATCGTAGCAAAGAGATGTTCTTTGAAAACAGCTCTGGGGTACAGGTAAAGGTGGCGTGAGGTACCCTGATTATTCCACACTAAAAATTTCCCAGGTTTCAGACGTGGTGTGCAATCCCGATGCTTCTAAAGGAATTGCCTGAAGCGTTTCCCGGGGAGATGCTTTACAAAAGAGCGTGGTCTCACATAAACCTTTACGGCACTTTGGAGCTAGTAGCTGGCGCTTAAGGAGATCAAGCCGATTGGCCTATAATAATCTCATCCGTCATGCGCGTAACAACCGCTTCAAAAAGGGGAAGAAACCGCGAGATACGGGTGACATGGTCCCGCCGGAGCATGTCTCTACGCCCGTTGGGAAAAACTTCCACCGGCGGATAGGGGTAAAGGATCTCAAGATTTAAGCGCCAGTTACATTTTCAAGAAAAGGCCCACTGCATCAGCAGCGGGCCTTTTCATATTTCTATCCGTCCGCACTTACACCCGCCTCCTCCCCCATCCCCCTTTCAGGCCAACTCGTGAAGGTCACCCTGTAGCCTCCCCTTACCGGAGTGCTATACTTAGCCGGTGCTAATCCTGACAATTCAAACAACGGAGGTAGCCATGCCACGCGGAGCCAGAATAACCATGGAAGAGAAGGGGCAGATGGCGGCCCGAAGCCTTGAGCCTTACCTGCCCAAGAAAGGACTCTCGGAAGGAACCGTCTGCAAGGGGTGCGGTATCGTCTACCGCAACAAGCGCTGGCAGATTGAAAGCGGTGCGTCCGCCTCGCCCAGCGGCGATGTCCTCTGCCCGGCCTGCCAACGCATCGTAGGCCAAGACCCGGCCGGTGTCGTGACTCTGTCGGGGCCGTACCTCTCCCAACACCGGGAGGAGATCCTGAACACGGTGAGGCAGCAGGAGACCAGGCACAGGGAAAAGAATCCGCTGGGACGCATCATGGAGATCAAGGAGGAGGATGGCGGCATCGTCGTTACCACGACGGAGGACAAGCTGGCCCAGAAGATCGGACGCGAGCTTTACAAGTCGCAGCGCGGCGAGTTGCACTACAAGTGGAGCCACGACCAGCGCATGGTTCGCGTGGAGTGGAGTCGCTGACTCCGTCGCGGCGCCAATGAAAAAGCCCCCCTTGCCTTGCGGCAAGAGGGGCTTTTTTCGTTTTGAACAGGTTGCCGATCAGCGGTGCAGCAGCGGATCGAACAGGTACTCCAGGCCGTTGGCCTTCACCTCGTACATGCATTCGAGCATGGCCCCCAGTTCCCCTTCGGGGAACCCCTTCTGTCGCATCCAGACCAGGTAAGGCTCCGGGAGGTCCACCAGCAGCGAGCCGGCGTACTTGCCGTAAGGCATCCGGGTGCGGGCCAGCTTCAGCAGTTGGGCAGGGTCGGGGAAAAGATCCTCCAACGGTTACCCCTTCAGCTTAGCCTTGAGCAGATCGCCCAGGGTGCCCATCCCCTTGGGGGCTTCGGCCACGGTCTTCTTGTAGGCGTCCATGCTCTGGGCCTGTTCTTCTGCGGCGCGGCTCACCGAAGCCAGGGCCAGCGAGATCTTTTTCGCCTCGCGGTCCACCGCCTCGACCTTCACCTCGACCTCCTGACCTTCGGTCAGAACCTCTTTCGGGTGCTGGATGCGCTTGCCGGCCCCGAGCTTGGAGATGTGGATCAGGCCGTCCACGCCGCTTGCCAGGGTAACGAAGGCGCCAAAGGGGGTAAGCCTTGCCACCTTGCCGTTCTGGTAGGACCCTTCCGGGAAGGCGCTCGCCGCCTCTTCCCAGGGATCGGCCAGGGTATCTTTAAGCGAGAAGGAGATGCGGTTCTTCTCCCAGTCGATTCCTTTCACCACGACCTCTACTTCCTGGCCGACCGAGAGTACCTCGCTCACGTGGTTCACGCGCGCCCAGGCCACCTCGGAAACCGGCAGGAGCCCTTCGACGGCGCCGATGGAAACGAAAGCGCCGAAATCGCGCAGCGAGGTGACGGTACCCTTCACGCGGTCGCCGACCTTCAGCGTCTCTTTAAGCGCGTCTTTCTGCTGCTGCAGCTCTTCCTCGAGCAGCGCGCGGTGGGACAGGACGATGTTGCGCCCTTTCTCGGAGTACTCGGTGATCTTGAAGGACATCTGCTTGCCCACCAGGGCCGCGGTGTCCTCCACCCTTCTCAGGGCGATCTGGGAGAACGGGCAGAAGGCGCGGGAACCGGCGACCTTGACCTCGAAACCTCCCTTTACTTCCTTTTCGACCACGCCCTGGACCGGAATGCCGGCGGCGTAAGCCTCTTCGAGCTGCGCGTTCCCGGCGGAGTGGCTGCTGCCGGCGCCGAGCTTGGTGGTGAAACGCATCTCGTTGTTGCGCGAAGAGACGAACCAGGCGGTGACCTTGTCACCGACCTTGACGGTCAGGTTGCCCTCGGCGTCAAGGAGTTCCTTGATATCGAGGACCCCTTCGCCTTTGCGACCGGTGTCCAGAAAGACCCAGTCCTTGGCGATCTGCAGCACGGTCGCCTCGACCTTGGCGCCCGGCTCCAGCCGGCCCGCATCCTTCTGGCTCCGCTCGAACAGATCGGCAAAGCTCTCCTCTTCGGTTTCCATCTCTTCCCTGTGATCGTTATCCATTTAAGTACCTCTTCAGCGTAATTGTTGCGCTTTAGCACCCATGGAGCATACAGGGGACCCCGTACCCTTGTCAACTACTTGAGCCGCCGACAGACGATGTTTATGACAGAATTTGGAACGCAAAACACGGTGAACGTGGCCGACACGGGGACATCACTTCGCACGGCAGATAAAACTTTCTTTAAGTCGTGCGGCAAAGCTCCGATAGGTATTGCATTGGAACTAGATGCACCACAGGAGGACGCAACAATGGGCGTGCTGGTCTGCTACGACGACTTTACCTATGACGTGATCAACGATTATTTCCTGGACCACCTGCTGTCGACCGGCTGCATCATCGGTTTTGACCGCTCCGAGCACTGGGTGAAGAAAGAGGAAACCACCGCTGCCACCGCTTTGCAGCGCCGACATGCCTCGCCTTAGCTTGTAGTTATCACCACCGCCAGCGCTCCCAGCGCTCCCAGCGCTCCCTGCATCCCTGCATCCTGTCTCCCGAGCCCTGCGGCCACCAGCGCCCCGACCACGTCCCACATGTACCCCGCTCCCCTCACCTCTTCCCAAAAACCAGCCTGCCGTCCCACCTAAGCAATTCCAGTTGTGGTAACATCTCCGGGTGCTTTGCCATCTAAAGGGAACGGAGGCCCTATGAACGTACCAGCTGCACTGAAGCGGATCAGCGACACATTATGGGAACTGCCGATGAGCTACAAGGAAGGGATGCTGGTTCCCGCCAGGATCGTCGCCAGCGAGAAGCTGATCAACGAAATGGACGCCGGCGTGTTCGAGCAGGTAAGCAACGTCGCCACGCTCCCCGGCATCCAGCGCTACGCCTACTGCATGCCCGACGGGCACTGGGGCTACGGCTTCCCCATAGGCGGGGTCGCCGCCATGGATCCCCGCTCCGGCGTGATCTCTCCGGGCGGCATAGGTTTCGACATCAACTGCGGCATGCGGCTCGTGCTCACCAACCTGACCGCCGAGCAGGTCCAGCCCAAGCTGCACCAACTGGTCGATCGTCTCTTCGCCCGCATCCCCACCGGGGTCGGCTGCCACGGCTTCGTCAAGCTCAAGCAGGACGATTTCCGCACCGTGGTGCAGCAAGGGTCGCGCTGGTGCCTGAAAAACGGCTTCGCCACGCAGGAAGACCTGGACATGACCGAGGAAGGAGGCTGCTTCCCTGGGGCGGATGCCACCCACATCAGCGAGAAAGCGGTGGAGCGCGGCTACAACCAGTTGGGAACACTGGGGAGCGGCAACCACTACTGCGAGATCCAGGTGGTGCAGCCACAGAACATAATGGACCGCGAGCTCGCCGATGCCTTCGGCCTGACCACCGTCCCCAACCAGGTGGTGATCATGTTCCACTGCGGCAGCAGGGGGTTCGGACATCAGGTGGCCACGGACTATCTGAAGCTTTTCCTCTCAGTCATGGAGCGCAAGTACGGCATCAAGATCGTCGACAGGGAACTTGCCTGCGCTCCCTTCCACTCCCCCGAGGGGCAGGCCTACTTCAGCGCCATGAAGTGCGCCGTCAACATGGCCTTCGCCAACCGGCAGGTGATCCTGCACCGGATCCGCGAGGTATTCTCGGACGTCTTCCATGCCGCGCCGGATGAACTGGGCCTGCGTATGGTCTACGACGTCGCCCACAACACCGCCAAGCTGGAAAGGCACCTTATCAACGGCAGCCGGAAGGAACTGCTGGTCCACCGCAAGGGTTCCACCCGCGCCTTCGGCCCGGGGCTCCCCGGACTGCCGGAGTGCTACCGGAAGACGGGACAGCCGGTGATCATCGGGGGTAGCATGGAGACCGGCTCATACCTGCTGGCAGGCATGTCTACCGGGGGGGACGCCTGGTTTACCACGGCGCACGGCAGCGGCAGGACCATGAGCCGCCACGAGGCCAAGAAGAACTTTCGCGGCGACAAGCTGCAGCGCGAGATGGAACAGCGCGGCATCTACGTGCGCACCGACTCCTTCGGCGGCCTCGCGGAGGAGGCGGGTGCGGCCTACAAGAACATCGACGAGGTGGTGGAGGCGACCGAACTGGCCGGGCTGAGCAAGCGGGTGGCGCGCCTGGTGCCGATCGGGAATATAAAGGGGTAAGGAGGGGACGTCATGCCGTTTGAGTACCGCAGCGACATCGCCCATGCCGACGTCGCCTTCGACGCCTGGGCGCCGACATTGGAAGAGTTGTTCCGCGACGCGGCACGGGCCACCATGGAGGTGATGGTGGAGAACCTGGACCAGGTGCGCCCGGCGCAGACACTGGAGCTGAAGCTGGAGCAGGAAAACGAAGAGATGCTTCTGTTCGATTTTCTAAACGAGCTGATTTTCTACAAGGATGCCCGCAGGCTGATCCTGCTCCCGGCCGATATCGAGATCTCGCCCAGCGACGGCGGGCTCACCGTGCGGGCGACGCTGTCGGGAGAGGAGATCGCCCCGACACGCCACGAAATGAGGACCGATGTGAAGGCGGTTACCTTCCTGCGCTACAAGGTGGAGCAGGTGCCGCAAGGATGGCGGGCGACGGTGGTGCTGGACGTGTAGGTCGCCCGCCTCTCCTCGCCCGCCTCTCCTTTCACCCGGTCACCACCAGGTTGTTCACCACCTCGTTCACCCCCAGCACGTACCAGACATCGGATTCGGCGGCGCGCTTGTTGTTGGGGGTGGGCACAGCCCCCTCCAGGGTCACCACGCCCGCGTTGCTGCGAACCGTGATCTGCGCCGCGTTCACCAGCGGGTCCTTCTCCAGGACGATCCTGATCAGGTCCACCAGTTCATCCTCGTTCTCATCGGGGTCGGACCACACCTCGATGCCGTTGACCACGTCCCTGCTTCCCGGCACCCACCATGCCAGAACGCCGGCCAGCCGCTTGTGCGAGATACTCTCGACCCTGCCGTTGAGGATCACCACGCCATCGTCGACCTCGACCTCGAGGACCCGCTCCAGTCCCCGTTGCGCCGTGCCGCGCACCTCTTCCAGGTCCTGCTTCACAATCGCCTGGACGGCGTACTGCATGAAGGCCGGCTCGCTGACGAGTGCGTTGCAGACATGGTCGCGGATGGCGCCGTCCGCCATCTGCTCCGACGGCTCGACGCGCAGCCGGTCCACGATCCCGGTGACCGGCTGCGGCCTGGCGGCGATGTTAAGGGCAAGCTTCTTGGCAGCGATCCCCCCCACTTCGCCCGCAATGGTGATGACGCCGTCGGCGAAGCTCAACTCGATGGGATGGTCATGGAGGTTTACCCGCGCCTCCCGCTCGAGACCTGCCCGAATGGTTCCGATGACCTCTTCAGCTCTGATCATGGCACTCCCCCTTTTCCCATGTGAATAACGGCCACGCTGGATTAATAAACACCGAAACAACAAGGCTACATTGTAGCACGGGCAAGAGGGTTGTCGACGGCGCGGCGATGGCGAGTGGAGCTTTGGGCGTGAGTGGCGGGAGGTACAAGAGCGGCGGCAGGGGTGCTGCCGCCGCTCTTGTTACAGGATGCGGTTCAGGAAGGACTTTATGCGGTCGTGCTCCATCTGGTTGGCGAAGAAGTCCTCCGGGGTCCCCTGGGCCACGAAGGAGCCCTTCTCCATGAAGATGACCCGGTCCGCCATTTCCTTGGCAAAGCCCATCTGGTGGGTGACGATGATCATGGTCATCCCTTCCTTGCCGAGATCGCGGATGGTGTCGAAGACTTCGCCGATGAGTTCAGGATCCAGAGCCGAGGTGGGCTCGTCGAAGAGCATCAGCTTGGGGCGCATGGCAAGCGCCCGCGCGATGGCGACGCGCTGCTTCTGGCCGCCGGAGAGGGTGGCGGGGTAGACGTCGCGCTTGTCGGAGAGTCCGACCTTGGCCAGCATGTCCAACGCGATGTCGCGCGCCTCCTCAGAGCCCTTCTTCTGCACGGTGAGCGGCCCTTCCATCACGTTGCCGAGCACAGTCATATGAGGGAACAGGTTGAAGTGCTGGAACACCATGCCGATCTCGGAGCGCAGCGCGCAGATCTTGTGCGGCGCGTCCAGGTGCCGGCGCCCGTGCTTGTTGGCCACGTAGCCGATCTCGTTCCCCTCGAAGACGATGGTCCCCTCCTCGATCTCCTCGAGGAAGTTGATGGAGCGCAACAGCGTCGACTTCCCGGACCCCGACGGCCCGATGATGACCACGATCTCGCCGGGGCAGACATCGAGGTCCACTCCGTTCACGGCGGTGAGCGAGCCAAAGTGCTTGGTGATCCCCTTGAGGCTTAACAACGGTTGGTTAGCGGTTTTCATAGATGCCGGCCCGAACCTCGATCTTTTCGAAGACGAAGGTAAAGATGGTGGTGAACAGCAGGTAGATGAGCGCCGCCAGGATCAGCGCCGTCACGTTGAAGTAGGCGTTGAACATCTGGTCCGCGGAGCGCATCAGCTCGACCATGGCGATGGTGGAAACGAGCGCGGTGTCCTTGATGAGGGCGATAAACTCGTTGCCGATGGGGGGCATGAGCCGCTTGTAGGTCTGCGGGATGATCACCCGGCGCATCGCCTGCCAATAGCTCATGCCGATGGCCTTGGCCGCCTCCATCTGACCGTGCTCGATACTCTGGATGCCGCCGCGGATGATTTCGCCGAGGTAAGCGGAGTAGTTGAGCCCGAGGCCGAGGATGGCGGCGGTGAAGGGCTTGAAGGTGACCCCCAGGGACGGGAGGCCGTAGTAGATGAAGAAGAGCTGCAATAGCAGCGGCGTGCCGCGGAAGAGCCAGATGAAGAACCAGCACAGGCCCGACACCGGCTTGAAGGTGCTGATGCGCCCGAGCGCGATGAGGAGTCCGCCGATGGGCGAAATGAGGATGATGCACACCACCAGCGTGATGGTCATCACCGCGCCCTTCAACAGCTGCGGCAGGAAGCGGAGGCAGTCCTGGATGAAGACCTGGTAGCGCGGCGTTTGCTCCTGCTTGACCGAGGCGAGGAAGTTCAAGGCCTCGCTGTTGTCGGGGTAGACGGCCAGCACTTCCTTGGCGGCGGAGCTTGCCTGCTCCATGTCCTTCAGGGCGAATTGCAGCCTCGCGATCTGCATCCTGCTCCTGACGAAGGCGCCGCTTTCGTCACCCTTCTCGAACTCCACCTTCTTCAGCAGGGCGATGGCGGCGGGGAGATCCCCCTGCGCCATGGCGTCGTTGGCATCGGTGAAGAGCTGATCGTAATCCTTGGCGAAGCAGGCCGAAGCCAGGAGTAACAGCACGCAAGAAAAAAGCAGGATCGACCGTTTGGCGACCCTGCCGGTAAAAAATTTCATCGGCACACCTGATTGACTGTGGCAGTCCCCCTCCCCGCAAACGGGGAGGGGAAAGCGTTAACTATTTCCATTTCTTGGGGTTGGTGATGTCCTCGCCGAACCACTTCTTGGAGATCTTGGCCATGGTGCCGTCTTTGACCATCTTGTCGAGGGTCTTCTGGACGGCCTCGCGCAGCTCCACGTCTTCTTTGCGGAAGGCGACTCCGAACGGCTCCTTGGTGATGTTGCCCGGGAGGATGCGGAACTTGCCGGGGCGCTTGGCGATGAAATCGCGGCCGGTGGCGTCGTCGATGATGACGGTGTCGAGACGGTTGGACTCGAGGTCCAGCAGCGCCTTCGGGTTGTCCTCGTACTCACGCACCTCGGCGGGGGCTGCCGGGAGTTTCTTGACTGCCTCGACGGCGGAGGAACCTTTCTGCACGCCTACCTTGGCCCCTTTCAGGTCGGTAAGCTTTTTGAGCTTCTTATCGGCGAAACGGACCACCGCGACCTGACCGTCCATCTTGTACGGCTTGGTGAAGGCGACTTCCTTCTTGCGCTCTTCGGTGATGGTCATGCCGTTCCAGATGCAGTCGAACTTCTTGGAGTTCAGAGCGTGGATGACGCCGTCCCATGCGGTCGGCTGCCAGTTGATCTTGATGCCCAGACGCTTGCCCACTTCTTCGGCGGCATCGATGTCGAAGCCTACCAGCTGCCCCTTGTCGTTGCGGTAACCCATCGGGGGAAAGGCGTCATCGAGGCCGATGGTGAGAGCACCCTGGCTTTTGACCCTTTTGAAGGAACCGTCGCCGGCGAAGGCAGAGACGGCACAGGCAAGGACGAGCAGAGACGACAGGATAACCCAAATCTTTTTCACGTTTACGCTCCTTTTCTACGCTATGGTCGGTGATGGTGAAGCTTAGAAAGATTTGATGTAAACAAACAGGCGTTTGGACCGGCGGATTATTGCAGAATATCGTGGAAGCGTCAAGAAGATAACGGGACTGCGGCAACTTACAAAGGGAGTGAAACGAGGGGATCAAGTGGAGGCTGCGAGACACCTTGGGAGGACCCGGCAGCGGTACCGTATACCATGTTGCCGCAATTTTTCCAAATCAGTATAATCCGAGTGATTAGGCAACTTGTCTGAAAGAGAAGGCGACGAGGCTAAGCAACATGTGTAAAAAGATATTCATAGCTGCCACCGGCCAGCACTGCGGCAAGACCACCATCAGCCTGTCGCTGCTGCACCTTGCCAAGCAGAGATACGCCCGTGTGGGCTTCATAAAACCGATCGGCCCCAAGGTCTTCAAGCTCGATGGCGTCGAGATGGACATGGACGCGGCCCTCATCGCGTCCATCTACGGCATGGAGGCGGACCGCAAACTGATGTCCCCGGTTGTGGTCGGGAAGGGGTACACCAAGAGGTACCTCTCCGGCGAGATTGCACCGGAGGCCCCGCTGGAGGCCATCAAACAGGCATGCAGCGAACTGGAAGCCAAGAACGATTTCCTCATCATCGAGGGGTCCGGTCATGGCGGGGTCGGCTCGGTGGTCGGCATCAACAACGCCCAGATCGCGCGTACCCTGGATGCACCGGTTCTCATGGTCGCCGCAGGGGGCATCGGCTGCGTCATCGACTCGGTCCAGTTGAACCTTTCCCTGTTCCAGCAACAGGGTGCCGAGGTGAAGCTGATCCTGGTCAACAAGCTCCTCGCCGAGAAGCGTGAAGAGACCCTGGGCTATCTCAAGACGTTCTTCGAAAGCCGCCAGCAGAAGGTGGCGGGCGCCTTCGATTACTCCCCTACCCTGGCCAACCCCACCCTGCTCGACCTCTCCAAGCTCTTGAAGCTGCCGCTGCAGGGAGACCAGGAAGGCAAGGACCGGATCATCAATCACATCCAGCTCGGGGCCGCATCTTCCCAGCGGGTCATCGACACCCTGCAGGACTCCACACTGTTGATCACTACGAGTTCCAGGGACGAGCTCATCGTTACCGCATCGGCCCTGTACAACATCCCGGCCTACCGGCGCAAGCTGGCCGGCGTGGTGATACCCGGGTCGGCGCCGGTCTCCGCGATCACGCAGAGGATACTGGACGACAGCAACATCCCCTACCTGCGCACCTCGCAGAACACCGCCGAGACCTTCATCACCCTCACCGAGCATGTCTCGAAGATCACGGCTGATGACAAGGAAAAGATCGACCTGATCAAATCCACGGCCGAGAGCGTCTTCGACTTCGACGTCATCGATGCCATGAGCCGCTGAAACTGGCCACGAAGAGCTGCCCTCCCTTTCTGCACACGGGGGCTTTAGCCAACCTAGCCACAGCATCAGAAAACACTTTTAAACAGAAAGAGCCGGAGAGGACGCATCCTCTCCGGCTCATTTGCTTTTCTTTTTGCCTTCCGGCTTTATCCCAGCCGCTGCACCAGTGCGTCATAGATCCCGTAGGGAGTCGACTCCACTACCTGCACCTCCGCCCCAAGCTGTTGTCCCACGTCATCCAGGGTCAGGTTGTCCAGGAACACCCCCTCCCCCTCTTTCAACATCACGTCAGGCACGAGCACCAGTTCTCCCAGCTCAATCCCCTGCAGGGCGGCAACGACGTCGGCTCCGCAGACCAGGCCGGTAACGGTGACAGTGGGACCGAACAACCTGTTGCGCACCGCCACCGGTTGCATGGCGACCCCGGTCGCCCCGGAGAGCCGTTCTAGGAACTCAGCGAGGTAACGGTAGGGAGATTCGCCGGTAACGACGGTCAGTTTGCCCGGCTTCAATGCCTCGGCCTCCTCGAGCACTTGTTCCGCCTCGGAGAGAAACAGCGGAATCATCCCGACACCGTTCTCCAACTGGGGCAGGTCGCCGTAATCGTCAAGTTCGGGAAACGGCAGATCCCCCTTGATGTAGAACTCGTCCGCCAGAAACAGGAAGGGTGCGCCCAGGCGCTCTTCCAGCAGCCGGGACTCCGGGTACCACTTCTCGACGAATGCCACGGCGAACTCCTTGGTCACCGGGGCAAGTGCCGGGAGATTCTGCCTGTGCTCGGTCAACCCCACCGGAACCACCGCCAGGGAGGCCACCCACGGGTACAGGGCTGCCAAGTCCTGCACCGTCCTGGCGAAGGCGTCCCCGTCGTTCCAGCCCGGGCAGAGCACGACCTGGGTGTGCATGGTGATGCGCGCCTCGGCCAGTTCCCGCATCACGTCCAGAATCGGGAGGATGCCGTTTTTGCCCAAAAGCTTTTCGCGCAGCCCCGCGTCGGTCGCGTGCACGGAGATGTAGAGCGGGGAGAGCCGCTGCTCCTTGATGCGGTCCAGCTCGGCGCGGCCGATATTGGCCATGGTTACGTAGTTGCCGTAGAGAAAGGAGAGGCGGTAATCCTCGTCCTTGACGTAAAGGGGACCGCGCAGTCCTCGGGGCAGCTGGTGCACGAAGCAGAACACGCAGTTGTTGCCGCAGCGAGCCGGCGCCGGCGCCTGGAAGGAGATACCCAGCGGCTCCCCCTCTTCGCGCTCCACCTCGAGGCCCCAGAGCTCCCCGTCGGCCTTTTCGACTTCCAGCTCCAGTTCATCGTCGGATGCAAAATAGTTGTAATCGATGACGTCGCGCAAAGGGTGCCCGTTCACCGACAGCAGCCGGTCCCCCGGCTCGAGTTCCAGTTCGTCGGCGATGCTTCCGGGCATCACCTTATCGATAGTCAGACCTGACATGAAATCCCTCCTGGTGCGCGCGCCCAGCAGCGGTAGGTGGAAATTTTCCGGCTGCGGGATCAGCAGTCGCAGGATGCCCCGAGAGGCAGCCGGCGTGAGAGCGGCGGCGCGCAGACTTTAATGATAGGTGGAGAAGGAGGAATTTGGCAACAGATAAAAAAACGAGCCGGCCCTTTGAGCCGGCTGGGAGGAGTTACTGTCGTGACGATGCGGTTTCACCGGATAGCGTCAGCTGGTCCGGACGACTGCGACTGCACAAGCGGTGAAGCTACTGGTGCAGTCGGAAAACGCCATCCACGGAAGTGATGCTGCAGATCGCGTGCTTATAGATGAGGATATCGCCGTGAACTTCCATCAGTACCGAGAAGTTATCGAACGATTTGATATGCCCTTCCAGTTTTTCACCGGACATGAGCTGCACCAAGACCTTCACACGTTCCTTGCGAGACTGGTTGAGGTACTGGTCCTGGATGTTAAAAGGCGTTTTAGGCATGATTCCGCTCCTTTACCCAAAAAATTCAATCACATGACCAAGGATACTAGCAAATGCTGCGGGATATTCAAGCCAATAAATATCATTTTCCCTGCCAAACCATGTCATCTGTCGCTTGGCATAACGGCGGCTGTCGCGCTTGATCAGCGTAACTGCCTCATCCAGCGTCATTTCGCCAGCCAGATAGGCCGTCATTTCCTTGTACCCGATGGAACGCATTGACTTCAATTCGCGGCTGTAACCCTGGTCCAGGAGTCCCAGCACCTCTTCCTCCAGCCCTTCTGCCAGCATCCGTTCCACCCGTGCATCGATGCGCCGGTAAAGTTCAGCCCGCTCCACACTGATCGCCAGCTTCAAGGCACGGTAGTGATCGCCTGAAAATCCGTGCTCGGCCCGGAAGGCGGAGATGGGGCGGCCGGTCTGGGTGTAGACCTCGAGGGCGCGTACCAGGCGCACGCGATCGTTTGGGTGCAGTCTCGCCGCGGTCTCGGGGTCGACGTCCGCCAGACGCCGCAGCAATTCCTCTCCGGGGACATCGTCGAACTGGCGGCGCAGTTCCGGGTCCCCTGTCGGGGAGTCGAGCAGCCCCTCCAAAAGGGCGCGCAGGTACAGCCCGGTACCGCCGACGACGATCGCCTTTTTCCCGCGCCGGTCGATGTCCTCGATGGCAGCTGCGGCCTCCCGCCTGAAATCCGAGGCGGTAAAATCCTGCTCCGGCGACACGATATCGATCAGGTGGTGCGGCACGCGGGCCAGTTCTTCCGGTGAGGGCTTGGCAGTTCCGATGTCGAGACCGCGATAGATCTGCATCGAGTCCGCGTTGACGATCTCCCCGTCGATCCGCTCTGCCAACCTCAAGGCAAGATCACTCTTTCCGGACCCGGTCGGTCCGCCAACCACCAGCAGCTTTGTCTTCTCTTGCGTCATGAGTTCCCGTCTAACTGTGGCAGTGTGATCGGCTGCCGTACCTGGTTCTACACCCGCTTGAACATCTTCTCCACCTCGGCCAGGGTGAGGGTCTGCATCACCGGCCTGCCGTGCGGGCAGTTGCTGGAGAAATCCGTTACGTCCATCTGTTTGAACAGAGCCGAAATCTCCGGGGCCGTCAGCGTCCGTCGCCCGCGGACAACGCTGTGGCAGGCAATGCGCGCGAGAAGATCCTCCTGGATATCGGTGAAGGTCCGGCTGCGGCTCAAGCTGGAGAGTTCCTCGAGGATGTCGCGGATGGTGCGCAGGTAATCAGTGCCGGACAGAAGCTGCGGTACACCGTTCAGAAGCCAAGTGTTGCCTCCGAACTCCTCGAAGGAGAAGCCCAGGCGGCGCAGCTCCTCGAGGTTCTCCCTGAGCACCGCCGACTCCCGGAAGGAGAGTTCCAGCGTTTCCGGGAAAAGCAGCCCCTGGCTATCCACCTCTTTACCGGCGAACTCCGCTTTCAGCTTTTCGAAAGCCACCCGCTCGTGCGCCGCGTGCTGATCGATCAGCACCAGGTCCGTGCCCCGCTGGCACAGGATGTAAGAGGCGTTGAACTGGCCGATCACCGCCAGCGACGAGAAATAACCAGGCGTCGCGCTCTCCTTGTGACAAACGGGCACGGGCTCTTCGGTGCAAAGGTGGGCGGCAGGCTCCTGGCTACGAGGCGGGGATGCAGGCTCCTCGGCCTCCCGCGTCGGCGCCTCGAAGTGGTAATGGGGGCGCAGCGCCGGCTGGGGCTTAGGCTGATATCCCACCAGCAGTTCGCGGATCTCGGCCACTTTCGCCTCGCTCACCGACGGGAGAGCCGGCTCTGCGGCAAGCACCGGTTCCTGCACGGCTTTAGCCGCCGCGGCAGAAAGTGACATCACCTGAGGCGTGCCCTCCATGGGTGCACCAGCCGGAGAGGGAACGGGACGCTCAGGCGGGGTGACGGTGCCGGTAGCAACTCCAGTTACGCCGCCGGCATGCACCACCGATGCAGTCGAAGCAGTTGGAGCTGGCACCGTTGGCCGCTTCAGCCAGGGGGTCTGCTTCAACACGCTTTCCACCGCGTACTGGATGGCGTCGTGCACCTTCCCTTGTTCGCGGAACCTCACCTCGTGCTTGGTTGGATGCACGTTCACATCTACTTCGCCCGGGGCGATGTCGATGAACACCGCGACCACGGGATAACGGCCACGCTCCAGGAAGTTCCGGTAGGCCTGTAGGATGGCGTGCTGCACCACCTTGTCCTTGATGAAGCGGCCATTTATGTAGGTGTACAGGTGGCTCGCGGCGCTGCGGCTGCATTCAGGCGCCGCCACCAGGCCGGTCACCAGTACGCCTCCCGGCACCTCGTACGACACCGGATAGAGGAAGGAAGCGATCGACCGCCCCAACAGGGTCGCCACCCGCTCCTTCAGGTCCGCATCGAGGGCGCGGAACACCGTCTTCCCATCATTTTTGTAGGTGAAACGGACATCGGGGCGGGAAATGGCAAGCCGGGTCAGCAGTTCTCCCACATGCCCCCCCTCGGTCTCCGCGCTTTTCATGAACTTAAGCCGCGCCGGCGTGTTGAAGAAGAGGTTGCGCACGGCGATCACCGTCCCGGGAGCCATACCGCATTCCTTGACCTCCTTTATGCGCCCCCCCTCGACATAGATCTCCGTCCCCTCCAGGCTGTCGCTGGTGCGGGTGGAGATGGTGAGGCGGGAAACGGAAGCCACCGAGGGCAACGCCTCGCCGCGAAAGCCCAAGGTGGAGAGGGCGAAGAGGTCCTCGTCGCTGGCGATCTTGCTGGTGGCGTGACGCTCGAGAGCCAGGAGCGCGTCCTCGCGTGACATCCCGCTGCCGGAATCGGTGACCTTGATGAGCCGCCTGCCGCCGGACTCGATCTCGACCACGACCTCTTTCGAGCCCGCATCGAGTGCGTTCTCCACCAGTTCCTTGGCAACGGAGGCCGGTCGCTCCACCACCTCGCCGGCGGCGATCTTGTTGGTCAGGTTCTCGGGAAGTATTCGTATCTTGGTAGCCAATGTCATCCTCACGCTGCGGTAATCGAAGTCAGCAAGATACCTTAAGCGGCGCCCGTTTGTAAATCCAAGATTGGGAGCCACAGGCCGTCCCGCACACAAGCCCCTGCGCACATTGCGGGAGCGGGAAACGATGCTATAACGTGCAGAATGAAAATTTTCTCATTTTTAAAAAAATCCCTCTCTATCGCGGCAGTCATCTCCGGCTTGGCCATCACTGAACCAGCCGAGGCCCGCTCCTACCACCCAGCCACGACCTACCTCGTGAAGATAAACGGCCGGTTGTTCCGCCAACAAAACGCCGCCATCCGCCGGGCACCGGCCAGCCTCACCAAGATGATGACTGCCTTGGTGGTCCTGGAAAGGTGCGACCTTGACGATGTGGTCGTGGTCAGCCGCAGCGCGGCGCGGGAAACCGGCAGCAGAATCGGGCTGCGACGCGGAGAGAAGTTCCGGGTGCGCGACCTGCTGGCGGCGACGTTGATCGCGTCCGCCAACGACGCCTGCCGGGCCCTCGCCGAGCACGCCTGTGGCAATCAACGCGATTTCGTGATACAGATGAACGCGCGAGCCCGGGCCCTGGGTCTTGAGAACACCCATTTCGCCAATGCCTGCGGCCATGACAGCAAGGGGCTCTATTCCAGCGCTCAGGACTTGGCGCGCCTTGCCGAGAGGGCGATGCAACAACCTCACTTCGCGAAGATAGTGGGCCGCCCCAACATGCGCATAACTACACTCGACGGCAGGCGCAGTTATTATCTGAGGAACAAGAACAGGTTGATTGGAAAGTATCCCGGGGCGATCGGAGTAAAAACCGGGACCACACCCAACGCCGGACAATGTCTCGTCGCTCTGGCCGAGCGGGAGGACACAAGGGTCCTGCTGGTTATCATGCACTCGAGAAACAGGTGGGCGGCCGCACCGGCTCTGCTCGACGCCGCCTTCGCCGCCTCATCACCACGCAACACATTACCGAGAATCATAGAATCAGCGACACCAGCAAGGAGAGCGGATGAAGCATCACCGGAAGGAACTGTGGTTCCAGATCAAGAGTAGGCGCGGCTTTGTCAACATCACCCGTGATCTTCAAGCAGCACTGGACGAAAGCGGCATACGCGAGGGGCTGTTATTGTGCAACGCCATGCACATCACCGCCAGCGTCTTCATAAACGATGACGAGTCGGGGCTGCACCAGGACTTCGAAGAATGGCTGGAAGGACTGGCGCCCGAAAAACCTCACAACCGGTACCGCCACAACCATGGCGAGGACAACGGTGATGCGCACCTGAAAAGAACCATCATGGGCCGGGAAGTGGTCGTCGCGGTGACGGGTGGGAAGCTCGATCTGGGGCCTTGGGAGCAGGTGTTTTACGGTGAGTTCGACGGCATGCGCAGAAAGAGGGCTCTGGTAAAAATCATCGGTGAATAGTCACACAGGAATCAGGTCCGGGCGGCAGGAGAAGCACCGGATGAGCGACATAGTCAGACTGCCCGCAGCACTAAAACCGTGATATCGTCAGGCTGGGGATCGGGTTTGCCGGTCAGCGCCACAAGGGTGTCAGCCATCTCCTGGGCGCTTTTCTTTCCTGCAAGGTGGGACGCCAGTTTTTCGTGAGTGAGCTCCAGTTCCGGCCTGGCATCGACCAAACCATCACTGTACAGAACCATCACATCACCCTTCCTGAAGTGCACGTTCCCTTCCAGGTAGACCTCATCCCCTTGCACCCCCAAAGGGAGCCCCCGCGGGTTGAGGGTTTCTACTGCCCCGTTACCGCGCCTGACAAAGACATAGCCATGACCGCAGTCAACGAAGGAAAGAGTCCGCGCCGCGGAGTCCAACTGGGCGTGGAACAGGGTGACAAAGCTTTCCGAGTTCTCGAGGTCCTCGTTGAGCGCCTTTTCGGCCAAATGCACCGCCTGGGCCGGCCGGTTGTAAAGCGTCACCGCATGCAGCGCCGCCCTGACCGTTGCCATCAACATGGCAGCGGCCATCCCCTTTCCCATGACATCGCCGAGGGTCAGGTTGAAGAGCGTGGGCGACACTTGCTGCCAGTCATAGAAGTCGCCGCCAACCTGTTTGGCGGGAAGGCAGCGTGCTGCTATTTCGAAGCCTTCGATTTGCGGGTAAACCCGCGGCAGGAGCTTGGCCTGGATTTCCGCAGCATATACCAGTTCAAGTTGCAGCTGCATGCGGCGCAGCTCGCTCTCCCGTAAATCAGCCTCCGCCTTTTTTCGTTCGCTGGTGTCCCTGAAGATCGAGATGTTGCCGGTGACGTTGCCGAAGCGGTCCAGACGCTTCATCGCATAAAGCTCGCCGATGAAGACTTCGCCGCTTTTCCTGCGGAAGTGCAGTTCGACGAGTTTTCCCTTCACCCTGGTTTTGGCGTCGAACACCTCTTTGCCAGTGCTGTCGTAATCTTCATTCTTGGCATAGAGAATTCTGCTGCTCTTGCCGATCACTTCCTGCGACTCGTAGCCGAAAATGTCGTGTAAGGCAGGCTGGTTCACGTGGAGTATGGTTCGGTTGTGGTCGGCGACGACGATGACGTCTCGTATGCTGTTGAACAGGTTTCTGTAATCTTCGGCCCGCTTCTCGATTTCTGCGTGAGCCACTTCCAGGTCCCGCTCGGTTTGCCGCTGTTTCGCCCGCTCCTGCGCCTCGGTAAGCGCGCGCTGCACCGCGGGAACCAGTCGAGACAGGCGGCTCTTCAGGACGTAGTCCGTTGCACCACTTTTCAACGACTCGATGGCCGCTTCTTCGCCCAGTTTTCCCGAAACGAAAACGAAGGGCAGATCGGGCAGCTTCTGGCGCACCATCGACAAGGCCGTCATGCCATCAAAAGCAGGAAGCGCAAAATCAGCCAGGATCAGGTCCATCCCGCCGCGCTCAAGAGCGACACTGAACTCGTCCCGCCTCGACACCACCTGGACTTCGCAGTCGAGCCCCTCTGAGGTGAGTGTCAGCAGAACCAGCTCCGCATCCATTGGATCATCTTCAAGGTGCAGTATTCGCAGACGCTCCTGTTTCATTGGTTATGGCCCTTATGAGGTAACGGAGGCGGCTCGTTGATGATGGCCCAGAAGGCGCCGACCTCCTTCACTGCTGTGATGAACTCCGAAAAGTTCACCGGCTTTACCACGTATGCGTTGACTCCCAAACGGTAGCTGTCCACGACATCCCTCTCCTCCCGTGACGAGGTCAGAACCACTACCGGTATGCATTTGAGCTTATCATCCCCTTTAAGGATGCTGAGCACCTCCAGACCGTCCACTTTCGGCAGTTTCAGGTCCAAAAGAATGACCGCCAGGTTGAGCGGCGCCTCACCGGCATATGACCCACGCCTGTAAAGATAATCGAGGGCTTCTGCACCGTCTCTGACAACATCGACCCCGTTGGCCAGATTATGCTCAGCCAGGGCCTCCAAGGTGAGTTCCGCATCATTGGCGTTGTCCTCAACCAACAGTATCCGCTTTAGTTTTAACATCGCCATATCCCCTTACGCCCTCCAGGACAAATCACAGTAAAAGGACCGTTGGACACACAGATTTTACCACGTCTTTATCGCGATACACCAACAGCGTTAACCTGCCAGATGAACTGTGGGGCACCGCATTCAACTACCAACACTGGCCCGAATTCAGCTGCACGGATACTCTTGTAGAGCATAGCCACTCCCCCACAGGCAGTTGGACCAAGACTTCTCCCACCGTGAATGGCGAAAACAGACGCTTTCGAAGCAAGGTTCAGTTTTTCTGCTATATATCTTAACAGTAAGGTTACATCACATTATGACTTAAAGGAGAAGCAATGAAAGCTGCCATAGTTGTCGCATTAGCAGTGACCGCACTTTCCATCGGGGTGCTCCAGGCTGCACAGGAAGCGCCTAAACCTGCGCCCACATCCGGGACCAATCTTGGCAGTGTTACAGGTGGCATGTTTAAGGAAGCGCACCTGGTTATCGACAACAAATGTGTAACGTGCCATAGCGCTGAGCGCATCGAAAGCGCCATCGCCGCCGGCAAGGACATGCAAAAAATCCAGCACCGGATGGAACTCAAGGGAGTAAAGCTGACAGCGGACGAACAGTCCGTTTTGGGCATCTTCTACAAGCAAAGCCCGCTGAAACCCAAGAAGTAGTCGATGGCAACCTGGTCCGGGGGCTTACCAGCCCCCTTTGCTATCGATTGGTCCAGGTTATTTCTACCGGGTACCCCTTATTCTCGTAATAGGCACGGATGACCTTCCCCATATCGATTTCTTGCAGCAGTCCCAGGTCTGCCAACATGTGTAATACCTCTCCCACTGTCACAGGTTCTCTCCCGTGACAGTGGAACTCAATGAATACCCTCCCCTCCTTGATACCCACCTTCACAGGCTCATCAATAATCCGTACCTGCATGCCTTTGTGAGCTTTGACGAATAGCGAGGCAATGTCCTTCGGATACAGGCGCAAGCAACCATGACTCGATCGTCTGCCAATCCCCCAGGGGCGGTTCGTTCCATGTATGAGCATGTCTTGGCGAGACAGACGCAGGGCATGTCGCCCAAGGGGGTTGCGTACTCCAGGTGCGACCACAGCAGAAAGCTCGGGTCGCTGTCGACGTATCGATGCTGGGACATGCCAGCTAGGGTCGAGAATTTTTTCTACGATGACAAAGTTGCCCACCGGAGTTTCGGCCCCTTCATCGCCTATGCCTATGGGATAGGACTCGATGGCGGAGGAATTGGACTGGGGGAAATAGAAAAGACGTAACTCAGCCAAGTTCACCACAATCGAAGGTCGATCTGAAACTGCAGGGGGAATCCAAGCCGAAGGTATGGTAACAACGGTACCGGGTTTAGGGAGAACTGGATCGACCCCAGGGTTGGCATCTCGTATCTCGTTGTAGCCGAGATCGAATCTCCGGGCGATTTCGATGAGAGATTCCCTTTGCAGTACCACGTACCGACGCAGTTCTCCAATATACCCGCCGGGGTAGAGGGATCGACCCGGGGCAGCCGACTGATCTGCAAACGCGGGAGAAGTTAGCAGTACAAAGGTCGCTGCTAGAGCGCAGTGGACGAGAGCCCGGTTGCCTCGAGTGCAGTCGATGACCATTGGGGAGCTATTTTTTCTGTCCCAGCTCGAACATCTTTTCAGCTCTTTCCGCAGCCTGCGCGGCGGATGTCGCAGCGGCCTCAGCTCTTTGCGCGCTGTCGGCGGCCTTGGCAGTAGCGTCATCCAACATAGCCTTGTTGGCTAGTTGTGCCTGAGAGACTTGACTCTCCAGGGTTGCCAGCCTGCTCTCAAAAGAGTTCACCCGCTGTTCGAGTGCGGCGTTCTTCGATTCCAAGACATCGACTCTACAGGAGACAGGGGCGATCTGCTTGTTGACGTAGCCTTTGGTGGCACAACCAGACACCAGGAAGGGGAGAGAACAAACGACAAGGAAGGAGAATCTCAAGATGAACCTCCACGTCTAAATGTTAACACCGACCAATTTTATCCAGCTTGTCGAGATTTGCAACGTAATGGGCAGGACGAGCGAAGGAAAAAGAGAAACGCGGCGAAGCTATCGCAGCATCAGTCTCTGAACGCGAAAAAGCCCCGTCTGGAATCAGACGGGGCTTTCTCTATTAAATTCCCTGCGGCGACCTACTCTCCCACATCGTTTCCAATGCAGTACCATCGGCCCAGAGAGGCTTAACTTCCGTGTTCGGGATGGGAACGGGTGTGACCCTCTCGGCATTGCCACAGAGAAACTCTCCGCTTGGGCCTGAGCCCGCGCAATATGTTTCTCACAATCGCATTTCGTGTCTGTAGGATTTTTGGCAGTATATGATCGGGGGGTGGAGGTCCACCCCCCTCTCTAAGAATTTTTTATGGTCAAGCCTCACGGCCGATTAGTACCGGTAAGCTGAACGCATTACTGCGCTTACACACCCGGCCTATCAACGTTGTGGTCTACAACGGGCCTTCAGGGGATTGCTCCCGGGGATACCTAATCTTGAAGGAGGCTTCCCGCTTAGATGCTTTCAGCGGTTATCCTTTCCGTACATAGCTACCCAGCGACTGCTCCTGGCGGAACAACTGGAACACCAGAGGTACGTTCAACCCGGTCCTCTCGTACTAAGGTCAACTCTTCTCAAGTATCCTACGCCCACGGTAGATAGGGACCAAACTGTCTCACGACGTTTTAAACCCAGCTCGCGTACCGCTTTAATTGGCGAACAGCCAAACCCTTGGGACCTACTTCAGCCCCAGGATGCGATGAGCCGACATCGAGGTGCCAAACCTCCCCGTCGATGTGAACTCTTGGGGGAGATCAGCCTGTTATCCCCGGCGTACCTTTTATCCGTTGAGCGACGGCCCTTCCATACAGAACCGCCGGATCACTAAGACCTACTTTCGTACCTGCTCGACTTGTTGGTCTCGCAGTCAAGCTCCCTTATGCCTTTACACTCTACGGCTGGTTTCCAATCAGCCTGAGGGAACCTTCGCGCGCCTCCGTTACTCTTTGGGAGGCGACCGCCCCAGTCAAACTACCCATCAGACAGTGTCCCCGATCCGGATGACGGACCTGGGTTAGACATCCAAACAAACCAGGGTGGTATTTCAAGGATGGCTCCACCGAGACTGGCGTCCCAGCTTCAAAGCCTCCCACCTATCCTACACAAGCTTATTCGAATGTCACTGTCAAACTGTAGTAAAGGTGCACGGGGTCTTTCCGTCTTACCGCGGGTACTCGGCATCTTCACCGAGAATTCAATTTCGCTGAGCCACTGGTTGAGACAGCGCGGAAATCGTTACGCCATTCGTGCAGGTCGGAACTTACCCGACAAGGAATTTCGCTACCTTAGGACCGTTATAGTTACGGCCGCCGTTTACCGGGGCTTCGGTTCAAAGCTTCACCTTGCGGCTAACAAATCCCCTTAACCTTCCGGCACCGGGCAGGCGTCAGACCCTATACGTCGTCTTGCGACTTTGCAGAGTCCTATGTTTTTAGTAAACAGTCGCTACCGCCATTTCTCTGCGACCCTCTTCAGCTGTGCGAGCGAATCGCCTTCACCAAAAAGGGCATACCTTCTCCCGAAGTTACGGTATCATTTTGCCGAGTTCCTTAACCAGTGTTCTCTCAAGCACCTTAGGACATTTATCCTCACCCACCTGAGTCGGTTTACGGTACGGTCACCTGCTGTCTGAAGCTTAGAGGCTTTTCTTGGAAGCATGGGATCGACGACTTTGCGGGGATACCCCCTCGTCATCAGTTCTCAGCGTTGAATGGAAGAAGGGATTTGCCTCCTCTTCCCGCCTACAACCTTAAACCTGGACAACCAGCGCCAGGATCGTCTACCCTTCTCCGTCCCCCCATCGCAACAACAGGTGGTACAGGAATATTAACCTGTTTCCCATCAACTACGCCTTTCGGCCTCGCCTTAGGGACCGACTAACCCTACGCAGATTACCTTTACGTAGGAAACCTTGGGTTTTCGGTGACAAGGTTTCTCACCTTGTTTTTCGCTACTCATGTCAGCATAATCTCTTGTGATACCTCCAGCCGTCCTCACGGTCGACCTTCGCAGGCTTACACAATGCTCCCCTACCACTTGATCCTTAAGGATCAAATCCGCAGCTTCGGTACTATGCTTAGCCCCGTTACATTTTCCGCGCAGACCCACTCGACCAGTGAGCTATTACGCTTTCTTTAAAGGGTGGCTGCTTCTAAGCCAACCTCCTGGTTGTCTGGGCATTTCCACATCGTTTTCCACTTAGCATAGATTTTGGGACCTTAGCTGGCGGTCTGGGCTCTTTCCCTTTTGACTACGGATCTTATCACCCGCAGTCTGACTCCCACAATAACAGTTAGCGGTATTCGGAGTTTGGTTAGGTTTGGTAACCTGGTGAGGCCCCTAGCCCATCCAGTGCTCTACCCCCGCTACTTACTTTGTGAGGCTATACCTAAATATATTTCGGGGAGAACCAGCTATCTCCGAGTTTGATTAGCCTTTCACTCCTATCCACACCTCATCCCCTGGCTTTTCAACGCCAGTGGGTTCGGGCCTCCACGAAGTGTTACCTTCCTTTCACCCTGGACATGGATAGATCACCCGGTTTCGGGTCTACCCCCAGCAACTAATTCGCCCTATTAAGACTCGCTTTCGCTGCGGCTCCGTTCTATGAACTTAACCTCGCTGCTGAGGGTAACTCGCTGACTCATTATGCAAAAGGCACGCGGTCACACTGGATTGCTCCATAGTGCTCCCACTGCTTGTAGGCATACGGTTTCAGGTTCTATTTCACCCTCCTCATTGGAGTACTTTTCACCTTTCCCTCACGGTACTGGTTCACTATCGGTCAGAGAGTAGTATTTAGCCTTGGGAGATGGTCCTCCCGGATTCCCACGAGGTTTCACGTGCCTCGCAGTACTCGGGGACACCCTAGGGTGAGTCATGGTTTCGGATAAGGGGCTATCACCCACTATGGCCGGCCTTTCCAGACCGTTCTCCTACCAATCATCAATCCCACGTCGGGGCCCCACAACCCCGGATCCATCGAAATGGAGCCGGTTTGGGCTGTTCCGCTTTCGCTCGCCGCTACTGACGGAATCACTATTGTTTTCTTTTCCTGAGGGTACTTAGATGTTTCAGTTCCCCTCGTTCGCCACGTAGAGCTATGAATTCACTCTACGTTACTGGAGCATTACCTCCAGTAGGTTTCCCCATTCGGAAATCTCCGGGTCAAAGCCTGTTTAGCGGCTCACCGAAGCTTATCGCAGCTTACCACGTCCTTCATCGCCTCTCTCTGCCTAGGCATCCACCGTACGCCCTTAGTAGCTTGACCATAAAAAAACTGTAAATGATCTCACTGCCGTGCATACTA
>NZ_CP076723.1:3535000-3702500 GCF_018986915.1 Geomonas oryzisoli
CGGTGACCGAAGCAACTGTTATGGCTGAAGGTTTGGCTTTTTGGCGGACACTGATGGACACGGTGGACAAATAGCCGACCGCCCGCCAGACAAAAACAAAAAGGGGCGATGCATTCGCATCGCCCCCTCTTTATCGGTGTCGGCTTTTGAAACTTTAGGCGAAAGATACTTTGGCAAAGCGGCGCTTGCCTACCTGGATGATGTACTCGCCGCCGCAGGCAATCTCCAGGTTCTCATCGGAGATCTTCTCACCGTTGACTTTGACACCACCGCCCTGAATGGAACGACGCCCTTCGCTGTTGGACTTCACAAGCTGCGCCTCTGCCAGAACCTTGCAGAGCAGAACCTTCTCCCCCTCAGCCTTGAGACTGAACTCTGGCATCTCATCAGGGGTCTCGTTGTTCTTGAAGCGTTTGACGAAATTCTCATCTGCCTGAGTTGCCGCCTCGGCCCCATGGTAACGGGTGACCATCTCACGCGCCAACTGCTTCTTGGCTTCCATCGGATGCACCGCCCCGCTCTTCAGGTCGGCTTTCAGCTTCTCGAAGTCGGCCATAGTGAGGTCGCTCAGGAGCTCGTAGTAACGAATCATCAGTTCATCGGAGATGGACATTACCTTGCCATAGATCTCGTCGGCAGGCTCGTTGATGCCGATGTAGTTGCCAAGCGACTTGCTCATCTTGTTGACGCCGTCGAGACCTTCAAGCAGCGGAACGGTGATGACACACTGCGGCGCCTGCCCCCACTCCCTCTGCAGTTCACGTCCAACTAGGAGATTGAACTTCTGGTCGGTGCCACCCAACTCGACGTCGGCCTTCAGTGCCACGGAATCGTAGCCCTGTACCAGCGGGTACATGAACTCGTGGATGCTTATCGGCAACTGGTTCGAGAAGCGGTTGCTGAAGTCTTCGCGCTCGAGCATACGGGCAACGGTGTACTTGGAGGCAAGACCGATCATGTCCGATGCAGTCATTTTCCCAAGCCACTCCGAGTTAAAGACTACCTTGGTGAGCTTCGGATCGAGAACTTTGAAGACCTGCTCCTTGTAGGTCTCGGCGTTCTTGAGTACGTCTTCACGGGTGAGAACCTTGCGGGTCTCGGACTTGCCGGTGGGGTCCCCGATCATGCCGGTGAAGTCGCCGATGAGAAAGTACACCTCGTGGCCGAGCTTCTGGAATTGACGCATCTTGTGCAGCAGCACGGTGTGCCCCAGATGCAGGTCGGGCGCGGTAGGATCGAAACCGGCCTTGATCTTGAGCGGCACGCCGGTCTTGGCGGATTTCTCGAGCTTCTCGACCAGCTCCTTCTCCACCAGGATTTCTACCGCGCCCCTCTTGATGATTTCCATCTGCTCTGCAACAGTCATCACTTTCCCTCCAGATTGTATTTCACCCACCTTCGCACAAGGCTACGGTGGGCAAGCTCCACCAGGGCATAGGCTATGATGGGGCAGTCATTCCAATATCACTTTCAGCCTAGCCGCAGGCTATGTTGATGCGCTCGATGTTCAGCGCGAGCCCGGTCCTTTCGTCGACCTCGATGGCAACGGCATTGATCCGGATGTCTTTCTTCGCCACCTCGAACTTAGAGGGACGTTGGGTGACGAATTTGAGGATCGCCTCTTCCTTCTTCACACCGATGACGGAATCGAAAGAGCCAGTCATGCCGGCATCGGTCATGTAGGCTGTGCCGGCGGTCAGGATACGCTCGTCGGCGGTCTGCACGTGGGTGTGGGTTCCAATGACCGCGGCAACCCTCCCGTCCAGGTACCACCCCAGCGAGACCTTCTCGCTGGTGGCCTCGGCGTGGAAGTCGACGAAGATGATAGGCGTCTCTTCCTTGAGCTTGGCGATCTCTTTGTCGGCGCAGCGGAAAGGACAGTCGAGGTTGTTCATGAAAACCCGCCCTTCCAGATTGAGGATACCGACCTTGACCCCGCCGGGGGTCTTGACGATGGTCGTCCCCTTGCCGGGAGTGCCGTCCGGATAGTTGGCCGGACGCACGATGCGGTCCTCGCGCTTGATGTACTCCAGCGCGTCCTTCTTGTCCCAGATGTGGTTGCCGGAAGTAATCATCTGGACGCCACACTTGAAGAGATCCTGCGCGGTCTCCTCAGTCAGGCCGAAACCGCCTGCGGCGTTTTCGCCGTTGGCTATCACGAGATCGACCATATGTCGATCGACGATCCGGTGCAGTTCACGGGAGAGCGCCTCACGACCGGGCTTGCCGATCACATCTCCTATGAAGAGAAGCTTAACGGGCATATTCGGTGGCCCTGGTTTCCCTGATCACGTTGACCTTGATCTGCCCCGGGTAGGTCATCTCGGTCTCGATCTTCTTGGCAATGTCCTTGGCGAGGACCAAGGCACGGTCATCGGTCACCTGGTCGCTGGAAACCATGACGCGGATCTCGCGACCGGCCTGGATGGCGAAGGAGGTCACGACGCCGTCGAACGAGGTGGCGATCCTCTCCAGATCATCCAGACGCTTCACGTAGGTTTCCATCATCTCGCGGCGCGCACCGGGGCGCGCACCGGAAAGAGCGTCCGCGGCCTGAACCAGGACGGCAAGAACGGTGGCCGGCTTTTCGTCCTCGTGGTGCGCCATGATGGCGTGGACGATCTTGGGCGACTCGCCGTACTTCTTGGCGATGTCGGCGCCGATGACGGCGTGGGAGCCCTCGATCTCGTGGTCAACGGCCTTGCCGAGGTCATGCAGCAGCCCCGCCCTTTTCGCCTGCTTCACGTTGATGCCGAGTTCGGCAGCCATGATGCCGCAGAGGAAGGCGACTTCCAGCGAGTGCTGATAAACGTTCTGGCTGTAGGAAGTGCGGTATTTCAGGCGCCCGATGAGCTTCAGGATCTCCGGATGGATACCGTGCACGCCCAGATCGAAGGCAGCCTGCTCCCCTGCCTCCTTCATGGCCTGCTCGATCTCTTCCTGGGATTTCGCTACGACTTCCTCGATGCGGCCGGGGTGAATCCTGCCGTCGGCGATGAGTTTCTGCAGCGACAGCTTGGCAACTTCCCTCCTGACCGGGTTGAAGCCGGAAAGGATGACCGCTTCGGGGGTGTCGTCGATGATGAGGTCGATGCCGGTGGCGGCTTCGAGGGCCCTGATGTTGCGCCCCTCGCGGCCGATAATGCGTCCTTTCATCTCGTCGGAAGGCAGGGTTACAACGGAGACGCTGCGCTCGGCGACGTACTCGCCCGCGTAACGCTGCATCGCCAGGGCCAGGACTTCCTTGGCCTTCTTGTCGGCGGTCTCCCTGGCCTCCTCTTCCATCGCCTTGATCAGCTTAGCGACGTCGAGCTTTGCCTCGTCTTCCATGGAGTCCATCAGGAACTTCTTGGCCTCGGCAGCGGTCATGCCGGCGATCTGCTCCAGCTTCGCCTTCTGCTCGCCCACGAGGGCGTCCAGCTTCTCTTCCTTCTGGGTCAGCCCCTGCTCCTTGTTGGACAGGGACTGCTCGCGCTGCGCGAGACCCTGTTCCCTCTTTAAGAAGTCGGCATCACGCTGGTCGAAAAGGTTGGTCTTCTTGTCGAGGTTCTCTTCTTTTTGCTGCAGCCTCTTCTCGAGGGTCTGCAGGTCGCGACGCTTCTCGCGGCTTTCTTGTTCAAATTGCCTTTCCAGTTCTTCCTTTGCCTGGTACACCACGTCCTTCGCCTGGACGGCGGCCTCCATGGCCACAACCTCGGCCTGGCGCTTGGCATCCTCGATCATCTTGGCAGCCAGCGTTTCCGCATTGGTTACCAACGAATCCGAGAGTTTCTTGCGCAGGATGTTGCCTATCACGTACCCGATGGCGGCCGCGACAAGCACCAGCAAAATGGCAATAGTTATGTCGACTTTCACTGTTGCTCCCCCTCACATATATGTTTATTAACGCGAACTACCCGACTTTCGGTGACGATCAAGTCCATCGTCACATCGTGCGGTTCGCCGGCTATCTCCTGAAGCAGTTGGAAGTCGTAGCAAAACGCCACCAGCTTCCCGCTCCCTTCCAGACGGTGCAAGGACCGGTCATAGTACCCCTTGCCGTAACCTATGCGGCGTCCGCACAGGTCGAAAGCAACTCCGGGCACCACGATGAGGTCCGCTTCCGCCGGATCGCACCCCTCGCCTTCGGGCTCGTGGATGCCGTACCTGCCTGGGGCGAGCTCGCTGAGAGCGGCCACCTTGCAGAACTTCAAATCGTCGCCCACCACGGCCGGATAGAGCAGTCGCTTCCCTGAGGCCAAGGCCGCAGCGGCAACCGTTTCCGTATCCACTTCGTGGTGGATCGGCGCATACAGCACCAGCGTCCTGGCAGCCTGATACTCGGGCAGATCGAGGAAACGCTGTTGCAGGGCCAAGCTCAACGACGCCACCTGATGCTTGGACAGCTCCCGGCGTCGGGCAAGGGTCGCGGCTCTATGGGCACGCTTGGGCATAACGCTTTAATTCCGTGTTGGTTCAGAAGGTGGACGGCAGGGCCGCCCGTCGAGACAGATGCTCTGGTGGGGGAGTGCTAATGGGTGTGGCGGGTGCCGCGTTGACAGGTTTTGATAGAGTGGGCCGCGTTCAAATGAAGCGCCAAATTTGAACTTTATGTAAATGCAGCCATTAACCCCTGGACATGCTGCTTAACGTCTTTAGGCTACTATCAGCAAACGCGGAGCAACCAACTCTCCACGCAGGTTCTGGCAAAGCTTTGCAACCGTACAACCAACCAGCTATATGTTGAATCTCCCGCAAGAGACCTGAAACTCTAAAACTGTTGCCGGTCCAGCCGTTCAATGAGCCCCGCGACCCGCTCGCTGCAGGTGCGCTGCTCTTCTGCCAATTGCTTCCGGGCATCCAGGCAGGCTTCTGCCAAATTCATCAACGCCAGGATTACTACCAGTTGGGTATCGCCACCGCTGACCTTGGCTTCCGCCTCCGCCAGCTTTTCGTTGACCAGAGCCTCGACTTGAGCCACGTGCTCAGGTGTCGCAACACTCTTCACCTGGAGTTCTCGCCCCAGGACCCTGATGCTGTGCGTGGCGATCAAGCGGTCAGACCCCTTCCAACTTTTTCAGTATCGCATCTATCCGGGCCTTGAAACCGACCCGTTCTTCATGAAGCCGGGAATTCTCTTTTCTCAGCCGGTCGTTCTCGAGTTTCAACTCGCTCACGACATTAATTAGAGAATTAAGCCGCCCTTCTAGTTCATTAAACAGCTCATCACTCATTATTCCACCTTTTGCGGCAAAATCATATGCGATAAGTACCGAAAAGTCAAGGCTATCATTGGAAAAGAGCGTCTACGAACTGGATCGGATCGAAGGCCCGCAGGTCCTCTACGGACTCCCCCACGCCAATGAATCTAACCGGAAGGGCGTATTCATGACTAACCGCTACGACGATACCCCCTTTGGCACTACCGTCGAGCTTGGTCAGTACGACGCCGGTGACGTCCGCGGCCTCCTTGAACAGCTTAGCCTGGGAGAGCGCGTTCTGACCAGTAGCGGCATCCAGAACCAGCAGCGTTTCGTGCGGCCCGTCCGGAATTTCGCGGGTCAGCACCCGGCGGATCTTCTTCATCTCCTCCATGAGGTTGACCTTGGTGTGCATCCGGCCGGCGGTGTCGATGATAAGGACATCGGTGCCACGTGCGATGGCAGCCTTGCAAGCATCGAAAACGACCGCCGAGGGGTCGGCCCCTTCCTTGTGGCGCACGATGTCGGCGCCCACGCGCTTGGCCCAGGTTTCCAACTGTTCAGCGGCGGCGGCGCGGAAGGTGTCGGCGGCGGCCAGCAAGACCTTCTTGCCTTCCCCGGCGTAGCGTGCGGCCAGCTTGCCGATGGTTGTGGTTTTGCCGACGCCGTTCACCCCGATCACCATGATGACGAAGGGTTTCTTGTCCGTTACCACCAGCGGTGCATGGTGCTCCAAGAGGCGCAACTGGATCTCTTCCTTCAGCGCCCTCTTGAGGGCGGCGCCGTCCTGCAGTTCGTCGCGCTTGAGGCGCTGCTCCAGGGTGCGGACCAGGTCGACCGTAGTCTTGACGCCCAAGTCCGCGGTGATCAGGATCTCCTCCAATTCCTCGAGGGTATCGGTATCAATCTGCTTCTTGCCCAGCAACAGGGTGTCGACCCGCCCGATGATGGTCTCGTGGGTCTTGCTCAAACTGCGCTTGAGGCGATCGAAGAAGCTCGGTTTGGACTGTTCGACGGGTTCGGATACCGGGGCGGGCGCCGGAGCGGTGGGCTCGGTCCAAACTTGGCGCGGGGCCGGGGCGGAAGGTTCGGGGACAGAGGGGGTGGGGACTACAGGCTGGGCCGACTGTGCCTGTGCCGGAGGCGCAGAAACGGGGGGCTGCGGAGGGGTTGCTGCCTCCTGCTGCTCCTGCTCTTCAACAGATTGCTCGCCGGCGGTGTCGGCAGGCTCCTCGGCGCCGAGACCGAGCTTTTTGAAAAGACCTTTGAAAAATCCTTTATTTTCTTCGGCCATCAGTAAATCTCCTTATGCAAAAGCTGCGCGGTGTCCCGGAACTTCTTCAGGGCCAGCAGCGGAAGGGCATTGCGGTCCATGGTCATCACCAAGGCATAGTCCTCACCTATGGCGCCCACGATGACATATTGCTCGTCCGTGCTGATGACGGTTTCCTGCACGGCACCGGTGGTGAACTTCTCGTGCAATCCCTTGAGCTGGGTTAGCAGGATGCCCCAGTGCGCAGCCGTCACCTTCATCTCGAAGGGATCGCCATGGGAAAATTGCTCGACGGCCTCCCCTTCCCAGTCAGCTAGGATGGCACCATTGCCACCAGGCACGGATTCAACCAGTGTAGTCAACAGTCTCTTGAAGGGCACGTCAAGCTCCTACGGCAGAAAATGTGTCTTTAGTCTTGCCCCTCCCTTGCATCTCCACAGCAAGGACGGGAGCATGTGCTGGGCGAATGATTATTCGCCCCTACGGTGAGCCGCGTTCCTATTAACGGTTCAGGCGCACCGATACCAGTTTGGAAACGCCGGGCTCTTCCATGGTGACGCCGTACAGTGTGTCGGCGACGGCCATGGTGGCTCGGTTGTGGGTGATGATGATGAACTGGGAGTTGGCACTCATCTCCCGCACCATGTCGTTGAACCGACCGATGTTGGCGTCGTCGAGCGGCGCGTCGACCTCGTCCAGCAGACAGAAGGGCGATGGCTTGATCAGGAAGATGGAGAAGATGAGCGCAACGGCTGTCAGCGCCTTCTCGCCACCGGACAACAGCGACACGTTCTGCAGCTTCTTACCCGGGGGCTGCACCACGATCTCAAGACCCGTGTTGAGCAGGTCCTCTTCGTCGGTCAGGCGCAGTTCGGCATGACCGCCGCAGAACAGCCGCGGGAAGATCTGCTGGAACTTCTCGTTCACCATCTGGAAGGTCTCCAGGAAGCGCTTTCTCGTGGTGCGGTTGATGCGCTGGATCGCCTTCTGCAAGGCGTTCATCGACTCCTCGAGATCGTCCTTCTGGCTTGAGAGGAAGGAGAAACGCTCCTCCATCTCCTTGAACTCTTCGATGGCCATGAGGTTCACTTCGCCCATTTCGTTGATGGTCTTCTGCAGCTCGGCCTGGCGTTTCGTGCTTTCGACCTCGTCCCACTCCACCTTGGAATAGTTGAGCAGGGCGTCGGCGATCTCCATGCGGTGCTTTTCCTTGAGAGTTTCCTCCAGATGGGCGAGCCGCATGCTCACCTCGGTGAGACGAAGACTTTTCGCGTTCAGTTGCTCCCTTACAGCGACGGCATCGGCACGCAGTCCTTTCAGCAGCGCCTCTTCTTCCTGAACCTTGGCGGCTTCGGCTTCGTAGCGATCCTTCACCTGCAGGAGGGCCTGCTCGCTGGCCAGCTGCCGCTTGACCACCGCGCGCAGCGCCTCTTCACCTTCCGCAATGGCAGCCAGGAGGCGGGTACGCTCGTCGCCCGAACCTTCCAATTCGTTGGTGCGCGAGGCAATGCGGTTGGCGAGGTCGGTGCAGAGCCCTTCGACGCGGCGCAGCGCCCGCTCGGTGGACTCCCCTTTCTCCCTCAGCGCGGCGACACGCACCTTCATGGAGGTGACCATTTCGCGCGCCTCTTCCATCTCGAAGCGGGAGCCTTCCAGGCGCCCCTGCAGCGCTTCGACAGTCTTTTCCAAGGCGGTCTTGCGCTCCTCGGCTTGAACCCTTTTGGCATCGGCCTGGGCTAGTTCCCCGGAAACCAGGGCCTGCTCCTCGGCCAACTGTTCTTCCTCCGCCTCGCGCACCGCCCCGTTTTCCTCGATGCGATGACACTCGGACAGCGCGGTCTGCAGATCCTTTTCCGCGTTCACGATCCGGATATCGAGACGATGCAGGGTCTGGCGCAGCTCGACGCGGTGCGCCTCAGCCTCGGCGATCTCCCCTCTCCTCTTCTCGCGCGCGGTGCCCAGCTCCTGCACCTCAGCTTCCAGGCGCTCGACTTCTGCCCCCAGCGCCTTGATCTCACGTTTCTTATGGATGATCCCCTGCTGGGCGGGCTCGGCCGAACCACCGTTGACGATACCGCCGCCGTGGGCCAAATCGCCTTCCAGGGTGACAAAGGTGGAGGCAGGAAAGGACGCGGCCAAGTCGAGGGCGTGATTCAGGTCGCGGGCAAGGTAGGCACCCGAAAGAAGCGGCTCCACCAGGTGGGCGTGCTGCTTCGGTACGGTGACCCGCTCCCAAAGCGGCGCGGCACCCGGCGGCGTTTCCTTGGCCGTTTGCCTCCAGGGGGGTGCGGTCACGAAGCTGCAGCGACCGCCGGCGCTCCCTTTGAGGTGCGCAACCGCGTCCAGCGCAGTGGCGGAAGATTCGCACAGCAGGTACTGCAAGCGGTCACCAAGCACAGCTTCCAGGGCAACCTCGAACTCCTCCTCGACCTCGAGCGCATCAGCGATCATGGTGAGGGAGGCGTTTTTGAAAGGCTCGGCAAGGAGCAGGTTACGCACGCCCTGGCCGTACCCGGCGAACTGCGCCTCCAATTCCTGGAGCGACTTCAGGCGGGAAGCAGCGGCCGAAAGTTGGTCGCGACTCTGCTGCAGCAGCTTATCCCCCGCCTCCTGGGCGTGCTTGAGTTCGGCTTCGCGGCTCCCAGCCATAGTCAGTTCTTCGTCCGCCTGTGCCTTATCCCGGGCAAGTTGCTCGCGCTCCTGCTTGAGGGCATCTACCTTGGCGTTGGCCTCGAACAGTCGCTCACCCAGAAGGACGCGCTCTCTCTGACTTGCCTGGAGGCGATCGGCGAGGCCGGTCAAGCGCTTTTGCGCAGCGGCGTGCTGGTTAGCGGCCTGCGCACCTTCGGAGAGGGCGGCAAACATGGCGCGTCGGGTCTCGTCCAACTCCCGGGTTACGCCAGCCTCGCCGGCAGCCATCTCCTCAAGCAGCGACTCGCGGTATTCGAGCGACTCGCTCTCGCGGGCCAGGTCCTCTTGCAGTGATACGCGCTGCGCCTGCAGGGTCCCAATTTCTTTCTCTGAGTTTGCCAGCTGGTCGCGCAGCCCCTGAAGTTCCTCTTCGAAGCGGGCACCGTGGCGCTCCAAGTTGACCAGTTCCTTGCGCTGGAATTCGAGGCGGTTTTCGCCCCCCTGCAGTTCGCTCTTCCAGCGGAAGATCTCCTCCTGGGCGGCGGTGAGCTGGCGCTCGGTTTCCAACAGGGCAAGCCGCTTCTCCTCGACGGAGAGTTCGGCATCGTTGAGCTTAGCGGTCACATCCACGAGCTTCGATTCGAGCTCGGTGATCTCACGCTCCAGTCCGTTGCGCTCTTTCTCCACCCCCGCGTATCCCTTGGCGGCGAAGAGGAGTTCGATCTCCTTGAGCTCCTGCCTGACTTCGCGGAAACGTTCCGCCTTCTTGGCCTGGCGCTGCAGGCCGTTCATCTGCCGTTTAATCTCGGAGATGATGTCGCCGATGCGCAGCAGGTTCTGGCGGGTCGCCTCCATCTTCTTCATGGCGACGACCTTGCGCGCCTTGAACTTGGTGACCCCGGCGGCCTCTTCGATCAGGAAGCGGCGCTCCTCGGGCTTGGCGTGCAGGATCATGCCGATCTTGCCCTGCTCTATGATCGAGTAGGCCTTGGCGCCGATGCCGGTGTCCATGAACAACTCGGCGATGTCGAGCAGACGGCAGGGGGTCTTGTTCAGGAGGTAGTCGCTCTCGCCGTCGCGGTAAAGGCGGCGGGTGACCTGGATCTCGGAGAAGTTGAGGTATTTCGCGGGGACGCGGCCGTCCTCGGTGGAGAAAAAGAGGGAAACTTCGGCCATACCGAGCGGTTTGCGGAACTCGGTGCCGTTGAAGATGATGTCTTCCATCGACTTGCCGCGCAGGTTCTTGGCGGACTGCTCCCCCATGACCCAGCGGATCGCGTCGACCACGTTGGACTTGCCGCAACCGTTGGGACCAACTACGCCGGTGATGGGCTGGTTGAAGTCCAGAACGGCCTTATCTTGAAAGGATTTGAATCCGTGGATTTCGAGTCTTTTGATTTTCATGAGCAGCGCATCTTATCAGAGAGGGGGTTTTAATGTAAAGGGGAAAGGCGGGAGGGACGGCAAGGGGGAAAGCCCCCTCCCTGTCCCTCCCCCTCCGGGGGCGGGGACGCTTCGGTCATGGACGGAGGAGTGGACGGAGGCGATGGCCCAAGCGCGAACAAAAAAAGGGACACGGTTTCCCGTGTCCCTCTTTCACTCTGTGCAACCGGAAGCAATTACGCCTCGGTTTTCTCCTCGGCGGCCTCGGCTGCCGGCGCTTCTGCTACCGGTGCTTCTTCCACAACCGCGGCTTCTTCAGCAGCCGGAGCTGCCTCGACTGCCGGAGCAGCCTTCGGAGCTTTGGCGGCTTTGGGAGCCTTGGCAGCCGGCTTAGCGGCTTTCTTCGGAGTCATTTCAGCTTCAACCAGCTCGATCACGGACACCGGAGCGGTGTCGCCCGGACGGATGCCGAGCTTGATGATCCTGGTGTAGCCGCCGGGACGCTCTGCGTAACGCGGTGCGATCTCGGTGAAAAGCTTGGTCACGACTTTCTTGTCGCGGATGTAGGCCGCTGCCTGCCTGGTGGCGTGAAGGTCGCCCTTCTTGCCCAGGGTGATCATCTTCTCGGCGATGGAGCGAAGCTCTTTTGCCTTGGCATCGGTCGTGGTGATCTTTTCATGCTGGAGAAAGGAAGTCACCATGTTCCTGAACATAGCGATCCTATGGCTTGTGGTCCTACCTAATCTTCTACCCGCGCTGTTGTGACGCATATCTTTTCACTTCCTTTCGATCTATAAATGAAGTCGTATGGACTATTCTTCTTTCTGCTCGCCGCGCAGACGCCTCATGATCTCGGGATCCGGGAAGTTCTCCAGTTTCATGCCGAGGGTGAGGCCCATGTCGACCAGGATGTCCTTGATTTCGTTCAGCGATTTCCTGCCAAAGTTCTGGGTCTTCAGCATCTCTGCCTCGGTCCTGGAGACCAGTTCACCGATCAGCTTGATACCGGCGTTCTTCAGGCAGTTGGCGGAGCGAACCGAGAGCTCCAGCTCGTCGACCGAGCGGTAGAGGTTCTCGTTGAAGCGCTCGCGCTCTTCTTCCGGCTCCGCCTCCTCCTGGGGCTCCACGTCCTCATCGAAGTTGATGAAGATGGAGAGCTGGTCCTTGAGGATCTTGGAAGCGTAGGCCACCGCGTCCTGCGGTTTCACGCTGCCGTCGGTCCAGACTTCGATAGTAAGCTTGTCGTAGTCGGTGATCTGACCCACGCGAGCGTTGGTGACGGTGAAGTTCACCTTGTGAATCGGGGAGAAGATCGCGTCGATCGGGATGGTCCCGACCGGTGCCTTCTCGTCACGGTTGCGGTCAGCCGGGACGTAACCCTTGCCGACTTTCACCATGAGGTCCATCTCCAGGTTGGCGTCCTTGGAGCAGGTTGCGATGTGATGTTCCGGGTTCAGGATCTCGACGTTGTTGTCGGTGATGATATCCTTCGCCTTGACCACCCCTTCACCCTTCTGCACGATCCGGATCATCCGGGACTCGTTGCCGTGCACCTTGAGGCGCACCCCTTTCAGGTTGAGGATGATATCCGTCATGTCCTCGGTAACGCCCGGGACAGCGGAGAATTCGTGCAGCACGCCCTTGGCCTTGACGGAGACGATGGCCGCCCCCTGCAGGCTGGAGATGAGGACCCTACGCAGCCCCGTTCCCAGGGTGGTACCGAACCCCCTTTCGAAAGGCTCGGCGTAGAACTTGCCGTATGTATTAGTCAGCGATTCTGTCTCAACCTGAAGCTTCTTCGGCCTGATCAGATCGCGCCAATTTCTATACATTTAGATCCCCCTGTATCGGTTGTTGGTCAGCCTTTACTTGGAGTAGAGCTCGACGATCAACTGCTCCTGAATCGGCATGGTGATGTCTTCGCGCACCGGGCTGGTCTTGACGGTGCCTTTGAAGGCGTCCTTGTCCAGCTCGAGCCACTGCGGGATACCGCGGCGAACCACGGCCTCGAGGGACTCGGTGATGACAGCGATCTTGCGGCTCTTCTCGCGCAGCTGGATCACATCGCCCGCCTTCACCTGGATGGAGGGGATGTTAGCCTTACGCCCGTTGAGGGTGAAGTGGCTGTGACGCACCAGCTGACGTGCCTCGTCGCGCGAAGCGGCGAAACCGAGACGGTAGACGACGTTGTCGAGCCTTCTCTCCAGGAGGAAGAGGAGGTTTTCGCCGGTGACACCTTTCATCCGGTCTGCGGTCTCGAAGTACCCGCGGAACTGGTTCTCAAGGATGCCGTAGATACGACGTACCTTCTGTTTTTCGCGCAGCTGAACACCGTAATCAGAAACTTTTATGCGACCCTGCCCGTGCTGTCCCGGCGGATAGCTCCTTCTCTTGATGGCGCATTTGTCGGTGTAGCAACGCTCGCCTTTAAGAAAAAGTTCCGATCCTTCGCGCCTGCACAGCCTGCATGAGGGCCCTGTATACCTAGCCAATGAAGACCTCCTATGATCCTAACTGATAGTTCCGTAACGCCAGGTCCGTCGATACGGTCCTAGACTCTTCTTCTCTTCGGGGGACGGCAGCCGTTGTGCGGAATCGGCGTTACGTCGCGGATGAAGCTGACGGCGAAGCCGGCAGCCTGCAGTGCGCGCAGCGCGGACTCGCGGCCGGAGCCGGGGCCCTTCACGTACACTTCGATGGTGCGCATGCCATGCTCCTGGGCCTTCTTGGCGGCATCCTCGGCAGCCATCTGGGCTGCGAACGGGGTGCTCTTCCTGGAGCCTTTGAAGCCCTTGGCACCGGAGGTGCACCAGGCAACCACGTTACCGACCGGGTCGGTGATGGTGATCATGGTATTGTTGAACGTAGCCTGGATGTGCGCCACGCCAGTGGGAATATTCTTTCTCTCTTTTTTCTTCTTAACGACCTTCTTAGCCGGGCTCGCCATTATCCCTCCAGAATCTTATTTCTTCTTGCCAGCGACCGTACGAGCCGGCCCTTTCCTGGTGCGTGCATTGGTCTTGGTACGCTGCCCGCGGCAGGGAAGACCTTTCCTGTGACGAAGACCACGGTAGCAGCCGAGATCCATGAGACGCTTGATGCTCATGGAGATGTCGCGGCGCAGGTCGCCTTCGACCTTCACGTTCTTATCGATATACTCCCTGATCTTCGAGACTTCCGCCTCGGTCAGGTTGTCGCAACGGGTGTTCATGTCCACGCCGGTTGCCGTAAGAATTTCCTGGGAGAGAGACCTGCCGATGCCGTAGATGTAGGTCAGTGCGATCTCTATTCTCTTATTCCTGGGTAAATCTACCCCTGCGATACGTGCCAATGCCAGCTCCTCCTATTAGCCCTGTCTCTGTGAATGCTTGGGGGTCTCGCAGATGACGCGGACTATGCCCTTGCGCTTGACAATCTTGCACTTTACACAGATCTTCTTAACCGATGCCCGAACCTTCATAGTTCACTTCCTTTTGAAGACGTTTTGCCAATCTAGATTTTCGTAAGTATCAGCGGACCGTTGTCCGTTATTGCTACCGTGTGCTCGAAGTGCGCCGAGAGTCCGCCGTCGACGGTCACCGCCGTCCAGCCATCCTCCAGCACCTTCACGTCGTAACCCTTCTCGTTGATCATCGGCTCGATGGCGAGCACCATGCCGCTTTTCAGTTTGGGTCCCTTGCCCGCCACGCCGAAGTTCGGGATCTGGGGCCCCTCGTGCAGTTCCTTGCCGATGCCGTGCCCCACGAAGTCGCGCACTACCGAAAAGCCGCGCGCCTCGACGTGAGACTGAACCGCGTGGGCGATGTCGGACAACCGGTGCGCGGTGTCGGCGACCTCGATGGCACGGTAGAGCGACTCCTCGGTGGCCTTGATCAGCCTGGCGGCTGCCTCGGAGACCTTGCCTACCGGAACCGTGATGGCGGAGTCACCGTAGAACCCGTTGTGGAGGACACCGAAGTCGAGGCTGACGATGTCCCCTTCGACCAGGGCGCGCTGCGTGGCGAAGCCGTGTACCACCTGCTCGTTCACCGAGCAACAAAGCGAAAAGGGGAAGCCGCTGTAACCCTTGAAGGCTGGCTTCGCCTTCCTCTTCAGCGTTTCCCTCTCGGCATATGCATCCAGCTGTGCCAGGGTTACCCCCGGGGCCACCATCTCTCTCAGGCCGGCGAGTATCTCGGCGACCATCCTGCCGGCAGCCGCCATCTTCTCGATCTCGGCCCGGGATTTGAGTACTATCACCGTGCGCCCTGCAGTACGGAGACGATCTCGGCCTGGATCCCTTCCACGCTCCCAAGACCGTTGACCGAACGGAGCAAGCCGGCGGTCTGGTAGTAGGAGATCAGCGGGGAGGTCTGGGCCTCGTACACCGCGAGACGGTTCAGGATGGTCTCTTCCTTGTCGTCCTCGCGCTGGAACAGCTCGCCGCCGCAGGCGTCGCAGATACCTGCCGCCTTGGACGGAGCGAAGTCGACGTGGTAACCGGCACCGCACTTGGAGCAGGCGCGCCTGCCGGTGAGACGCTTCAGGAGCTCGGCCTTGTCGACGGAAAGGGAGACCACATGGTCAATCTTCTTGCCGATGCCGGTGAGAACCTGGGAGAGCGCGTCGGCCTGGGGCACGGTGCGCGGGAAACCATCCAGGATGAAACCCTTCTGGCAGTCCGGCTGCGCCAGACGCTCTTCCACGATGCCTATGACGACCTCGTCGGGAACCAGTGCGCCGGAGTCCATGAACCCCTTGGCTTTGATCCCCATCGGGGTGAGCTCTTTAACGGCAGCCCGCAGTATATCGCCTGTCGATATCTGCGGGATACCAAACCTGTCTATGAGGAGTTTCGCCTGGGTCCCCTTGCCTACGCCCGGGGGTCCAAGGAGGATGAGGTTCATCGGGGCCTCCTATTTTCTACCCTGGATGCGAACACCTTTCATGAACCCTTCGTAGCTGCGCGTGATCAGGTGCGCCTCGATCTGGGCCAGGGTGTCCATGCCGACACCGACCGCGATCAGCAACGACGTGCCGCCGAAGTAGAAGGGAAGGTTGAACTTCCCGATCAAGATCGAGGGGAGCACACAGACCGCGGAGATGTAAATCGCACCCGCGAAGGTCAGCTTGGTGAGCACCGCGTCGAGGAAGTCGGAGGTCTCTTTGCCGGGACGGATCCCGGGCACGTAACCACCCTGCTTCTTCACGTTGTCGGCGACATCAACCGGGTTGAAAGTCACAGCCGTGTAGAAATAGCAAAAAAAGACGATAAAGGCAACAAATAAAATCTCGTAGAGCAACTTTCCGGGAGCCAGCTGCTTCGATGCCGCCTGCACCCAGGGGATGTCGATGAAGTTGCCGACCGTGGCCGGGAACATGATGATCGACGAGGCGAAGATCGGCGGGATGACCCCGGCCATGTTCACCTTGAGGGGCAGATGCGAGCTCTGCGCACCAACCGTCTTCAGCCCCACCACCCTTTTCGCGTAGTGGATCGGAATCCTGCGCTGGCCGCGCTCCATGAAGACGACGGCAGCGATAACCAGGAACATCACGGCAAGCACCAGCAGCAGCACGAACAGGGAGAGTTCGCCGGTCTTGATGAGACGGAAGCTGTTGCCGATCGCGTTCGGGATGCGGGCCACGATGCCGGCGAAGATGATCAGGGAGATGCCGTTACCGATCCCCTTCTCTGACATCTGCTCACCCAGCCACATGATGAAGGCGGTACCCGCGGTCAGCGTGATAACGGTCATCAGGCGGAAGCTCCAGCCCGGGTTCGGGACCACCAGCTCGCCGGCCGGTCCACGCATCGCCTCGAGGCCGATGGAGATGCCGAAGGACTGCACCACCGACAGCACCACGGTGCCGTAGCGGGTGTACTGGATGATCTTCTTCCTGCCCGCGTCACCCTCTTTGGAGAGTTTCTCGATGGCCGGAACCACCACGGTCAAAAGCTGGAAGATGATGGAGGAGGAGATGTACGGCATGATGCCGAGGGCGAAGACGGTGAGCTTCTCGAGAGCCCCGCCAGAAAACATGTCGAACATACCGAGCAGCGTGCCCTGGGCAGCCTTGAAGAACTGCGAGAGGGCCTGGGCGTCGATGCCCGGAGTAGGGATGTGACACCCTACCCGGTAGACGGCCAGCATGGCCAGCGAAAAGAGAACCTTCTTTTTAAGCTCGGGGATCTTGAAAATGTTCTGGAAGGCTTCTATCAAGACTAGATCTCCTCGATGGAACCACCTGCCGCAGTGACTTTTTCGCGAGCGGAGGCGCTGAATTTGTGAGCCTTGATGGTCAGAGCGCGGGTCAGTTCGCCGGTGCCGAGCACCTTGATGCCGTCGCGTACGCCGGAGATCAGGCCGCTCTTCAGAAGCGCCTCTGCGTCCACCACGCTGCCGGCTTCGAAGATCTCGAGCTGGCACAGGTTCACCAGTGCGTACTCCTTCTTGGAGAGCGGGGTGAAGCCGCGCTTGGGAAGCCTTCTGTGCATCGGCATCTGGCCGCCCTCGAAGCCGGGCTTCACGGAGCCGCCGGAGCGTGCCTTCTGGCCCTTGTGACCCTTGGTAGCGGTCTTGCCGTGGCCGGAGCCCGGGCCCCTACCGATGCGCTTTCTATTCTTGGTCGACCCGATGGCCGGTTTGATGGTATTCAATTGCATGATTGTCACCTTTAGGGGGAATTACTCTTCGACGCGTACCAGGTGGGCGACCTTGGCGATCATCCCACGGACTTCCGGGGTATCCTTCAGGGTCACGGTCTTCTCACGCTTGGTGAGCCCCATGCCGAGCAGGCGGCCCTTCATTTTCTCGCATTGACCGATGGAGCTCTTGACGAGCGTAACCTTCAGTTCAGACATATTCAGCTCCTTAAGTACTATTCGGTGATGCCGCGGCGCGCCATCAGCTCTTCCGCAGTCTTCAGCTGGGAAAGACCTGCAAATGCGGCCTTGACCACGTTGTGCGGGTTGTTGGAGCCCAGGCACTTGGCAAGGATGTTGTGCAGGCCCGCGGACTCGAATACCGCACGGGCAGCACCGCCGGCGATGACGCCGGTACCTGCGGAGGCCGGCATCATGAGCACCTTGCCTGCGCCGAAGTGGCCGAGGATTTCGAACGGGATGGTCTGGCCGGCAACGATGGGAACCCTGATCAGGTTCTTCTTGGCCTGCTCGACGCCCTTGCGGATCGCCTCGGGAACCTCGTTGGCCTTGCCCAGGCCGTAACCTACCACGCCGTTACCGTCGCCAACCACCACGAGTGCGGAGAAGGAGAACCTGCGACCACCCTTGACAACCTTAGCTACGCGGCTGATATGGACGACCCTATCGGTAAGATTCATTTCACTGGCATTGATCTTAAGCAAACTAATTCCTCCTTACCTGCCCTAGAAGGACAGACCGTTTTCGCGTGCGGCTTCAGCCAGAGCTTTGATCCTACCGTGGTAGAGGAAACCGTTACGGTCGAAGACGACCGCTTTGATGTCCTTTTCCAGGGCCTTCTTGGCGATGGCGGCGCCAACCTTGGCGGCTGCCTCGATGTTGCCGGTGTACGAAAGCCCTTCGGCTACCTCGCCCACCAGGGTGGAGGCGGAGGCGAGCGTCGCACCAGTGGTATCGTCGATCAGCTGAGCGTATATGTGACGAGCACTCTTGAAGACGTTCAGTCTCGGGCGTGCCGGCGAACCGGTAATTTTCTTCCTGACCCTGGTCTGTCTCTTAAGACGAGCTACCTGTTTTTGGGCTAAAGAACTCAAGGCACTTCTCCTTAGCAATTGCTATTTTTTGCCGGTTTTGCCGGCTTTTCTGAGGATGGTTTCGTCAGCGTACTTGATACCCTTGCCCTTGTAGGGCTCCGGACCACGGAAATCGCGGATCTTGGCGGCGGTCTGCCCCACCAGCTCCTTGTCGATCCCCAGCACCTTCAGCTTGGTCATCTTGTCGACTTCGACAGTGATCCCGGCCGGAAGCTCGAAGTTGATCGGGTGGGAGTAACCCAGGGCCAGGTTCAGCACGTTGCCCTTCACCTCGGCACGGTAACCGACGCCGTTGATCTCGAGCGCGGTTTCGAAGCCTTTGGAGACACCGGTGACCATGTTGTTGATCAGGGTCCTGGTCAGGCCGTGGGCCGAGCGGGACTTGATGGTATCGTCCTTGCGGGTCACGGTGACCGCGTCGCCGGTCACGTCGATGCTGACGGCGTCGCCCACGAGAGTGCGGGAGAGTTTCCCTTTCGGGCCCTCAACCTTGATCTCCGGCGCGCTGTATATGACTTTCACCCCCGCAGGGATCGCGATGGGAAGTTTTCCTATTCTAGACATGCAAAGCTCCTTAAAGCGAAAATGACTACCAGACCGTGCAAAGGACTTCGCCGCCGATGCCCAGCTCGCGCGCGGTCTTGTCGGTTACCAGCCCCTTCGAAGTCGAGAGGATGGCGACGCCCAGTCCGTTTTTCACCTGCTTGATCTTGTCGGAGTGGACATAGACCCGGCCGCCCGGCTTGCTGATCCTCTTGATCTCGTTGATGACCGGCTCTTTCTCATCGATGAACTTGAGGTATACCCGCAGAATCCCCTGCTTGCTGTCGGCGATGACCTTGAAGTTCTTGATGAACCCTTCGGCGCGCAGCACCGTGGCGAGGCTCACCTTCAGGTTCGACGAAGGGATGTCAACTTTCTGGTGTTTTGCCATACCAGCGTTCCTGATTCTGGTCAGCATGTCGGCAACTGGATCTGTCATGCACATATGAAACTACTCCTCTTTCCTAAATCGGAATCTTTTTACCAACTGGACTTTATTACACCGGGGATCTGGCCGGAGTTAGAGAACTTCCTCAGGCAGATCCTGCACATATCGAATTTCCGGTAGTATGCTCTGGGACGACCGCAGACAGCGCAACGATTGCGCTCGCGCACTTTGTACTTGGCCCTCTGAGCTTTTATGATCATAGATGTCTTAGCCACGGAATTCCTCCAAACCCTTTATTAGTTCCTGAACGGCAGGCCCATGAGCTTGAGAAGCGCCTTGCCCTCAGCGTCGGTCTTTGCCGTGGTCACGATCGTGATGTTGAGTCCCTTGATCTTGTCGACCTTGTCGTAGTCGATCTCGGGGAAGATCAGCTGCTCCTTGATGCCCAGGGAGTAGTTACCCTTGCCGTCGAAGCCCTTGCCGTTGATCCCCTTGAAGTCACGCACGCGCGGCAGCGAAACGCTGATCAGGCGGTCGAGGAACTCGTACATCTTTTCGCGACGAAGCGTGACGGAGCAGCCGATCGGCATGCCCTGGCGCAGCTTGAAGCCCGCGATGGACTTCTTGGCCTTGGTGATCACCGGCTTCTGGCCGGCAATCGCGCCCAGTTCCTCGGCGGCGGAATCCAGGATCTTGACGTTCTGGATCGCCTCGCCAAGACCCATGTTCAGCACGATTTTCACGAGTTTGGGGACTTCCATGATGTTGTTGTAGTTATGGTCCTTCATCAGTTGCGGGACCATCTCTTTATTGTAAAGCTCAGCCAGCCGTGCCATTGAATCCTCCAAAACTATTTGTCAAAGGACTCGCCGCATTTGACACAGCAGCGCGCCTTCTTTCCGTCTTCCAGAACGGTGGTCCTGGTCCTTACCGGCTTGTTGCACTTCCCGCAGAGCAGCATCACGTTGGAGATGTGCACCGGCGCCTCCTTCTCCAGGATGCCCCCCTGCTCGGAACCGCGGGGCTTCACGTGGCGCTTCACCACGTTGATCCCCTCGACGATAACGCCGTCCTTCTTCGGATGGATGGAGAGCACCTTGCCGCTCTTGGAACGATCCTTACCCGTGGTGATAACGACGGTATCGTTTTTCTTTACATGTAATTTTTTGCCCAGCATCTCTATTCTCCAGGATCTAGTCTTAAAGTACCTCGGGGGCGAGGGATATGATCTTCATGAACTTCTTGGCGCGAAGTTCCCTGGCGACCGGTCCGAAGATACGAGTGCCGACCGGCTCCTTGGCGTTGTTGATGACCACGCCGGAGTTGGTGTCGAAACGGATGTAGGAGCCGTCAGGGCGCCCTACAGCCTTGGCGGTACGCACCACGACAGCCTTCACCACGTCGCCCTTCTTCACCTTCGAATTGGGGAGAGCTTCCTTGACGGAAGCGACGATGATGTCGCCAATCCCGGCGTAACGGCGCTTGGAGCCGCCGAGCACCTTAATGCAAAAGAGCTTCTTCGCGCCGGAGTTGTCCGCCACGTCCAATATGGTCTGCATCTGAATCATTGTTTAACTCCCGGCGAGCCCTTAAGCCTTGGACTCGATAATCTGTCTGATCTTCCAGCGCTTGTCCTTGGAAAGCGGACGGGTTTCCACGATAAGAACACGGTCGCCGATCTTGGCGGAGTTATCGATATCGTGCGCCTTGTACTTGGCGGAGCGCTTGATGTATTTGTTGTAGACGGGGTGCTTCACCAGGCGGTCGACCTTTACCACTGCGGTCTTGTCCATCTTGTCAGAGACGACCACGCCGATCTGAGTTTTCCTGTTGCCTCTTTCGCTCATATCTATCTCTTAGCCTCTCTTTTCGCGGAGTATGGTCTTCACGCGGGCGATGTCTTTTTTGAGATTGGCCACCTTGGCGGTGTTCTCGAGACGCCCGGTGTGAAGCTGAAACTTCACGTTGAAGAGTTCCTTGGTAAGCTCGGCGCTCTTGGTCTCAAGCTCTGCTGCCGTCGCGTTTTTAAGTTCGTTAGCCTTCATTGATTTCCGCCCTCGTGATGTACTTGGTGGCTACGGGGAGCTTGTGCGCCGCAAGCCTGAATGCCTCGCGCGCCACTTCCTCGGTGACCCCTTCCATTTCATACAGGACGCGGCCAGGCTTGATGACGCAGACCCACGAGTCCGGGGAGCCTTTCCCCTTACCCATACGAGTCTCGGCGGGTTTCGCGGTGAGCGGCTTGTCGGGGAAGATGCGGATCCAGATCTTGCCGCCCCTCTTGATATAACGGGTCATGGCGATACGAGCAGCCTCGATCTGGCGGGAATCCAGCCAGCCGCACTCGGTAGCCTGCAGACCGAAGTCACCGAAAGCGAGCGATACGCCGCGCTCCGGGGTGCCGGTCATGCGCCCTTTCATCTGTTTTCTATGCTTAACTTTCTTGGGCATTAACATCGCAAAAAACTCCTGTTCCTATTTTTTAGCGGAGAGCACTTCACCCTTGAAGAGGAGCACTTTTACGCCGATGATACCGTAGGTGGTCTTCGCCTCGGCGAAACCGTAGTCGATGTCAGCGCGCAGCGTGTGCAGCGGCACCCGACCTTCGCGATACCATTCGGTCCTCGACATCTCTGCCCCACCCAGACGACCGGAGCAGGTGATCCTGATCCCCTTGGCGCCGAACTTGAGCGTCGAGGTGACGCTCTTCTTCATAGCGCGGCGGAAAGCGATACGGCGCTCGAGCTGCATGGCCACGTTCTCGGCTACCAGCTGTGCGTCCAGCTCCGGCTTCCTGACTTCCTGTATGTTAAGGTAGACCTCTTTGTCGGTGAGCTTGGCCAGCTCCTTCTTCAGAGTCTCAACCTCGGAGCCCTTCTTGCCGATGATCAGGCCCGGACGTGCGGTGAAGATGTTGATCTTCGCCTTGCCCGCAGCGCGCTCGATCTCGATCTTGGAGACGCCGGAATGATACAGCCTTTTCTTAAGGAAATTGCGCAGCTTCAGGTCTTCGTGAAGAAGCTTTGCATAATCTTTCTCTGCGTACCATTTGGAATCCCAGGTTTTGATAACCCCGAGCCTGAAACCTATAGGATTTACTTTCTGACCCAAAACATCACCTCCGACCCGTTCTTATTTCTTTTCCGCAAGGACCACGGTAATGTGGCTCGTCGGTTTTCTGATCTTGCTAGCCCGGCCCATGGCGCGGGGGGTGAAGCGCTTAAGCACTGCGCCGCCGTCGACGAAAATCGTCTTGACGAAGAGCTTGTCCACATCGGAGCAGCCCTTCTGCTCGGCGTTGGCAACGGCCGAGGAAAGGAGCTTCGAGATAAGCTTCGCCGACGGTTGCGGCGAGAAACGCAGGGTGTTAAGCGCAGTCTGAATGCCCTTGCCCCTGACGAGGTCCACGACCAGGCGTGTTTTCCTCGGGGAGAGGCGGACAGAGGATAATTTAGCGGATGATTCCATTACAAAACTCCTTTAGGACCTTACTTCTTCTTGAGCTTGCTCTTCTTGTCAGCAGCGTGGCCGTAGAAGGTTCTGGTAGGTGAGAACTCGCCCATCTTGTGGCCGACCATGTTCTCAGTGACGAACACAGGGATGAACTTCTTGCCGTTGTGCACCGCGAAGGTGAGCCCGATGAAATCCGGGGTGATGGTCGAGCGACGCGACCAGGTCTTGATCACCTTCTTGCTGCCGGCCTGTTCTGCCTGGGCTTTCGCTTCCAGATGTGCGTCAACGAAAGGCCCCTTCTTTATAGATCTTGCCATCTTTTAAAATCCTCTATCCAGATGAGTTATTTGCTGCGCTTCTTCACGATGAAGGCGGTGGACCGCTTGTTGGTGCGCGTCTTGTAGCCCTTGGTGGGGATACCCCACGGGGTTACCGGGTGACGACCACCGGAGGTCCTGCCCTCGCCACCGCCGTGCGGGTGGTCGACCGGGTTCATCGCGACGCCCCTCACGTGCGGGCGGACGCCGAGCCAGCGGGAACGGCCGGCCTTGCCGATGGAGACGTTCTCGTGATCCACGTTGCCCACCTGGCCGATAGTGGCCTTGCAGTCCATGAGGATCATGCGAACTTCCGAAGAAGGAAGCTTCACCTGGGCGTACTTGCCTTCCTTGGACATGAGCTGTGCGAAGGTGCCGGCGGAGCGGGCCAGCTGGGCGCCCTTGCCGATCTTCAGCTCGATGTTGTGGATGATGGTACCCAGCGGGATGCACCTGATGGGGAGCGTGTTGCCCGGCTTGATGTCGGCCTGCTCACTGGAGATAACGGTGTCACCCACTTTCAGGGAGAGCGGAGCCAGGATGTAGCGCTTCTCGCCGTCGGCGTAGTTCAAGAGCGCGATGCGTGCGCTGCGGCACGGGTCGTACTCGATGGTGGCAACCTTGGCCGGGATGTCGGTCTTGTCGCGGCGGAAGTCGATGATCCTGTACTTCTGCTTGTGACCGCCACCGACGTTCCTGGAAGTGACGCGGCCGTTCGAGTTCCTGCCGCCGCTCTTCTTGAGGTTCTCAACAAGAGATTTCTCAGGCTTGCAGGCAGTGATCTCCTCGAAGGTCGAGCAGGTCTGAGCCCTTCTACCCGGAGAAGTAGGTTTGTAAGTTTTGATAGCCATTATCTAAATCCCCACAGAATTTTTATGCTTCGAAGAAGTCGACGTTGGAGCCCTCTTTCAGGGTCACGTACGCTTTCTTCCAGTTGGAACGCTTGCCGATGCCCCTCACGGTGCGCTTGGTCTTACCGGCCACGTTGACGGTGTTAACGGCGGCAACCTGCGCGTTGAAGAGCTGCTCGACGGCGGCCTTGATCTCGATCTTGTTGGCGGCGCCGTTCACCACGAAAGCGATGACGTTCTTGTCGTCCTTCTCTACCGTGGTCTTCTCAGTGATGAGCGGTTTCTTTATGACGTCATAGATGTTCATGACTGTAATGCTCCTTCAACACGACGAACGGCGGCCTCGGTAAAGACGACGCTCTGGTATTTCATGATGTCGAAAATGTTGAGACCTTCGGGACCCAGCACCTTGACGTTTTTCACATTGCGGGCGGAAAGCTCCAAAACAAGATTCGCAGTATCTGTGATAACGAGCGTCTTGTCAAGGTTAAAAGCATTTAGTACCTCGACAAATGCTTTTGTCTTGATGGAAGGAAGCTCAAAGCTATTGAGAACTGTGATCGCCTCTTTCTTATAGAGCATGGAGAGTGCGCTTCTGAGAGCAGCTTTCCTCGCCTTCTTGTTCATGGAGAGGTTGTATGTCTTCGGCTGCGGGCCGAAGGCAACCCCGCCGCCCGGATACTGGGGAGCGCGGCTGCAGCCCTGACGGGCCTGGCCGGTACCCTTCTGCTTGAAGGGCTTCTTGCCGGAACCGGAAACCGCGGCGCGGTTCTTGACGGCGACGGTGCCCTGCCTGCGGTTAGCGAGCTGGATCTTGACGGCCTCGTGGATCAGGTACTCACGTACGTCGTCGTTGAAGACGGCGTCGGAGACTTCGATCTCACCGACCTTTGCTTTTTTGATGTCAAATACGTCTAACTTTGCCATGTCTATCTCCAGCCCCCGTTATCTCGTCGCCTTGACGGAGTCCTTGATCAGGACCACGCCGTTGGCGGAACCGGGGATCGCTCCACCGAGCAGAATCAGATTGTCAGCAGCGTCCACGCGTACAACTTTCAGGCGCTGCACGGTCACCTTCTCGTTACCGAGCTGGCCCGGCATCTTCTTGTTCTTGAAAACCCTGGAGGGGGTTGCAGAGCAGCCGATGGAGCCCGGGGCACGGTGGAAACGGGAGCCGTGGCTCGACCGACCGCCTTTGAAGCCCCAGCGCTTGATAACGCCGGCGAAACCCTTACCGATGGAGGTGCCGGTCACGTCGACCAGGTCGCCCTCTGCGAACACGCCGGCTTCGATCACGTCGCCCACGTTGTAAGCGCTGGTATCGTCCATGCGCAGTTCGCGGTAGGTGGTGAACACGCCCGCGCCGGCGCCTTTGCAGTGGCCTACCTGGGCCGCGTTGGCCTTGGAGGCGTCCTTCGCGCCGAAACCGACCTGGATGGCGCTGTAGCCGTCCTTCTCAACGGTCTTTTTCTGCAGGACGACGCACGGCCCAGCCTCGACGACGGTCACGGCGATACGCCTGCCGTCCTCGGCAAATATCTGGGTCATGCCCAGTTTTTTCCCAATCAATCCCTTATTCATGGTCGACTTCCTATCCTTGTATTAAAGCTTGATCTCGACGTCCACACCGGCGGAGAGGTCGAGTTTCATCAGAGCGTCGACAGTCTGCTGAGTCGGCTCGAGAATGTCGATCAGGCGCTTGTGGGTCCTGATTTCGAACTGCTCGCGCGACTTCTTGTCGACGTGCGGTCCACGCAGCACGCAGTACTTGTTGATGACGGTCGGCAGCGGAATCGGGCCGGCAACGCGTGCGCCGGTCCTCTTAGCGGTGTCGACGATCTCGCCAACGGAAGTATCAAGGAGCTTGTGGTCGTATGCTTTCAAGCGGATTCTAATTTTCTGACTAGGCATCTCTTCCTCGTGATGAAACAAGTTTTTCAGTTTACAGCCGAAGATTTCCGGGAGGGACACTCGTGTGCCCGCCCGGAAACCCGGACCTGAAAACCGTATGTTTTTCTATTTTTACTCGATGATGGAGGCGACGACCCCTGCACCGACGGTACGGCCGCCTTCGCGGATAGCGAAACGCAGACCTTCGTCCATTGCGATCGGGGTGATCAGGTTGACGGTTACCGAGACGTTGTCGCCCGGCATAACCATCTCGACACCGGCTTCGAGGTCAACCACGCCGGTAACGTCGGTGGTCCTGAAGTAGAACTGCGGACGGTAGCCGTTGAAGAACGGGGTGTGACGGCCGCCCTCTTCCTTGGACAGGATGTAGGCTTCGGCTTTGAACTTGGTGTGCGGGGTGATGGAGCCCGGCTTGGCGAGAACCTGGCCACGCTCGATCTCCTCACGCTTCACGCCGCGGAGCAGTGCGCCGATGTTGTCGCCGGCACGCCCCTCGTCGAGGAGCTTACGGAACATCTCGACGCCGGTAACGGTGGTCTTGGTGGTGGCCTTGATGCCGACAACCTCGACCTCCTCGCCGACCTTGATGATGCCGCGCTCGACACGACCGGTAGCGACGGTACCACGACCGGAGATGGAGAACACGTCCTCGACCGGCATCAGGAACGGACGGTCGATGGCGCGCTGCGGCTCCGGGATGTAGGTGTCGACGGCTTCCATCAGCTTCATGATGGCCTGCTCGCCCAGCTCGCCTGCATCGCCCTCGAGGCCTTTCAGAGCGGAACCCTTGATGATCGGGATATCGTCGCCCGGGAAGTCGTAGGAGGAGAGCAGTTCGCGCACTTCCAGCTCGACCAGCTCGAGGAGCTCCTCGTCGTCCACCATGTCGGCCTTGTTCAGGAACACGACGATGTAGGGGACGCCGACCTGACGTGCGAGCAGGATGTGCTCACGGGTCTGCGGCATCGGGCCGTCAGCTGCGGAAACAACCAGGATCGCGCCGTCCATCTGCGCTGCACCGGTGATCATGTTCTTTACGTAGTCGGCGTGGCCCGGGCAGTCGACGTGTGCGTAGTGACGCTTGTCGGTCTCGTACTCGACGTGGGCGGTAGCGATGGTGATACCACGCTCACGCTCTTCCGGGGCGTTGTCGATCTGGTCGAACGCCTTGAACTCAGCCTGGCCTTTGCCTGCGAGCACCTTGGTGATGGCAGCGGTCAGGGTGGTCTTGCCGTGGTCGACGTGGCCGATGGTGCCGATGTTTACATGCGGCTTAGTTCTTTCAAATTTAGCTTTTGCCATTTCGGAATCCTCCTAGTAGGGAAATTGAATTATCTTAGCCTTTGGCCTTCGCAACTATTTCCTCGGCAACCGACTTCGGTACCGGCTCGTAATGATCGAAGGTCATGGAGTAGGTAGCACGACCCTGGGTTGCGGAACGCAGGTCGGTGGAGTAACCGAACATCTGCGCCAGCGGCACCATCGAGTTGACCACCTGCGCGCCTGCGCGCCCTTCCATGCCCATGATGCGGCCACGGCGGGAGTTCAGGTCGCCGATGACGTCGCCCATGTACTCTTCCGGAACCACGACCTCTACCGACATGATCGGCTCGAGAATGATCGGGGCAGCCTTGGCGCAGCCCTCTTTGAAGCCCATGGAACCTGCGATCTTGAACGCCATCTCGGAGGAGTCGACCTCGTGGTAGGAACCGTCGACCAGGGTGACCTTGACGTCGACCACCGGGAAGCCTGCCATGACGCCGTTGTCGAGAGACTCCTTGATGCCCTTGTCGACCGCGGGGATGTACTCGCGGGGAACGACGCCGCCCTTGATGGCGTCGACGAACTCGTAGCCCTTGCCGGCCTCCTGCGGCTCGATCTCGAGCCAGACGTGACCGAACTGACCGCGGCCGCCGGACTGACGTACGAACTTACCTTCAGCCTTGACCTTCTTGGTGATGGTCTCGCGGTAAGCAACCTGCGGCTTGCCGACGTTGGCCTCAACCTTGAACTCGCGGAACAGACGGTCCACGATGATCTCGAGGTGCAGCTCGCCCATGCCGGAGATGATGGTCTGGCCGGTTTCCTCGTCGGTCTTGACGCGGAAGGACGGGTCCTCGGAAGCGAGCTTGCCGAGGGACAGGCCCAGCTTCTCCTGGTCAGCCTTGGTCTTCGGCTCGATGGCGATGGAGATAACCGGCTCGGGGAACTCGATGGACTCGAGGATAACCGCGTGGTTCTCGTCGCACAGGGTGTCGCCGGTGGTGGTGTATTTGAGGCCTACCGCGGCGGCGATGTCGCCGGCGTAGACTTCCTTGATCTCTTCACGCTTGTTGGCGTGCATCTTCAGGATGCGGCCGATCCTCTCGCGCTTGCCCTTGGTGGCGTTGTACACGTAGGAGCCGGACTGGATCACGCCGGAGTAGACACGGAAGAAGCAGAGCTGGCCCACGAACGGGTCGGTCATGATCTTGAAGCCCAGTGCCGAGAACGGCTCGTCGTCGGAAGCATGACGCTCGATGGGAGCCTCGGTGTTGGCGTCGACGCCCTGGATAGCGGGGATGTCGGTCGGGGCCGGCATGTAGTCGAGGACCGCGTCGAGCAGGTGCTGCACGCCCTTGTTCTTGAAGGCGGAGCCGCAGATGACCGGGCAGATTTTGATGTCGAGGGTTGCCTGGCGGATGGCCGCCTTCAGCTCGGCGTTGGAGATCTCCTCGCCACCCAGGTATTTCTCCATCAGCGCGTCGTCGTGCGAGGAGACTTCTTCGATCAGGTACTCGCGGTACTCGTTGGCCTGGTCGACCAAGTCGGCCGGGATGTCGACCACGTCGTACACGGCACCCATGGTCTCGTCGTTGAAGACGATCCCTTTCATCTCGATCAGGTCGACGAGGCCCTTGTAGTTCTCCTCGGAGCCGATCGGGATCTGCAGGGCTACCGGGTTCGCCTTGAGGCGGTCCTTGATCATGGCGATGCCGCGGAAGAAGTCTGCGCCGATACGGTCCATCTTGTTGATGAACGCGATACGCGGAACGCGGTACTTGTCGGCCTGGCGCCAGACGGTCTCGGACTGGGGCTCAACGCCGCCGACCGAGCAGAACACGGCGACAGCGCCGTCAAGAACACGCAGGGAACGCTCGACCTCGATGGTGAAATCGACGTGACCCGGGGTGTCGATGATGTTGATACGGTGGTCTTTCCAGTTGCAGGTGGTAGCTGCGGAGGTGATGGTGATACCACGCTCCTGCTCCTGCTCCATCCAGTCCATAGTAGCGGCGCCGTCATGGACCTCGCCGATCTTGTGGGAAACACCGGTGTAGTAGAGAATACGCTCCGTGGTGGTGGTCTTCCCTGCATCTATGTGAGCCATGATCCCGATATTACGGGTCATTTCCAACGAAACCTGACGTGCCACTTACTGTTCCTCCGAGTTGCTTTCTAAGCCTTAAAGGGTGCCGCCTGAAACTACCAGCGGTAATGGGCGAAGGCGCGGTTGGCCTCTGCCATCTTGTGGGTGTCCTCACGCTTCTTCACCGCGGAGCCGCGGTTGTTGTAGGCGTCAAGGATCTCGCCGGCGAGCTTGTCGGTGACAGTCTTCTCGCTGCGGGCGTTGGAGTACTTCACCAGCCAGCGCATGGCCAGGGACATGCGGCGCTCCGGACGGACTTCGACCGGAACCTGGTAGGTGGAGCCGCCGACCCTGCGGGATTTCACTTCCAGCATCGGCTTGATGTTGTCGAGGCACTTCTTGAGCACCTTGACCGGCTCGTCGCCGGCCTTGCCGGCCGCGATCTCGAGGGCACCGTAGAGAGCTTTCTCGGCGGTGGACTTCTTGCCGTCCAGCATGATTATATTGATCAGCTTGGCAACCACCCTGTCACCGTATTTCGGATCCGGGAGGATCACCCGCTTTGCTACTTCTCTTCTTCTTGGCATGTCTTAACCTCTCACTTAAAATCGGTTACTTGGGTCTTTCTGCACCGTACGGTTACTTGGGCCTCTTCGCACCGTACTTGGAACGGCTCTTCATACGACCCTTGACGCCGACGGAGTCGAGCGTACCGCGGACGATGTGGTAACGAACACCCGGAAGGTCCTTTACCCTGCCGCCCCTGATCAGGACGACGGAGTGTTCCTGGAGGTTGTGACCAACACCCGGAATGTAGGAGGTCACCTCGACGCCGTTGGTAAGCCTAACCCTGGCGACTTTACGAAGCGCGGAGTTCGGTTTCTTCGGGGTTGTGGTGTAAACCCTGGTGCAAACGCCCCTCTTCTGCGGGCAGCTCCTGAGTGCCGGAGCAGTGGATTTTTCACCCTTTGACTCCCGACCATGACGAATAAGCTGATTAATAGTTGGCATACATTCCTCTCACGCGTTTCTTCTCCGCACGCAGACGTACCCCGCGCGCGGAAGCGACGAAAATAGCAACAACGTACGTGCTTGTCAAGTTTTATTTGATAAAAGTGAGACGCCGGCCAGTGAAAGCGAGGAACCCGCTCTCACTGGCCGGATACTGGACTAGGCTTCTTCTTCGTAGATCTCTTCATCTTCCGGTTCAACTGGCTCCGGAATGATTACTGGCTCCTCAGCAACCATGCGCAGGTTGCGGTAAAGAGCCAATCCCGTACCCGCCGGGATCAGGCGGCCCATGATCACGTTTTCTTTCAGACCACGCAGACTGTCGACCTTACCTTCAATTGATGCCTGTGTCAAGACTTTTGTTGTTTCCTGGAAGGAAGCAGCAGAAATAAATGACTCAGTCGAGAGCGATGCCTTGGTTATGCCAAGGAGCAGGGACTCTGCAGTGGCAGGACGCCCGCCTTTGTCCATCGCTTTCTCGTTCTCTTCCTCAAAGACCCAACGCTCGATCTGATCGTCGATCAGCAGGTTGGTATCGCCCACATCCTTCACCCTGACGCGGCGCAGCATCTGACGCACGATGGTCTCGATGTGCTTGTCGTTGATCTTGACGCCCTGGAGACGGTAAACCTCCTGGACCTCGTCGACCAGGTACTTGGCCAGTTCTTTCTGACCCAGTACGCGCAGGATGTCGTGCGGGTTGGAGGAGCCGTCCATGAGCGCCTCGCCGGCGCGGACATGGTCCCCTTCGTGTACGCTGATGTGCTTCCCTTTGGGGATGAGGTATTCCTTCGGCTCGCCCACTTCCGGGGTGACGATGACTTTCCTTTTGCCCTTGGCATCCTTGCCGAAGGCGACCACACCGTCGATCTCGGTGATGACCGCGAAGTCTTTCGGCTTCCTGGCCTCGAAGAGCTCGGCGACGCGCGGCAGACCACCGGTGATGTCCTTGGTCTTGGTGGTTTCGCGCGGGATCTTGGCGATCACGTCACCCGCGGCGACCACGGTGTCTTCCATCACGTTGATGTTGGAGCCCACCGGCAGGTAGTAGCGCGCCATGCTCTCGCCGATCTTGGCGGTCTTGCCGGACTCGTCCTTGATGGTGATGCGCGGACGCTTGTCGGCGTCGCGGGTTTCGATGATGACCTTCCTGGAGAGGCCGGTGACTTCGTCGACCTGCTCCTCCATGGTGACGCCCTCGATGACATCCCCGAACTTGATGCGGCCGGAGATCTCGGTGAGGATCGGCATGGTGTACGGGTCCCACTCTGCCAGCGACTGCCCCTGGGTGACCTTCTCTTCCGGGCTCACCTTGATCTTGGCGCCATAGACGATGCCGTACTTCTCGCGCTCGCGCCCGGTCTCGTCCACGATGGCCAGCTCACCGTTACGGTTCATAACGATGTGGTGCCCCTCGGAGTTGGTTACGTAGTGCAGGTTGATGAACTTGGCGTAGCCCTCGTTCCTGGCATCCATGGAGGTCTGCTCGGCGCGACGGGATGCGGTACCACCGATGTGGAAGGTACGCATGGTCAGCTGGGTGCCCGGCTCGCCGATAGACTGGGCGGCGATGACACCGACCGCTTCGCCGCGGTTCACCAGGTGACCGCGCGCCAGGTCACGACCGTAGCACTTGGCGCAGATGCCGCGACGGCTCTCGCAGGTGAGCACCGAACGGATCTTGACCTTCTCGAGACCTGCCGCCTCGATCTTGGAGACCAGGGTCTCGTCGATCTCCTGATTGGCAGGTACCAGCACGTCGCCGGTGACCGGGTCGAGGATGTCGTCCAGGGCCACACGGCCGAGGATACGGTCGCCGATGTGCTCGATGACCTCGCCACCCTCGGTGAGGGAGGAGACAGTCAGGCCGTCGATGGTGCCGCAATCCTCCTCGGTGATGATGGCGTCCTGGGCGACGTCGACCAGACGGCGGGTGAGGTAACCGGAGTTCGCCGTCTTGAGCGCGGTATCGGCCAGACCTTTACGTGCACCGTGGGTGGAGATGAAGTACTGGAGCACGGTGAGGCCTTCGCGGAAGTTCGCGGTGATCGGGGTCTCGATGATCTCGCCGGACGGCTTGGCCATGAGTCCCCTCATCCCGGCCAGCTGGCGGATCTGCTGGGCACTACCCCTCGCACCGGAGTCGGCCATCATGTGGATCGCGTTGAAGGACGGCACCTTCACTTCCTTCCCTTCCGGGTCGGTGATGGTATCGCGGGAGAGGTTGTCCAGCATCTCTTTCGCGATGTCCTCTGTCGATTTCGCCCAGATGTCGATGACCTTGTTGTAACGCTCGCCGTCGGTGATGAGACCCTCGGTGTACTGGTTCTGGATCTCCTGCACCTCTTCGGTGGCGCGGTTGATGATGGCGGGCTTCCCTTCCGGGATGACCATGTCGTTGATGGAGATGGAGATACCCGCCTTCGCCGCGTAGCGGAAGCCGATGGACTTCAGCTTGTCGGCGAGGATGACGGTCTCCTTGTTGCCGGCCAGACGGTAGCAGGTGTCGACCAGGTTCGAGAGCTCCTTCTTGGTCATTACCTTGTTGACCGCCGAGAACGGCACCAGGTCGGGCAGGATCTCGCGCAGCAGCACGCGCCCGACCGTCGTTTCGATGATGGCCGGTTTCTCGTCGCTGACGAGGTTCTTCATCCTTACCTTGATGCGGGCCTGGAGGTGCACCTCTGCTGCGTCCCAGGCGATGGAGACCTCATCAGGGGAGGCGAATACCTTCCCGTCGCCCTGCGCGAAGTGCTTCTCGCGGGTCATGTAGTAGATGCCGAGGACCATGTCCTGGCTCGGCACGATGATCGGCTTGCCGTGCGCCGGCGACAGGATGTTGTTGGTCGACATCATGAGAACGCGCGCCTCCACCTGGCTCTCAATGGAGAGGGGGAGGTGGACTGCCATCTGGTCACCGTCGAAGTCGGCGTTGAAGGCGGTGCAGACCAGCGGGTGGAGCTGGATCGCCTTGCCCTCGATGAGCACCGGCTCGAAGGCCTGGATGCCGAGGCGGTGCAGGGTCGGTGCGCGGTTCAAGAGAACCGGGTGCTCCTTGATGACCTCCTCGAGCACGTCCCAGACTTCCGGCTTCTCCTTCTCCACCATCTTCTTCGCGCTCTTGATGGTGGTGACGAAACCGCGCTCCTCGAGCTTGTTGTAGATGAACGGCTTGAAGAGCTCGAGGGCCATTTTCTTCGGCAGACCGCACTGGTGCAGGCGAAGCTCAGGACCGACGACGATAACGGAACGGCCGGAGTAGTCGACACGCTTACCGAGAAGGTTCTGGCGGAAGCGGCCCGACTTGCCTTTGAGCATGTCGGAGAGCGACTTGAGCGGACGCTTGTTGGGGCCGGCGATAGCGCGGCCGCGGCGGCCGTTGTCGAACAGCGCGTCGACCGCCTCCTGCAGCATGCGCTTCTCGTTCCTGATGATGACCTCGGGGGCCTGCAGTTCCATCAGGCGCTTCAAGCGGTTGTTACGGTTGATGACGCGACGGTACAGGTCGTTGAGGTCGCTCGTAGCGAAGCGGCCGCCGTCCAGCGGTACCAGCGGGCGCAGTTCCGGCGGCAGCACCGGGATGCACTCGAGGATCATCCACTCCGGCTTGTTGCCCGAGTTTTTGAAGGCCTCGATGACCTTGAGGCGCTTGGCGGTCTTCTTGCGCTTGGCCTCGGAGGTTGCCTCCTGCATCTCGACACGGAGCTGCTCGGAGAGCTGGTCCAGGTCCATGGAGGTCAGGCAGGTGCGGATTGCGGCCGCGCCCATGCCGGCCTCGAAGCCGTAGTTGTACTCCTCGAGCGCCTTCTGGTACTGGTCCTCGGAGAGCACGGTGCCGAACGGCATGCCGGTTTCCTTCGGGTCGGTCACCACGTAGGCCTCGAAGTAGAGCACCTTCTCGAGGTCCTTCAGGGTGATGTCCATCAGGTTGCCGATACGGGACGGCAGGGACTTGAGGAACCAGATGTGCGCCACCGGGGTGGCCAGGTCGATGTGACCCAGGCGCTCGCGGCGCACCTTGGACGGGATGACCTCGACGCCGCACTTCTCGCAGACGATGCCGCGGTGCTTCATGCGCTTGTATTTGCCGCAGTTGCACTCGTAGTCCTTGGTCGGTCCGAAGATCTTGGCGCAGAAGAGGCCATCGCGCTCCGGTTTGAAGGTGCGGTAGTTGATGGTTTCCGGCTTCTTCACTTCCCCGAAGGAACGCTCGCGGATCTTGTCCGGCGAGGAGATCGAGATCTTGATGGACGAGAAGTGGAGCGGATCTTTCGGCTTATCGAAAAAATTGAAAATATCTTCCAAAGTATTTTCCTCCTTGGCGGTAGGAGTTACGTTATCTGTTTCAAGCTGCGTCGGACGGTCGGACTGTCGGACTCGGACCGGTCGGACTAGTCAGACTAGTCGGACCGGTCCGACAGACAAACCTAGTCCTCTTCGGTCTCCAGCAGTTCCACGTCGAGACCAAGGGACTGCAGTTCCTTGATGAGGACGTTGAACGACTCGGGCAGACCCGGCTCCAGGGTGTGCTTCCCTTTGACGATGGCCTCGTACATCCTGGTGCGGCCGGCGACGTCGTCGGACTTGACGGTGAGGAACTCCTGCAGCGCGTATGCGGCGCCGTAGGCCTCCATCGCCCAGACCTCCATCTCCCCGAGTCGCTGGCCACCGAACTGCGCCTTGCCGCCCAGCGGCTGCTGGGTGACCAGGGAGTAGGGACCGATGCTCCTGGCGTGGATCTTGTCATCGACCAGGTGGTGCAGCTTCAGGAAGTACATGATGCCGACGGTGACCTGGTGCATGAACTTGTCGCCGCTCTTGCCGTCGTACAGGGTGACCTGGCCGGTGGTGCTGAAGCCGGCGTGGGTCAGCATCGACTGGATCGACTCCTCGCTCGCCCCCTCGAAGACCGGCGACGACATCGGGATGCCGCGCTTGAGGCGCCGCGCCACGTTGAGAAGCTCCTCCCCTTCCAGGGTGTCGAGGAAGCGGTCCATTTCCGGGTTGTCGTAGACGCCCTTCAGGAACCTCTTGATCTCATCGTGCGGAGTGTTCTTCTCGAGGAACTCCTCGATCTTCCAGCCAAGGCCTTTGGCGCCCCAGCCGAGGTGCATCTCGAGGATCTGCCCCACGTTCATACGGGAAGGTACGCCCAGCGGGTTCAGCACGATCTCGACCGGACGACCGTCTTCCATGTACGGCATGTCCTCTTCCGGAAGGATCCTGGAAACGACACCCTTGTTACCGTGACGGCCTGCCATCTTGTCGCCCACCTGGAGCTTACGCTTGATGGCGATGTAGACCTTGACCATCTTGATGACGCCCGGCGGCAGGTCGTCGCCGCGACGCAGTTTCTGCACCTTGTCGTCGAAGACGTACTTGATGATGTCGATCTGCTGGTTCAGTGTGGACAGGGTCTGGGCCACTTTCTCGTCGATGGTGTCGTCATCGGCGATGGAGATCTCGTCCCAGCGGTCCATGGAGAACGACTTCAGCATCTCCTCGGTGATGACTGCCCCTTTCGGGATCAGCACCTTGCCGTCGGTACCCTCTATCTTCACGGCGGCGGTCTTGCCCACCAGGAGTTTTTTCAGCTTGCCGATGGCCGAGTCGCGGATGATGCGGATCTCGTCCTGCTCGTCCTTCCTGAGGCGCTGTTCTTCGGCCTTCTCGATGATCTCGGTACGGGCGTCCTTGTCGGCACCCTTCCTGGAGAAGATCTTGGCGCCGATGACGGTGCCCTCGACCCCCGGCGGCACGCGCAGCGAGGTGTCGCGTACGTCGCCGGCCTTCTCGCCGAAGATGGCGCGCAGCAGCTTCTCTTCCGGGGAGAGCTGGGTCTCGCCCTTCGGAGTGATCTTACCGACCAGGATGTCGCCCGGACGAACCTCGGCGCCGATCCTGATGATGCCCGACTCGTCGAGGTCCTTGAGGGTCTCCTCGCCGAGGTTCGGGATGTCGGAGGTGATCTCTTCCTTGCCGAGCTTGGTGTCGCGGGCCACGGCCTCGAACTCCTCGATGTGGATCGAGGTGTAGCGGTCGTCTTTTACCAGGCGCTCCGAGATGAGGATGGAGTCCTCGTAGTTGTAGCCGCCCCACGGCATGAACGCGATCAGCACGTTCTGGCCCAGGGCCAGCTCGCCCATGTCGGTGGAGGGGCCGTCGGCGATGATGTCGCCGGCCTTGACATGGTCGCCCACCTTCACCACCGGCCTCTGGTTGATGCAGGTGTTCTGGTTGGAACGGGCGAACTTGATCAGGTTGTAGATGTCGACACCGGTGCCGGTAGCGTCGTACTGGTCCTCATCGATCTTGACGACGATGCGGGAGGCATCGACGCTCTCGACCACGCCGTTGTGGCGGGCGACCGAGGAAACACCCGAGTCGCGGGCCACGACGCGCTCCATGCCGGTACCAACCAGCGGGGAGTCGGCGCGCAAGAGAGGTACCGCCTGACGCTGCATGTTGGAGCCCATGAGTGCGCGGTTCGCGTCGTCGTTCTCGAGGAACGGGATCAGCGATGCCGCGACCGAGACCAGCTGCATCGGGGCGACGTCCATGAGCTCCAGCTCGTCGCGGCCGACCAGCACGAACTCGCCGGACTTCCTGGCGGAGATGTAGTCGGCCATAAAGCGGCCGGTCTCATCCATCTCGGCGTTGGCCTGGGCGATGGCGTGGCCTTCCTCCTCCAGCGCGGAGAAGAAGCGGACCTCGTCGGTCACCCTCCCCTCTTTCACCACGCGGTACGGCGTCTCGACGAAGCCGTGCTCGTTGATGCGTGCGTAGGTGGAGAGCGACGCGATCAGACCGATGTTCGGACCCTCCGGGGTCTCGATCGGGCAGACGCGGCCGTAGTGAGTCGGGTGTACGTCGCGAACCTCGAAGCCCGCGCGCTCGCGGGTAAGACCACCCGGTCCAAGAGCCGAGAGACGACGCTTGTGCGTGACCTCGGAGAGCGGGTTGGTCTGGTCCATGAACTGCGACAGCTGCGAGGAACCGAAGAACTCCTTGACCACGGCCGAAACCGGCTTGGAGTTGATCAGGTCGTGCGGCATCAGGTTCTCGACTTCCTGGAGGCTCATGCGCTCCTTGATGGCGCGCTCCATCCTCACCAGGCCGATGCGGTACTGGTTCTCGAGGAGCTCACCCACGGCGCGCACGCGGCGGTTGCCCAGGTGGTCGATGTCGTCGATGTTGCCCTTGCCGTTTTTCAGCTCGATCAGGTAACGCACCACCTCGAGGATGTCCTCGCGGGTGAGCGTCATGCAGTCAAGCGGCACGTCCACGCCCAGCTTGTAGTTGAGCTTTAAGCGGCCGACGGCGGAGAGGTCGTAGCGCTCCGCGTTGAAGAACAGGTTCTCGAACAGAACCAGCGCGCTCTTCAGGGTCGGCGGATCGCCCGGACGCAAACGACGGTAGATCTCGATCAGCGCCTCGTCGGTGGAGCCGATCTTGTCGATCAGGATGGTGTCGCGGAAGCTGGAGGTGACGTGCAGGTTGTCGATGAAGAGGACCTGGAAGGAGGTGATCCCCTTCTGGGTCATTTCCTCGAGCTTGGCCTGGGTGATCTCCTCGTTGCACTCGACCACGATCTCGCCGGTAGCGGGGTCGTAGATGTCGTGGGAAGCGACCTTGCCGACCACTTCCTCCTCGGAGATCGGGATCTCCTTGATGCCGTGCTCGGCCATCTTGCGCAACGCCGCCTTGGTGAACTTGCGGTTCGCCTTGAGGATGACCTCTGCGGTGCCCGGGTCCACGATGTCAGCGGTGGCCTTCTGGTTGGACAAAAGTTCCGCGTCCACGAGCTTCGTCATGGCGCCGTTGTCGCCGACCTTCACTTCCTCGGACTTGTAGAAGTAGTTGATCAGCGCGTCGTTGGAGTAGCCAAGGGCCTTGAGGAGCACGGTGGCCGGCATCTTGCGACGCCTGTCTATGCGAACATAAAGGATGTCTTTATGGTCAAATTCAAAGTCAAGCCACGAACCGCGGTACGGGATCACGCGGGCCGAGTAGAGCACCTTGCCACTGGAGTGGGTCTTGCCCTTGTCGTGGTCGTAGAACACGCCCGGCGAGCGGTGCAGCTGGCTCACGATAACGCGCTCGGTGCCGTTTATGATAAAGGTCCCGTTGTCGGTCATCAGCGGGATTTCGCCGAAATAAACCTCCTGCTCCTTGATGTCGCGGATCGATCTGGTACCGGGGTCCTTCGCCACATCCCACACAACCAGCCGTACCTTCACCTTCATCGGCGCGGCAAAGGTCATCCCCCTCTGGTGGCACTCTTCCACGTCGTACTTCGGCGCGCCCAGCGAATACGAAACGTACTCAAGCGAGGCGGTGTCGCTGAAGTCCCTGATCGGGAACACGCTGCGGAACACGGCTTCCAGGCCGGAGTTCTTGCGTGCGTCTACGGGAGTGTCGAGCTGGAGGAATCTCTTGTAGGAATTTTTCTGGATGTCGATGAGGTTCGGTATGTCGATGATCTTGTGGATCTTGGCGAAGTTCTTGCGCAACAGGGGGTTATTCGCGATTGAATAAGCCATATCTTCTCCTTGTGGTGAACGCCTTGGAAGACCTCCACCCCCTTGAATTTCCTGCTGTTCTGGTCGGACGGGGCTGCGGGGTGAAGCGGCCTCAAACTAAAATAGAACAGCCAAGGCCGCAAAAAGCGACCTTGGCTTTGGTAAAGATCGGTGCGAAGCTGCTTACTTAACTTCCACTTCTGCGCCTGCCTCGACCAGCTGCTTCTGTGCGTCGGCAGCTTCTTCTTTGGAGATGCCAGTCTTGACCGGCTGCGGAGCGCCGTCGACCAGGTCCTTGGCTTCTTTGAGGCCCAGGGAGGTCAGGCCGCGAACGACCTTGATGACGCCGATCTTGTTGGCGCCAGCGGACTTCAGGATGACGTCGAACTCGGTCTTCTCTTCAGCAGCTTCAGCAGCGGCAGCCGGAGCGCCAGCAGCAGCAACGGCAACCGGAGCGGCTGCGGATACGCCGAACTTCTCTTCGAGCTCTTTCACGAGGCCGGCAAGTTCGAGGACGGACATGTTCTCAATGAAGCTGATTACTTCTTCTTTGGTGATAGCCATTTCTTTCTCCTCCAGAGAATATTGTTAGATGTTTAAAGCGAAAATTGTCGGTGACTGCGACTAGGCAGCCTTCTGGATCCTGATCTGCTCCAGCGCGCGTACGAAACCGCCCGGGACAGCCGCGAGAACGCGTACGAAGTTGCTTGCCGGTGCCTGCATGCTGCCCAGCATCTTGGCGATAAGCACTTCGCGGCTCGGCAGGTCTGCCAGAGCCTGGATCTCAGCCACGTTGATGGTCTTGCCGGTGAGCACGCCAGCTTTCAAGGTAAACGGGTTAGTGTTTTCCTTGTTGAAGCGGGACAGCACCTTGGCCGCCGCGACGGGATCGTCGTAGCAAAGGGCGATAGCGGTGGGGCCTGCGTAGTACTGCGACAGACCTTCCTTGTCGGTCCCCTTGGAAGCGATCTCGAGCAGGGTGTTCTTGACGACCTTGTACTCCGCGTTGGCTTTCCTGAGCTCGTTTCTGAGCTCGGTGGCCTGGCCGACGTTCATCCCGCGGAAATCCGCCAGGAATACCGCCTGCGCCCTCTGGAGCTTGTCGTGCATTTCGGCAACAAGTTCTTGCTTGTTTTCCTTATTCAAGCGCCTTCCTCCTTTCTTTTGGTATACGGGTACGGAACCCCGCCAAAGTCAGGAAGTTGCGGAACGTGCATTTTCGCGCAACATCTGCAAGTCTCGGTTGGCCGCCCGGAAGCGTTTAAGCGCCGACGATACAACTGGCACACCCACTGTCTTTGACTTTGGCTTTACAGCTAGTACTGCTCTTTATTTCAAGATCGCGCTGATGTCAGCGAGATCGATGGTGACGCCCGGGCCCATGGTGGAGGACACGGCAACCTTCTTCATGTAGGTCCCTTTTGCAGCAGCCGGCTTCGCCTTCTGGAGTGCTTCCACCAGGGCGACCACGTTCTGCCTCAGGGTCTCGGCGGTGAAGGAGACCTTGCCGACCGGGGCATGGATGATGCCGGCCTTCTCGACGCGGAACTCGACCTTACCGGACTTGGACTCCTTGATGGCGCGGGCCAGGTCGAAGGTCACGGTGCCGACCTTCGGGTTCGGCATCAGGCCGCGGGGTCCGAGGAGCTTACCGATCTTACCGACCACACCCATCATGTCCGGGGTAGCGATGGCGGTGTCGAACTCGAACCACCCTTCCTGGATCTTGGCGACCAGGTCGTCGGCACCGACGTAATCGGCACCGGCCTCGCGGGCCTCTTTCTCCTTCTCACCCTTGGCGAAAACCAGGACGCGCACATCCTTGCCGAGACCGTTGGGGAGTACCACGGCGCCGCGGACCATCTGGTCGGCGTGACGCGGGTCAACGCCCAGCTTCACCACCAGGTCGACGGTCTCGTCGAACTTCGCATAAGCCGCGCTCTTCACGAGCTCAAGGCCGTCGGTCAGGGGATAGGTTTTGGTCCTGTCGACCTTGGCGCGAGCCTCTTTAAGCTTTTTTGTCATAGACATTTCTGATAACCCTCTCTTTAACTTAAGCTATTTCAACGCCCATGCTGCGCGCGGTACCTTCGATGGTCTTCATGGCAGCCTCAAGGCTCGCGGCATTGAGGTCGGGCATCTTCTTGGTAGCGATCTCGCGTACCTGCTCCTTGGTCAGCTTGCCCACCTTGGTCTTGTTGGGGGTAGCGGAACCGCTCTGGAGGCCGAGAGCTTTCTTGATGAGAACCGGAGCCGGCGGAGTCTTGGTGATGAAGGTGAAGGACCTGTCGGCGTAGACAGTGATGACGACCGGAGTGATGGTCCCTTCGTCTGCCTGGGTCTTCGCATTGAAGGCCTTGCAGAATTCCATGATGTTGACGCCGTGCTGACCGAGTGCGGGACCGATCGGGGGAGACGGGTTTGCCTTCCCTGCGGGTACCTGCAGCTTTATGTAACCGGTGATCTTTTTCGCCATTTTCCTACTCCTTTTTCATTCCTTCGAACTGCCGGAAGCTTCTATCAATAACAGAGGGTCGCCCCTACTGCTTTTCTACCTGCATGAACTCGAGCTCGACCGGGGTCGCGCGCCCGAAGATGCTTACCATGACCTTGAGTTTCCCCTTGTCCGGCTTGACGTCCTCGACCACACCCGAGAAGTTGAGGAAGGGACCGTCGATGACCCTGACCGTCTCGCCAACTTCGAAGAGGACCTTGGGACGGGGCTTTTCAGCACCCTCTTCCATCCTCTTGGTGATCTTGTTGACTTCGTCGTCCGGGATCGGGAAGGGATTATTGCCACCGACGAACCCGGTAACCTTCGCGGTCTCTTTGACCACGTGCCAGGTGTCGTCGTTCAGTTCCATGTTCACCAGGATGTATCCGGGGAAGAACTTCCTGGAAGAAGTCTTCTTCTCCCCCTTCTTAAGTTCGACGACGGTTTCGCACGGGATCAGGATCTCGCCGAAGAACTCCTCCATCTCGAGGTTCTTGATGCGCTCTGCCAGAGAGAGTCGCACCTTGTTCTCGAAGCCGGAGTAGGTATGTACGCCGTACCATTTGTGTGCCATTTGATGAGTCCTCTAGCGGATAATCGACTTGATGAGCTTAGTAAGGACCACGTCGCAGACGCCAAGGTAAAGTGAGATGATCACGATGATGACGACAACTACCTGAGCAGTAGAGAAGGTCTCTTTACGGGTCGGCCAAGTCACCTTGGCGAGCTCCGCCTGTACATCCTCAAAAAAAGTCTTGGCTTTCGCGAGCACTTGTCACTCCTCACTTCGTGAAGATAAAAAAAATGGCAGGCCAGGAGGGATTCGAACCCCCAACACCCGGTTTTGGAGACCGGTGCTCTAGCCGTTAGAGCTACTGGCCTGCGGCGGGGGTTCCCTGACAGTTCAGGGAACCCCAAATCAAATTATTTGGTTTCCTTGTGCGGCGTGTGCTTCTGGCAGAAGCGGCAGTACTTGTTGAACTCCAGCTTCTGGGGCGTATTCTTCTTGTTCTTCGTGGTGGTATAGTTACGCTGTTTGCACTCGGTGCAGCCAAGGGTGATGATGTCTCTAGGCATTTTCTTTCGTCCTTTTCAAACTATTTTCTTGTCCCGATACTTCCGGAACTCAAAGAACCCGTCAGGTCCTACTCGATGATGGAGGCGACGACGCCTGCACCGACGGTACGGCCGCCTTCGCGGATAGCGAAACGCAGACCTTCGTCCATTGCGATCGGGGTGATCAGGTTGACGGTTACCGAGACGTTGTCGCCCGGCATAACCATCTCGACACCGGCTTCGAGGTCAACCACGCCGGTAACGTCGGTGGTCCTGAAGTAGAACTGCGGACGGTAGCCGTTGAAGAACGGGGTGTGACGGCCGCCCTCTTCCTTGGACAGGATGTAGGCTTCGGCTTTGAACTTGGTGTGCGGGGTGATGGAGCCCGGCTTGGCGAGAACCTGGCCACGCTCGATCTCCTCACGCTTCACGCCGCGGAGCAGTGCGCCGATGTTGTCGCCGGCACGCCCCTCGTCGAGGAGCTTACGGAACATCTCGACGCCGGTAACGGTGGTCTTGGTGGTGGCCTTGATGCCGACAACCTCGACCTCCTCGCCGACCTTGATGATGCCGCGCTCGACACGACCGGTAGCGACGGTACCACGACCGGAGATGGAGAACACGTCCTCGACCGGCATCAGGAACGGACGGTCGATGGCGCGCTGCGGCTCCGGGATGTAGGTGTCGACGGCTTCCATCAGCTTCATGATGGCCTGCTCGCCCAGCTCGCCTGCATCGCCCTCGAGGCCTTTCAGAGCGGAACCCTTGATGATCGGGATATCGTCGCCGGGGAAGTCGTAGGAGGAGAGCAGTTCGCGCACTTCCAGCTCGACCAGCTCGAGGAGCTCCTCGTCGTCCACCATGTCGGCCTTGTTCAGGAACACGACGATGTAGGGGACGCCGACCTGACGCGCGAGCAGGATGTGCTCACGGGTCTGCGGCATCGGGCCGTCAGCTGCGGATACAACCAGGATCGCGCCGTCCATCTGCGCTGCACCGGTGATCATGTTCTTTACGTAGTCGGCGTGGCCCGGGCAGTCGACGTGAGCGTAGTGACGCTTGTCGGTCTCGTACTCGACGTGGGCGGTAGCGATGGTGATACCACGCTCACGCTCTTCCGGGGCGTTGTCGATCTGGTCGAACGCCTTGAACTCGGCCTGGCCTTTGCCGGCGAGCACCTTGGTGATAGCTGCGGTCAGGGTGGTCTTGCCGTGGTCGACGTGACCGATGGTCCCTATGTTCACATGCGGTTTAGTTCTTTCGAATTTAGCTTTAGCCATGAGGAATCCTCCCTGATGTTTCTACTACAGCTGTTATGTGAATGTTTTTTCTAGAAGGGATGGAGCCCACAACCGGATTCGAACCGGTGACCTCTTCCTTACCAAGGAAGTGCTCTACCTACTGAGCTATGTGGGCGTATTCTGTTTTTGGAGCGGGAAACGGGACTCGAACCCGCGACCCTCAGCTTGGAAGGCTGATGCTCTAGCCAACTGAGCTATTCCCGCCAATTCCCTGCTTTGAAGTTTTTTGACTCGACTTGCACTCCACTCAACCAGTACCAGCGACCCCAAGGATCTCCTGATTTGAGCAGATGCTCATCTCATCTGAAGTATGTATGGTGGAGGGAGGAGGATTCGAACCTCCGAAGTCGATGACGACAGATTTACAGTCTGTTCCCTTTGGCCGCTCGGGAATCCCTCCAGACAGAAGTGAGGCTATTAACTTTTCAATCTGGAGCTGACGATGGGACTCGAACCCGCAACCTGCTGATTACAAGTCAGCTGCTCTACCAATTGAGCTACGCCAGCTGATTCGCTACCATCCGCTACCAATTTCGCTGCGCCCTTGTGTTGCGAAGCGAATCCCTGTTCTAAAGCAAAAGGGTCTCGGTGTCAACATCTTTTTTTCAGCGTGCGAATTATTTTTCAAAGGGCGACGTATACAACTGAAGCATTCCATCGACTTGCCGCCGGGGCGGGCAAGAATTCGAGACTATAGCAGTACTTCATTCTCAATGCAAGCTCATTCTTCAATTCTGTTGTCACAGAAGCATTTTCTGCTCTTCGCCAACCAAGTCATCCCCCAGGATCAACAAGCACGGGTACAGTTCCCCCGGTTTCCGGCAGTTACAGCGCATGATTCCCGCAATTGTCATGGCTACAAATCACTTTTCCTGTGTCTGTACTCATTGTTGGAGCGCGGCTATAGTTGATTCACCTAAAGAGAGGGAGGGAGGACGCTATGGAATGTTCACTTGGAAAAGGAGAACTGTTGAACCTGGCCGGAGGAGCTTACGGTATCACCTTGCGCTGCCTGACCGGGACCATCTGGCTTACCAAGGGCGACGGCAGGGACTACCTCATACGCCAGGGAAGCAGCTTTGAACTCACCAAAGGGGAAGCGGCCCTGGCGGAAGCCCTCGAGGCGGCGGAACTGCAGATGAAAGCAGCTGGCGTGATGCAGGAAACCAGGTCCGCGCTGGCCGCTCAGCCGGCGGGACCTTTCCTGCCGCGACTTCTCTAGAGGAAATACTACGGATGGACCGGTGCGCAGGCCTGCTCGCCGACCACGGTATGCCAGCCGCGCACCGTCCACTTGGCCACCAGCCCGTTCAGGACGTACGGGTCTGCCTTGGCGAAGGCCGCCGGTACGTCCGGGGAATCAGCCTTAAAGAGAAGGACGGCGCCGTCGGCCGGATCGGTGAGCGCACCGCCGAGAATCAACTCTCCACGCTGCGCCGACTCCCAGGCCATGGCCAGGTGCTCCCCGCGATACTCGCCCCTGCGCTCCAGGTAATCCGGAGCAACCTCATACAGCAACAGATAATGCATGACTACCTCCTGTTGTTGTGCCCGAACAACTCGGCCGCAGCATCCTCCCGGCCGCATTCCTTCAATGCCGCCAGGCAGTTCTTCTTCTCCTCCGACACGTGGTACAGAAGCAGGGATTTTTGCAGCCCCTTTTCACGGTCCGTCCGTGCCACGTACACCTTCTCCCCGGTAAAGGGATCCACACCCGTGTGATAGATGCAGGTCGACAGCGTCCCGGGCGTCGGCGTGAAATCCTGCACCTGCTCAACCCGCATACCCCAACGCTTCAGCATCAGTGCGAGATCCACCATATCCGACAGGGTGCAGCCGGGATGTCCGGAAATGAAATACGGGACGATGTACTGCCTCTTGCCCGCCTTGACACTTTCCTTCTGGAAAGCGTCCCGGAAGCGGTCGAAGCAGTCGTGCCCGGGCTTGCGCATCACCGAGGTGACGCGATCGGTCAGATGCTCCGGCGCCACTTTCAAGAGGCCGCTTACGTGGTGCGATACCAATTCGCGCAGGTAACGGGGCTGGCGCTCCATCAGGTCGTAACGCACCCCAGACGAAACAGCGACGTTCTTCACGCCTGAAATCCGGCGTGCCTTGGCGAGGAGCCGGGAACTGGCAGCATCGTCGGTGATCAGGTTCTTGCAGATCTGGGGAAACAAGCAGCTGTCGCGACGGCACTTGGCGCCCGCCTCCGCGTTGCCGCAGGAGAGCCCGAACATGTTGGCGGTCGGCCCGCCTATGTCGCTCACGCTGCCCCGGAACCAGGGCAACGCCGCCAGGCGCTCCAGCTCCTGGAGCACACCCTGCTCGCTTCTGGACTGGATCGTCTTCCCCTGGTGATGGGTGATGGCGCAGAAGGCGCAGCCGCCGAAACAGCCGCGATGCGTGGTAATGGAGTTGCGGATCTGCTCGTAAGCGGGGATCGCTTCCTTGTAACTCGGGTGCGGGGCCTTCACGAAGGGGAGCGCGTAGATTGTGTCCAGCGCCTGTTCGCTGAGCGGCCACGCAGGAGGGTTGCACACCAGGTAGCGTTGAGCGTGGCGCTGGATGACGGTCCTGGCGCAGCCGGGATTCTGCTCCCCCGACAGCAGGCGGAACGAGCGTGCGTAGGCCGCCTTATCCGCAGCCACCTCCTCGTAACTCGGGAGTTCCACCAGGTCGGTGCCCGGGTCCGGCGCGGTCGAAGACGGGTAAGCCGTACCACGGATGTCGCGAATGGAAGCGAAGGCTTCACCCTTTTGCAGCCGCTGCACCAGTTCCAGCAGCGGGCTCTCCCCCATCCCGTAGACCAGCAGGTCCGCCTTGGCATCGAAGAGTGCGGAGCGGCGCACCTTGTCTTCCCAGAAGTCGTAATGGGCGAAACGCCTGAGGCTCGCCTCAATGCCACCGATCACCACCGGCACGTCGCGGTAGGCTTCCTTCAACCGTGAGGTGTAGATGATGGTGGCGCGGTTGGGGCGCGCACCGTGGCGGTTGCCGGGAGTGTAGGCGTCGTCGCGGCGCAGTTTCCTGGCCGGGGTGTAGTGCGCCACCATGGAATCCATGGCACCTGCGGCGACCGCGAAGAACAGGCGCGGGCGCCCGAGCGCCATGAACGGCTCCTTGCTGCGCCAGTCCGGTTGCGGAATGATGCCGACCCGGAGCCCCTTCGATTCCAGGAGCCGCGCCAGCAGCGGCACACCGAACGAGGGGTGGTCCACGTAGGCGTCGCCGGAGACGAAGATGACATCGAGCTCGTTCCAGCCGCGAGCCTTTGCTTCGGAAAGTGAGATGGGGAGAAACCGGGAAGGAGACTGCTTGGGGCGTGCGTGTTTCATATAAACCTTAAAACCGTTGGCCACGGAGAAAATCTGAGGACATCTGAGAAAGTCAAAACCAAAAGGCTTCTATCTTTGCTTCTCTCAGATTTTCTCCGAAGTTCTCCGTGGCTAATGGTTTTGACTTTACGGGAAGATCCCCAGGAAATCGAGGCCGAGAGTCTCGGGAAGCCCGCACATGAGGTTCATGTTCTGAACCGCCTGCCCGGACGCGCCTTTCACCAGGTTGTCGATGGCGGAGACCACGATGATCCTACCGGTCCTTTCGTCGACCACGATACCGATGTCGCAGAAGTTGGATCCCCTGACGTGCGCCGTCGACGGGAGCACTCCCTCGGGCAGCACCCTGACGAACGGCTCCCCCTCGTAGAAGGTCTCGTACAGGGTAATCAGTTCGGACGCCCTCACCTTCCCGGTCGGGACACTGTAGATGGTGGAAAGGATGCCGCGGTCCATCGGCACCAGGTGCGGCGTGAACGAGATGGTGAGCGGAGTGCCCGCCAGCAGTGCGAGTTCCTGCTCGATCTCGGGGATGTGACGATGCACGCCCCCCACGCCGTAGGCCTTGAAGCCTTCATTCACCTCGCAGTAGAGGTTGTCCACCTTGGCGCTGCGCCCGGCGCCGGAAGTACCGGACTTGGCGTCGACGATGATGCTCTTCGGATCGATCACCTTACCCTTCAATAGCGGCGCCAGGCCGAGGATGACGCTGGTCGGGTAGCAGCCGGGGTTGGCGATCAGGTTCGCCTCGCGGATCGTGTCGCGACGCAGCTCGGGAATGCCGTAGACCGCCTGGGGGAGCAGTTCCGGGGTCAGGTGCTTTTCGTACCACTTGCCGTAGACGTCGGCGTCGTGCAGCCGGTAGTCGGCCGAGAGATCGACCACGTCCTTGCCCATCTTCAGAAAGGTCGGCACGACCGCCATGGCCGCCTTGTGCGGCAGCGCGGTGAAGACCACGTCCGCCTGCTCTGCGATCCCGACCGGCTCGAGGTTCTGAAGCACTAAGTCACACCTGCCGCGCAGGGTCGGGAACACGTCGCTCACCGGGCGACCGGCGCTCTGCTCGGAGGTGACACAGGTGACGGCAACCTCGGGGTGGGCATGAAGGATACGGATAAGTTCGACGCCGGTATAGCCGCTGGCACCGACGATGGCAACCTTGATCATGAAAGGCCTCCCTTCTCAGAACGGAAAAAATGGAAGCTTGATGTTAGCACAGCTTCCAGACAGATTAACACTCAAAACCTCAAAACCGTTAGCCACGGAGAACTTCGGAGAACATCTGAGAGAAACAAAACTTTTTTGGTTTTGGTTTTCTCAGATGTCCTCAGATTTTCTCCGTGGCCAATGGTTTTGCTTCTAAGGTTTTTGAAACAGCAAAAGGAGGAACCCTGACGGATTCCCCCTTTGCAATACTGAGACAGCAATTGCCTCCAGCAGCGGATTAACGCTTGGAGAACTGGAAGCTGGCGCGTGCCGCCTTCTTGCCGTACTTCTTTCTTTCCTTGATGCGCGAGTCGCGGGTGATGAACCCGGCCTTCTTCAAGGTGCCGCGCAGGTCGGCATCGGCCTCGATGAGGGCCTTGGTGATGCCGTGCTTGATGGCGCCGGCCTGGCCGGAGTCGCCACCGCCCTTGACGGTGCAGAAGATGTCGAACTTGCCGACATTCTCGGTCAGCTCGAGGGGCTGCATGACCACCATCTTGGAGGTCTCGCGGCCGAAGTAGCTGTCAAGAGTCTTGGTATTTACAATGATCTCACCATTGCCCGGCTTGATCCAAACCCTGGCGATGGAAGACTTCCTTTTCCCGGTTGCGTAAAAGCTTGCTGCCATTTTCTATCTCCTGATGAACGAATTAAATGTTCAGATCTTTCGGATTCTGAGCCGCATGCGGATGAGCGCTGCCGCTGTAGATCTTCAGCTTCTTGATCATGTGGCGGGCAAGCTTGTTCTTGGGCAGCATGCCTTTCACGGCTTTCTTGATCAGATCTTCCGGCTTCTTGTCGAGGAGCTTGCCGGCAGAGATCTCTTTCAGGCCGCCCGGGAAAGCAGAGTGGCTGTAGTAGGTCTTGTCGGAAAGCTTCTTGCCGGTGAGGGCGATCTTCTCAGCGTTCACGACGATGACGAAGTCGCCGGTATCAACGCTCGGGGTAAAGGTCGGCTTGTTCTTGCCACGCAGCACGTTGGCGATCTCGGTCGCTACACGGCCGAGGACCTTATTATCCACATCAACCAGGTACCAATCCCTGGTCACTTCTTCTTTTTTGGCAACTTGCGTCTTCATTGAAACCTCACAGCTATCTGGAATTAGCACATTAACTTACAGAAGATTGAGAATTTAATCGATTCGTCCGTTCATGTCAAGACAAAAAACCGCGGAGAGAATTAACGCTCTATTAAAGAGGCATCATTCCCCGCTCTGCCCCGGGTAGAAAACCTGCATGAGACAGAGCCCTTGCGGCGGCACTGTCATTCCCGCGTTCTGCCGGTCGCCCCCCTTGAGCAGACGCGCCACGTCGGCCGCGCTCAACCTGCCCTGCCCCACTTCGATGAGCGTCCCGGTGATGATGCGCACCATGTTCTTCAGAAAACCGCTACCGTTGATGTCGAGGTGCAACAGGCGCCCCTCCTGCACCAATTCCATGCTGTAGATACGGCGCACGGTGGTCTTGGCGGCACAGTTGGCGCCGCGGAAGGCGGCGAAGTCATGCTCGCCGACGAAGAGCTTGCAGGCGGCGCGCATCGCCTCGACGTCGAGCTTGCCCTTGACGCGCCATGCCGTGTGACGCACCAGCGGCGAACGGAGGTCGTCGAGCAGCATGGTGTAGCGGTAGTGCTTTGCCTGCGCGTTGAAGCGCGCGTGGAAGTCGAGCGGCACCTCGGCAGCGTCGCGCACCGCGATATCACTCGGGAGCAGCGAGTTCAGCCCCTCGCGGAAGGCGCGTAGCGGCATGGTGCGCTCGGTCTTGAAGCAGGCCACCATGCCGCGGGCGTGCACCCCGGCGTCGGTGCGGCCGGAGGCGTGCAGGGTGGTGTGCTCCCCGAGCATCTTGGCCAGCGCCTTTTCCATGACCTCCTGGATGGTCAGCCCGTTGGGCTGCACCTGCCAGCCGGCGTAGGCGGTGCCGTCGTATTCTATGATCAGTTTGATGTTGCGCATACCCTTCCTGGTCTGACAGGTCCGCCTAGTCCGACTGGTCTGACGTCCATGACTACTTCAAGTACTGCTCCACCAGAATCTCAGCTATCTGCACGGCGTTGGTGGCAGCGCCCTTCCTAAGGTTGTCGGCCACAATCCAGAGGTTCAGGCCGTTCTTGATGGAGGCGTCCTCGCGGATGCGCCCCACCAGGGTCAGGTCCTCGCCGGCGACGTCCATGGCCATCGGGTACTCGCCGTTGGGCGGATTGTCCACCAGTTCCACGCCCGGCGCATCCTCCAGGAGCTCGCGCGCCTTGGCCACGGTGATCTTCTTCTCGGTCTCGATGTTGACCGACTCGGAGTGGCCGTAGAAGACGGGAACGCGGACGCAGGTCGCGGTGGTGGCGATGTCCGCCTCCATGATCTTCCTGGTCTCGTTGACCATCTTCATCTCTTCCTTGGTGTAGCCGTTGTCGCAGAAGGAATCGATCTGCGGCAGGCAGTTGAAGGCGATGCGGTGCGGATAGACCTCGTTCTTGGGCGGGCGGCCGTTCAGAAGCTCCCCGGTCTGGATGCGCAACTCATCGATCGCCTTGTTGCCGGTGCCGGAAACGGCCTGGTAGGTGGAGACCACGATCCTCTTGATGGTGCCGAAGTCGTGCAGGGGCTTGAGCGCCACCACCATCTGGATGGTGGAGCAGTTCGGGTTGGCGATGATCCCCTTTTTGCGATAGTCGGCGATAGCGTGCGGGTTCACCTCCGGGACCACCAGCGGCACGTCCTTGTCCATGCGCCACGCACTGGAGTTGTCGATGCAAACCGCTCCCGCCTTGGCCGCGGACGGACAAAACTCTTCGGAGCGCGCCCCACCTGCCGAGAAGAGGGCGATATCGATCCCGTCGAAGGAATCGTGCTTCAGCTCCTCCACAGTCACCGGTTTGCCGTTGAACTCCAGCACCTGTCCCGCGCTCCTCGCGCTCGCCAGGAACTTGATCTGCCCCACCGGGAACTTGCGCTCCTCCAGGCACTCGATCATCTGGGTTCCCACGGCACCGGTCGCGCCTACCACTGCTACATTCCACGTCTTCTTCATGCTTTTACATCTCCTCAAGACAAAAACGGGAGCGCGCCCCCTGGCTGCCGGGGACGCGCTCCGCTTCTCGCTGCATAAAATTCAGAAACTAAGTCAACGGCATCTCACACGGAACAACACGGAGAAGACGGAAAGAGCACGGATCTAAAGCCTGGTTTCCCCAAAATGCTTTTGCCTTATCTGCCTTTATCCGTACGTTCCCGTAAAATCCGTGTGCGACGCCTTTGACCTTGACCTTACCTCTCCTTCAGGATCTGCAGCATGCGGCGCAGCGGCTCGGCGGCGCCCCACAGCAGCTGATCGCCGCAGGTGAAGGCGGAGAGGTACTGCGGCCCCATCTTCATCTTGCGCACGCGGCCGACCGGGACGGTGAGCGACCCGGAAACGGCTGCCGGGGTGAGCCCCGCCAGGGAGTCGGCCTTGTTGTTCGGGATGAACTTCACCCACTGGTTGTCGTTCTTGATCATGTCCTCGATCTCGGCGATCGGGATGTCCTTGGTCAGTTTCATGGTGATCGCCTGGCTGTGGCAGCGCATCGCGCCCACGCGGACACAGATGCCGTCCACCGGGATCGGGTTCACGGCGCCGAGGATCTTGTTGGTCTCGGCGTAGCCTTTCCACTCCTCGCGGCTCTGCCCGTCCTCGACCTCGCGGTCGATCCAGGGGAGCACGCTGCCGGCCAGCGGGAAGCCGAACTCCTTGGTCGGCATGTCACCGCTTCTCAGGGTGTCAGTGACCTTCTTATCGATCTCGAGGATCGCGGAACCCGGGGTGGCCAACTGCTGGGCAACGGAACCATGCAGCACGCCCATCTGGGAGAGAAGCTCACGCATGTTCGGTGCGCCGGCACCGGAGGCTGCCTGGTAGGTCATGGAGGAGAGCCACTCGACCACGCCCGCCTTGAACAGCCCGCCCAGGCCCATGAGCATGAGGCTCACGGTGCAGTTGCCGCCGACGTAGTCCTTGATCCCCTTGGAGAGGGCCGCGTCGATGACGTTGCGGTTGATCGGATCGAGGATGATGACGGCGTCGTCTTCCATACGCAGGGTGCTGGCGGCATCGATCCAGTAGCCGTTCCAGCCGGCCTTCTTCAGCTCCGGGCGGACGGCCTTGGTGTAATCGCCCCCCTGGCAGGTGATGATCACGTCCAGCTTCTTCAGCTCGTTGATGTCCGATGCATCCTTCAGCGTCCCCGCGTTCAGCGGGGCGGGCTGCCCCACCTGCGAAGTGGTGAAGAATACCGGCTCAACACCTGCGAAATCGTTCTCTTCCTGCATGCGCTGCATGAGAACCGAGCCAACCATGCCACGCCAACCGACCATACCGACTTTCATAGGCGACCTTCCTTTCTATTTATATGGTGTGAATGTGTGGCGGGGTCTCCCCCGCCTTGTTTGTGCCGTTACTTACAGGTTGGCGATGATGGCGTCGCCGATCTCCTTGGTGTTGACCAGCTTCTCGCCGGCCTTCTCCTGATAGATGTCGCGGGTGCGGTAACCCTGGTCCAGCACCTTGGCGACGGCGTTGTCGATGGCGTCGGCCGCCTCGACCATGCCGAAGGAGTAACGCAGCATCATCCCCGCGGAGAGGATCTGGGCGATCGGGTTGGCGATCCCCTGCCCCGCGATGTCCGGGGCGCTGCCGCCGGAGGGCTCGTACATGCCGAAGGTCCCCTCGGCCAGCGAAGCCGACGGGAGCATCCCCAGGGAGCCGGTCAGCATGGCGGCCTCGTCGGAGAGGATGTCGCCGAACATGTTCTCGCACAGGATGACGTCGAACTGCTTGGGCCACCTTACCAGCTGCATCGCCGCGTTGTCCACGTACATGTGGGAAAGCTCGACGTCCGGGTACTCCTTGGCGATGTTGATCACGATCTCGCGCCAGAGCACGGAGGTGGAGAGAACGTTGGCCTTGTCGATGGAGCAGACCTTCTTGCCGCGCTTCTGGGCGGCCTGAAAGGCGACGTGCGCGATGCGCTCGATCTCGGGCACGCTGTAGCGCATGGTGTCCACGCCGACGCGGTCACGGCCGGCCCCGTCGATCCCCTTGGGCTGGGAGAAGTAGATGCCACCGGTCAGCTCGCGGATCACCAGGATGTCGAATCCGCCGGCGATGACCTCTTCCTTCAGGGAGGAGGCGCTGGTCAGCGACGGGAAGATGATGGCGGGACGAAGATTGGCATAGAGACCGAAGATCTTCCTCAGCGGCAGCAGTGCGCCGCGCTCGGGCTGCTCGTCCGGCGGCAGGGTCTCCCACTTGGGACCGCCCACCGAACCGAACAGGATGGCGTCGGCTGCCTTGCATATATTCACGGTAGTCTCGGGAAGGGCACGCCCCTCCAGGTCGATCCCGGCGCCGCCTACGTTGGCGTGGGTGCGCTCGAATTTCACGTCGTAGCGTTTCTCGACCGCATCCAGTACCTTCAGTGCTTCTGCCATAACCTCCGGGCCGATGCCGTCACCCGGCAGCACCGCCACTTTAAAAAGCTGTCCCATTGCACAACCTCCGATATGTATTAAATTAGCGATTCTATTTGCGAGACAGTGATATTGTCAACATAAAAAAGGCCGTCAAACATACGTTTAGCGCCCCAAACCATGACTATGAGTTAATGCTCGGCCGGCTGGTTCAGTTCCGGCACGAAATGAATCCTCGATGCAGAGTTTTATTAGAGAATAATAAAACTTTCGGTTTATCTTCATGAGGTGTTGTGGTACATTCCGAGGAAACCGCTGGGGCTGAACCGGCCCCAGGAGGCTTATCGGCGGCTGCGCCGCCAAAACTTCCCTAACGAGAAGCGCCGACTGGACAAATTCATTAGAGAAGGTAATATTCCTTGGCCAGCGAAAGACACCAATCGCGCAAAGGGAGAGGCACCCGCGCAGCCAGCAAAAGGAGGCCCGCAAAGGGGACAGGCACCTGCGGAGCCAGTCCCCGGGAGCCGTGACCGACATGACCGCATCCCGCGTAGGAACATCATATTTTCAGGAGAAGAAATGCTACTCATCGCTCGTCTCGCACAGTGTGCCGCTGTGCTTTCCCTGCTCACCATGACCGCCTGCTCGACGCCCCGCGCCGGCAAACCCGTGCTCGGAGACCCGGAAAACCCGTATCCCATGCAGAAAGCCGCCGAGATCGGCGACATCATCCACCTCCCCACCGGGACGCTGGTGACGCCGCAGCAGATGTTCGACGTGGTCACCGACGCCCGGGTGGTCTACGTCGGCGAGACGCATGACAACCCGGCCGCGCACCGCCTGGAACTGGACACGCTGAAGGCTATGGAGCAGCGCTACCCCGGCAAGGTCGCGCTCGGCATGGAGATGTTCGTGAGGTCGCAGCAGCCGGTCCTCGACCGCTGGGTGGCGGGCGAACTGGATGAGAAGGCGTTCTTGAAGGCCTCACGCTGGTACGACAACTGGAAGATGGACTTCGCGTACTACCGCGACCTGCTCCTCTACGCCAGGGAAAAGCGGATCCCGGTCGTCGCGCTGAACGCGGAGAAGGAACTGGTGCAGGCCGTGCGCATGAAACCGCTCGAGGAGCTGACTCCTGAGCAGAAAGCGCAGCTGCCGCAGATGGACCTCTCCGATCCGTACCAGCGCGCCCAAACCGAGAGCATCTTCAGCGGACACAACAGCCACGGCAAAATGGCCATCGAGGGCTTCATCCGGGCCCAAACCCTGTGGGACGAGACCATGGCGGAATCCGCCGTGCGCTACCTCACCAGCGCCTCAGGAAAGGATCGGCGCCTTCTCGTTGTCGCAGGCGGCAATCACGTCGGCTACGGCTTCGGCATCCCGCGCCGTGCCTTCCGCCGTCTCCCCGCCTCCTACGCCACCATCGGCGGCCATGAGGTTGTGGTGCGGCGCGCCGAGAAGCCGGTGATGATGGATGTGGAGACCCCGGACTTCCCCACCGTCTCCTTCGACTTCCTGGTGAACTACGCCTACGAGGGGCTCCCCGCACCGGGCGTGCTGCTCGGCGTCATGTTCGAGCCCGACCCGAAAGGGCGCGGCTTGGTGGTGAACACGGTGGTGCCCGACTCCAACGCCTCCCGCGCCGGGGTGCAAAAGGGTGACCTGCTGCTCGCCATGGACAACGAGCCGTTAAAGGAAAGCCTCGATCTGGTCTACGCGGTGAAACAGAAGCACGTGGGAGACAAGTCCACCCTGAAGCTGGAACGAAAGGGTGAAGTGATGGATATAGAGGTGGTCTTCAAAATAGGAGAGGCGCCCAAGCACGGCAAGCCCTGACACCGGCGGGATGATGTCCCGACGCTTAACTGGAGGAAAGCTATTGTATGTACGCCATGAGTAATGTCGGCAATACCATCGCCATGGTGCTTGCCGGTGGCAAAGGGGAGCGCCTGAGCCCCCTCACCATCAGAAGGGCCAAGCCGAGCGTCATGTTCGGCGGCAAATACAAGATCATCGACTTCGTCCTGAGCAACCTCTTCAACTCCGGGATCAAGAAGGTCTACATCCTGACCCAGTACCGCGCCTACTCCCTCAACAAGCACATCAGGGAGTCGTGGGGCAAATGGACCGGCCTGGGCGAGTTCTTCGTCGCCATCTCGCCGGAGACCAGTTCGGAGAACGAGGACTGGTTCAAGGGGACAGCCGACGCCATCCTGCAGTACCTGCGCTTCGTGGAGTCGTCGGACGCGGACTACGTCGCCATCTTCGGCGGCGACCATATCTACAAGATGGACGTGAGCCAGATGATCGACTACCACCGCAGAAACCGCGCCGACCTGACCGTTGCGGCGCTGGAGGTGCCGGTCCAGGAGGCGAGCCGCTTCGGGGTCTTCTCGGTTGACGACGACTACAAAATCACCGCCTTCACCGAAAAACCGAAAAACCCGGAAAGCATCCCCGGCCGTGACACCTGCTTCGCTTCCATGGGGAACTACATCTTCTCCACCAAGAAGCTGATCGAAGTGCTGCAGGAAGGCAAGAAGCGGTACGAGGATCTGGATTTCGGCAAGCACGTCATCCCGATGATGCTGGAAAACCGCGACAAGGTCTTCGCGTACAACTTCAACGACAACATCATCCCAGGCATGAAGGCGGAGGAGAAGGGGTACTGGAAGGACGTGGGAACCATCGAGAGCTACTACGAGGCGAACATGGACCTGATCCACGTCTCGCCGCAGTTGAACCTCTACAACTACAAGTGGCCGATCCTGACCAACCAGGGGAACCTGCCGCCGGCCAAGACCGTGTTCGACGAGGATGGGCGGCGCGGCATGAACATCGATTCCTACGTCTGCGCAGGCTGCATTACCAGCGGGGCCACCGTGCGCCGCACCATCCTGGGGCCGCGCTGCAAGGTGAACAGCTACAGCGAAGTGGAGGATTCCATCCTCTTCGAGAACGTCACCGTGGGGCGCCACGTGAAGATCAGGCGCACCATCATCGACAAGAACGTCGTCATCCCCGACGGCACCGAGATCGGCTACGACCACGACCAGGACCGGGCCAAGGGATACCGGGTCACCGAATCGGGGATCGTCGTGGTATCGATGGCGGAAGCGAAATAACCGAGGCGGCCCCGGCCGCCTCAGAGTCTAAACGGCAGCAAACACCCCGGCCACCGCAGCCAGACGCCCCAAAGGGCGGGAGCACGCATGCGGGCAGCATCGAAGCGCAATCAAAGACGCGAGATAAACAAGATCGTCGGGGTCTATGCCCTCTTCGGCAGCGCCTGGATCTACCTCTCCGGCTACGCACTGATCTGGCTGGTTTCGGACCGCCACATCGCGGAACAGATCGAGGTCTACAAGGGGCTCATGTTCATCATGGTCACTTCTGCGCTGCTCTACCAGCTGATCTCGCGCTTTGCGGGGCGCCTGGCGGAGTCGGTAGACCGGCTGGAGCAGAGCGAGGCCCGGTTCCAGGCCATCTACCACAACGTCAACGACGCTCTCTTCATCCACGATGCCGCCACCGGGCAACTGGTAGACGTGAACCGCACCATGTGCGAGATGTTCGGCTACACGCCCGAGGAGGCCCACAGCCTGACCGTTGGAGAGCTGAGCCTTGGGGAACCGCCTTACACGGACGAAGACGCGTGGCTTCTTTTGCAGCAGGCGGCGTCGGGTCCCCCGATGACGGTCAGGTGGCGCAGCAAGAAGAAGGACGGCTCGCTGTTCTGGTCCGAGGTCAGCCTGCGCCGGGCCGATATCGGCGGCAGCGACCGCATCATCGTCCTCGTGCGCGACATCACCGCGCGTCACGAAATCGAGGAAGCCCTGCAGCAAAACGAGGAGATCCTCAAGGTCCTCATGGAGGAGATGCCGGCAGGGGTGGGCTGGGCCGACGAGAGTGGCAGGGTCCAGTACCTCAACAGCTACGTCAGCGACTGGCTGGGGTTCGTCTCCGAGGATCGCCCCACCCTGGAAGAGCTTATGCAACGCGCCCTGCCCGACCCGGCTTACCGGGACCGGACCCTGGCACCCTGGCGCGAGGAAATCGGGAAGACGACGCTGGAGAGCGGTACACCGATCACGCCGCTGGAGGCGAAAATTTCCTGCGTCGACGGCTCCTCGAGGCACGTCATCCTCAATACCCGTCTGGTCCGCCACCGTCTCCTGTTCACCCTGACCGACATCACCAAATGGGAGGCGATGCAACAAGAGGTGCTCAAGGCCCAGAAGCTGGAATCCCTCGGGGTCCTGGCAGGCGGCATCGCCCACGACTTCAACAACATCCTCACCGGCATCCTCGGCAACCTATCCTTCGCCGAACTGCTGCTCGACCAGGATCATCCGGCGCGGGGAGCGGTGAAAAACGCCGAAAAGGCGTCGCAACGCGCCGCCGAACTGGCGCACCAACTCCTCACCTTTTCCAGAGGTGGCCAGCCTATCAAGAAAGTGGTTCCGCTGGGCCGGCTCCTGCAGGAATCCCTCACCCTCGCCCTGCACGGCACCAAGGTGCAGACCCGGCTGAACCTCCAGGAAGGGCTCCATGCCATCGAGGCGGACGAGGGGCAGATGAACCAGGCCTTCTCCAACGTCATCATCAACGCCTGCCAGGCCATGCCCGGCGGCGGGGTTCTGACCGTGACCGCCGAGAACCTGCCGCTTGCCGCCAACAACAGCCAGACACTCCCCCCCGGCGATTACGCGAAGATATCCTTCAGCGATGAAGGGTGCGGCATCGCGTACGAGGACCAGAAGCTCATCTTCGATCCCTACTACAGCACCAAACCGGGAGGGAGCGGGCTGGGCCTTGCCTCGGTGCACTCCATCGTCATCAAGCATGGCGGCAGAGTCGAGGTGACCTCCGCCCCCGGAGCGGGAACCACCCTCACCTTCTACCTCCCCTCCGCGGGCGAGGCGGTGGCGGAAGAGGCGCCGCGGCAACCGGAGCGGAACACCAAGGCGGGGGAAGGGACGGTGCTGGTCATGGACGACGAAGAGGCGATCAGGACGCTGACCCGGGACATGCTGCAGTACCTGGGGTACCAGGTGGTGACCTGCGCGACCGGAGAGGAAGCGGTGAGCCTGTACCGGGAGGCGGCCCAGGCCGGAAGGCCTTTCGCGGTGGCGATCATGGATCTCACCATACCCGCCGCCATGGGGGGCAAGGAGGCGGCACAACAGATCCTGGCATTTGATCCCGCTGCCAGGCTGATCGTCTCCAGCGGCTATTCCAACGATCCCGTCATGGCGGAACATGCCGAATACGGCTTCTGCGCCGCCGTCGTCAAGCCGTACCGTTGCGACGAACTGCAACAGGCCCTGGAGCGGGTGCTGTCCGCCCCGTAACCGGCGCCGGTTCAGCTACTCCGGTTCCCGCCCCCACAGCTCCTTCAATCTCCAGTTGCGGCCGCACCCCTCGTGGTAGCGCTGGTAATGGTAGGGTTCCTTCTTGTAGTACTGACGGTGGTACTCCTCCGCCGGGTAGAACTCGGAGGCGGGGAGTATCTGCGTGACGACGGCTGCACCGAGACGGTTACTCTGCTCCGCTTCCTGCCTGCTCTCCTCGGCTTCCCGCTTCTGTTCCTCGTCCAGATAAAAGACGGCGGTCTGGTACTGGCTGCCGTAGTCGCAAAACTGGCGGTTTTTGGTGGTGGGATCGATGTTGCGCCAGAACACCCGCAGCAGTTCGCGGTAACTGACACGCCCCGGGTCGAAGACGATCTCGACCGCCTCGACGTGCCCGGTCTCCCCCTCGCAGACCTCCCGGTAGCTGGGGTTGGGCGTGGTGCCGCCGGTATAGCCGGGGAGCACCGAGAGCACCCCCGGCATCTTGTCGAAGACCGGCTCCATGCACCAGAAGCAGCCACCGGCAAAGATGGCGGTTTCGGTGGTGGTGTCGGTGGCGTGGTTTTTCATGGTTCCTCCCTTGGTGCCGAGCGTCCGGCGGGCGTTGAGGGGGACAGGCACCTGGCGGAGCCAGTCCCCTTCGGCGCTCGAACGTCCGACTGGTCCGACTGGTCAGCCTGTGACCGCGATGACTTCCTCGTAGGTGGTGATTCCTTCCAGCATCTTCCGCACTGCCTGTTCGCGCAGCGTCACAAGGCCGTCTTTCCGGGCTGCTGCCTGCAACCCGGCCAGGTCGACCCGCTCGCTGATGGCCCCCTTGATGGTTTCGTTCACGTCCAGCACCTCGAAGATCCCGGTCCTTCCCTTGTAGCCGGTGCCGCGACATTCAGCGCACCCCTCCCCGGACCAGACCCTGGCGGGCCGCTTCAATCCCAGGTACTCCAGCTCCTCGGCGCTCAACTGGCTCTCCCGTTTGCAGGCGGGACAGATCCGGCGCAACAGCCTCTGTGCGATGATGCCGATCACGGTCGAGGAGATCAGAAACGAGGGAACACCGAGGTCGATCAACCGCGTCACGGAGGAAGGGGCGTCGTTGGTGTGCAGCGTGGAAAGGACCAGGTGCCCGGTGAGGGCGGCCTGCACCGCGTTCTCGGCGGTCTCCTTGTCCCGGATCTCGCCGATCATGATGATGTCGGGATCCTGGCGGAGCACGTTTCTGAGCACCTTGTCGAAGGTCACCCCGATGCCGCTTTGCACCCCCACCTGGTTGAACTCCTCCATCACCATCTCGATGGGGTCTTCGACGGTGACGATGTTGACTTCGGGCGAGGAAAGCGTCCTGAGCGACGAGTAGAGCGTGGTGGTCTTGCCGCTGCCGGTGGGGCCGGTGACCAGGATGATCCCGTTGGGGCGGCGCAGGAAGGAACTGTAGAGCTGGTACTCGCGCGGATAGAAGCCGATCGAGTCCAATTCCTGCATCAGCACGTCCGGGTCGAAGATCCTGATCACCACCTTCTCCCCGAAGGCGACCGGCAGGGTTGAGACGCGCAGCTCTACTTCGCGCCCCTCATGGCTGGTCTTGATCCTGCCGTCCTGGGGACGCCGCTTCTCGGCCAGGTCCATGCGGGAGAGCATCTTGATCCGGGACACGATGGGGGGATGCAGCGGCTTGGGCACCACGTGGACGTTGTGCAGCACCCCGTCCACCCGCAGGCGCACCAGCGTCTTCTCCCTCTTTGGCTCGATGTGGATGTCGCTCGCCCGCTGGTCGAAGGCGTACTGCAGCAGGAAGTCCACCGCCGAGATGATGTTGCGGTCGGTCCCTTCGATCTCGTGCCCGCTCTTTAAGCGCACGAACTGCTCCAGGTTCCCCAGGTCCACCGCCGTGGACACCTCGCTCTCGGCGGCCTGCACCGAGGCCCGGAAGCCGAAGAACTCCCTCAGGATCTTCAGGATATCGTTGCGCGAGGCGAGCACCCGGCGAAACTCCATCCTTTTCACAGCCTTCAGCTCGTCGATGACCTCGTCGTTGAAAGGATCGGCGACGGCGAGGGTCACCACCCCGTCCGCGTATCCGACCGGGACGATCAGGTGCCTCAGTGCGAAGGGGCGGGAGATGTGGGCAGTGACCAGGTCGAGGTCGAGCTTCATCGGGTTGATCTTCAGGTAGGGAAGCCCCACTGCGGCGGCAAGCACCTCGGTGATGGCGTCTTCGGTGAGGAGCCTTCCGCCGGAATCGGGGACCTCCAGGTTCATCGAGGCGATGATCTCTGCGGGGGAGGGCTTTTCCGGGGTCTGCTGCAGCCGCCGGGAATATCCTGCCTGCTGCGCGCCCGCCAGCCGGTGGGCCTGCGCGTCCCCCTTGGCAAGCAGCTCCGCGGACTGCTTCTCGTCGATCAGTCCCCGCTGCAAAAGGATCTGCACGACGTTCTTGATGGTGACCATCTTCTTTTTCTGCATGGCCGACACCCTTTAATGGGAACAAGTATGCGATTATCGGCGAGAACCTTAGTGATGTCAAGGAGGTGCAAGTTTGACAACGGGCGCCCCGCCGATATCATTAAATGGCGCCTATGAGGAAGGCGTGCCACTACCAGTTGCCAAAGGAGGGATACCATGTTCGAACTGTTCGAGAAGGCTGTGCTGACGGCGCTCGGCGCGGCGGCGCTCACCCAGAAAAAAGGGGAGGAGCTGATCCAGGAAATGAAGTCCCGCTACAAGATCAGCGAGGAGGAAGGACGCGCCTTTCTGGACCGGATCCAGGAGATGGCGCGCACGGGACAGCAAAAAACCGCCGAGGTGGCCGAAGCCGAGGTGAAGAAGGCGCTGGACCGTATGGGCATGGTGCCGCGCGAGGATTTCGAGAAACTGGAACGGCGCGTCAGGGCGCTCGAGACGCTTGCGGCGGAGAGCGTGGCCTCCCAGCCGGAGGATGAGTGCTTAGGATAGTAAACATAAACCGCAACGTCAGGAGCATCCGGCGTTACCGTCAGATCATCACGGTGCTCGGCGGCTACGGGCTGGGGCACCTGCTGGAGTACCTGAACCTCGGCCAGGTGGTCGACTTCTCGCGCCGCGTATTCAGGCGACGATCCCCGGTGGCGGAGCACCTGACGCCGCCGGAGCGCCTGCGCCTCGCCCTGGAGGAGCTCGGCACCACCTTCATCAAGCTGGGGCAGCTCCTCTCCACCCGCGCCGACATCATCCCCGCCTCGTTCGTCCAGGAACTGGCCCACCTGCAGGACAAGATCCCCTGTCTTCCCTTCGAGGAGATCAGGGTGCAGATCGAGCACGAGCTGGGGGTCCCCCTGGAACAACGCTTCCTGCACGTGGAACCGGAAGCGATCGCGGGGGCCTCCATCGCCCAGGTGCACCGCGCTACGCTCATCACCGGCGAGGACGTGGTGGTCAAGGTGCGCCGTCCGGGGGTGGTCGAGGCGGTGGAAACGGACATCGACATCCTCATGGGAGTGGCGCTCCTCCTGGAGCGCCACATGGCTCGTAGCGACATCTACGACCCGGTCGGGGTGGTGCGCGAGTTCTCCTACACCATCAGGCGCGAGATGGACCTGACCCGTGAGGGGCACGCCATCGAGAAGATCCGCGACAACTTCAAGGGGGACCCCAACCTCTACTTCCCACGGGTGTACTGGGAGGCCACCGCCAAGGGGGTGCTCACCACCGAGTACGTCGAGGGGATCAAGGTAAGCGACATCTGCGCCATCGAGGCGGCGGGGCTGGACCGGCGCGAGATCGCCCGCCGCGGCGCCCGGGCCTTTCTGGAGATGGTACTGGAGCACGGCTTTTTCCACGGCGACCCCCACCCCGGCAACGTGCTGATCTTCAAGGACAACGTGATCTGCCTGCTCGACTTCGGCATGGTGGGACGGCTCGACCCGGCGGTGAAACGCTACCTGACCGACGTCCTGGTGGCGGTGATCAACCGCGATGTGGAGGGGCTAGCCTACGTCATCGTGGAGGCCGGCGACGCCGGCGAAACGGTGAACATGCAGGCCCTGAAAAAGGCGCTCGCCGAGTTCATGGACAGCTACCTCGAGATCCCTCTCAAGGAGATCGAGGTGGGCCGCATGCTCATGGAGTTCATCGACCTGATCTCCACGCACCGCATCAAGGTGCACCCGGACCTGACCATGCTGGTCAAGGTGCTGGTGGTGGTCGAGGGGATGGGGCGCAAGCTCGACCCAGATTTCGACATGGTCGGGCACCTGCGCCCCTTCCTGGAGCGGGAGTTCCGCCGCCAGCGCTCCCCCGGGCGCCTGTTCCAGGAGATGGAGCAGGGGGTGGAGGGCTACCTCACCCTGGCGCGCAACCTGCCGCGCGACATCAAGGAGATCCTGAACAAGATCAACCGCAACAAGTTCCGCATCGACCTGGAGCACCGCGGGCTGGACCGCTTCTCCAAGGAACTGGACCGCTCGGCGAACCGGCTCTGTCTCTCCCTGATCATCGCCGCGCTCCTGATCGGCTCGTCCATCGCCATGCAGGGCAACCGCGGCCCCATGCTCTGGGGCTTTCCCGCCTTCGCCTTTTTCGGCTTCAGCTGTGCCGGGATAGTCGGGGTGTGGTGGATGGTCGCCATCCTCCGCTCCGGCAGACTGTAGCAAAAAAGCCACACTCCCCGTTGCACTGGCACCACAGGCGCAAAATCACCACACCCTCCCCCCGCCCCTACCGCCGCCCCGCTACCGTCTACACACCCGAAGCTGCGACCTTTTTTCCAATGAGAAACAGCGCGCCCGATTTGGCTTATTATTTGCTAGATAGTAAGCATACTGATTATCGGGAGCAAGCAGATGATATTCCAGCAGACATTGGGCAACAAGGTAACCTTCAGCGGCATCGGCCTGCACACCGGCAAGACGATCACCATCACGCTGCGTCCGGCTGAGCCCGGCACCGGCGTCGTCTTCCACAGGGTTGACCTCACCCCGGCTGTCTCCATCGAAGCGCACGCCAGCAACGTGGTCAACACCAGGCTCTCCACCACCATCGGCCGCGGCGAAGTAAGCGTCTCCACCATAGAGCACCTCATGGCGGCCCTGTACGGCTGCGGCATCGACAACGCGCACGTCGACATCAACGGCCCCGAGGTCCCGATCATGGACGGCAGCGCCGCCCCCTTCGTGGCCGCCATCGTCAAGGCCGGCATCAAGGAATCCAAGAAGCCGCGCAAGTACCTGGTGATCAAGAAGCCGGTTTCCGTGACCGAAGGGGACAAGAAAGCCTCCATCATCCCGTCGCGCCACTACAAGATCTCGTTCGACATGCAGTTCGCCCACCCGGCGGTGATGAAACAGCACCGCTCGCTGGAGTTCAGCCAGTCGAGCTTCACCGACGAGTTTGCCGCCGCCCGCACCTTCTGCTTCCTCGCCGAGGTGGAGATGATGAAGGCCCACGGCCTGGCCCTGGGGGGCTCCCTGGAGAACGCCGTCGTCATCGGCGACCAGGGCGTGTTGAACCCGGAGGGGCTCAGGTTCCAGGACGAGTTCGTACGCCACAAGATCCTCGACTCGGTGGGCGACCTCTCCCTCGCCGGTCACCGCCTGATCGGGCACGTGAAGGCCACCAAGTCCGGCCACGACCTGAACCACAAGCTGGTCATGGAGCTCCTGAAGCGCCCGGACTGCTACACCCTGATCGAGTTCACCCCGCAGGCGTTCAACGCCCCGTTCAACATCGCTCTGCCCGAGCTGGCCTGGCTGGAGGCTTAGAGACAGGTTAAGATTAAGGTTGAGTTTGAGAAAAACCGAAAGACGAAAAACCACAAGCAGCTCCTCCGGGGGCTGCTTTTTTCGTTGCCGGGCAGCATGGAAGTGCTTGAAACTCCTCACCCGTTCGTATAAAGTGGCGTGATGCCGATGTCCGACCCAAAAGGGGGCCTTCCCCCGCACAGCCAGGGTGCCGAACTCCCCGCCGGAGAGATCCGAAAGCGCAAGCGCGAGGCGATCATCGTCTGCGTGTCGCTGCTCTCGATCGTGCTCCTCACCTACCTCGAGATCCACCTGTCGCGCCTCTCTTCCGAGGTGCCGATGGGGAGCAACATCGTCATCTTCGCCATCATCAACGTCATCATCCTGCTCATCATCCTGCTGGTCTATCTGGTGTTCAGGAACATCACCAAGCTCTTCCTGGAACGGCGCAAGAACACGCCCGGGGCGAAGCTGCGCACCAAGCTGGTGCTCGCCTTCGTCACCCTGTCGCTGGTGCCGACCATGCTGCTGTTCTTCGTTTCCGCCGGGTTCATCACCAACAGCATCCAGAACTGGTTCAACAAGCAGGTGGAAACCTCCCTGAACGAATCGATGGAGGTGGCGCAGGTCTACTACAAGACCTCGGCCGCCAACGCGCTCTACTACGGCGACCAGATCAGCGAGGCCATCAAGGAAAGAAAGCTCCTCAACGAGGAGAACCTCCCCCAGTTGAAGGCCCTGGTGCGCCAGAAGCAGAAGGAGTACAACCTCGGCGTGGTCGAGGTCTTCTCGGCCCAGCGCGAGGAACTATTCCGCGCCGGCAACCCGAAGCTCCCGCTGGGCGAGTTCACCAACCCCTCCTCCGAGGACATCAACGTGGGGCTCGCCGGCCAGAAGCTGACCCGGGTCAACGCCATCGGCAAGGCCGACCTGATCCGCGGCATCGTGCCGATCCGGAGCAACTTCAACAACAACGACGTGGTCGGGGTCATCGTGGTCAACTACTACGTCCCCTACTCCCTGGTTTCGAAGATGAGGGAGATCTCGGCCTCCTACCACGAGTTCCGCCAGTTGAAGATCATGAAGCACCCGATCGCCACGGGGTACATCCTGACCCTGTTCCTGATCACCATGGTGATCGTCTTCCTCGCCGTCTGGTTCGGGGTCTACCTGGCCCGCAGCCTCACCATCCCGATCCAGGAACTGGCCGAGGCGACCCGCCAGGTGGCCGAGGGGAACCTGGACGTGCACCTGGGCGAGGGGGGCGGCGACGAGATCGGCATGCTGATCGCCTCGTTCAACCGGATGACGGAGGACCTGCGCGAAAACCAGCTCGCCCTGCAGCACACCAACGAGGAACTGCAGAAGAGCAACCTGGAACTGGAGCAACGGCGTCGCTACATGGAGGCGGTACTGGCCAACGTCACCGCCGGCATCATCTCGGTGGACAAGGACGGCCTGCTCACCACGGTGAACAAGTCCGCCGAGAAGCTCCTTTTGATCAACAGCGACAAGGTCACCGGGAAGAACTTCCGCGAGGTGCTGCAGGTCGAGCACCTGGACATCGTCAAGGGGCTTCTGCGCGACATGGTGCTCGACAAGCACGACGCCATCGTGCGCCAGGTAACCATCCCGATGCGCGACGGCGAGCTCACCCTGCTCACCAACCTGACCGTCCTCAAGGACGAGAACGACGCCTTCATGGGAATGGTGGTGGTGCTGGACGACCTCACCTCGCTGATCAAGGCCCAGAGGATGGCGGCCTGGCGCGAGGTCGCCAGAAGGATCGCCCACGAAATCAAGAACCCGCTTACCCCGATCCAGCTCTCGGCGCAGCGACTGAGAAAGCGCTACCTCGCCCGCTTCGAGGGTGAGGAAGAGGTCTTCGACCAGTGCACCAACATGATCATCAAATCGGTGGATGAACTGAAAGGGCTGGTGAACGAGTTCTCCAACTTCGCCCGGATGCCCGCCTCGGTCCCCAAGCCCAACGACCTGAACGACATCCTCAAGGAGGCGCTCACCCTCTACGTCGAGGCGCACCGCCATATCCGCTTCACCCTGAACACCGACGAGCAGATGCCACACATCATGCTGGACCGGGATCAGATCAAACGGGTGGTGATCAACCTTTTGGACAACGCGGTGGCCGCCATCGAGGGGGAGGGAGAGATCGAGCTCGCCACCCGCTACGACAGCACCCTCAAGATGGCCACCTTCACCGTATCCGACACCGGCCACGGCATCGCCGCAGAGGACCGCCCCCGGCTTTTCGAGCCGTACTTCTCCAGGAAGAAGAGCGGCACCGGCCTGGGCCTCGCCATCGTCAACACCATCATCTCCGACCACCACGGCTTCATCCGCGCCAAGGAGAACCACCCCAAGGGGAGCCGCTTCATCATCGAGCTACCCGCCGACGCCTGAACTGCGGAATGAGTGCAGAGATAAGATATGCCGCTTAAGAAAATACGGGCCTGGCTTTTGCCGCTTTTGGCCACCATACTGACCGTCGTCATCCTGGGGGCGAGCCTGCTCCCCCGCCTGCTCGACCTCGACACCTACAAGGCCGACATCCTGGCGCAGGTGAAAAGTTCGCTGAAACGGGACCTGCAGTACCAGACCGGCGCATTCACCATGCGGCTCACCCCCGCCTTCACCTTCACCGGCGTGACCATCAAGGAGAAGGACGGCAGCACCGACTTCGCCACCGCCGACCGGCTCACGGTCAAAATCGCCATCCTCCCGCTCCTGCGTCGTGAAATCGTGCTCTCCCGGATCGAATTGGAGCGCCCCACGCTCAGGCTGTGGCGCGACCGCCAGGGTGTCTTCAACATCGCCGACCTCCTCACCCCCAGCAGCGGCGAAGCCCCGGGGATTCACGGCGTCCAGCTCAAAAAGGCCCAGATCCGCTTCACCGACTACGCCTTCTCGGAACAGCCGGTGATCACCGAACTGTCCGACACCGACCTGTCGCTGAGCCGGATCACCCGCGGCAGGGATTGCGACTTCAAACTGAACGGCCAGCTTGCCTCGGGCAGGAGCAAGGTCCCCATCCACCTCTCCGGTGTGGCGGGGATCCCGGCGGCAGGGGTGTCCTTCGCCTCGATGCCGGTGCACGGCAAAATCAAGACCGGCCCCATAGACGTCGGTCATTTCTGGCCCTATTACAGCCGTTTTGTCCCGTTTAGAAGCCTCTCCGGGCAACTGGAACTGGAGGCGAGCCTCAAGGGACATCTGAACGCATTCAAGGGGAAGACCGAGTTCCACTTCACCAGGATGAACCTGGACTATCCCAAGGTGTTCCACGCGAGGCTCACGCCTAAGTCCTTCAAGGGCTCCTGCTCCCTCGAGCTTACCAACCGCGACCTCGAGATCGATCACGTCAAGGTCGACCTGGACGGCTTCAAGGTGAACGGCAAGGTGAAGCTGTCCGATCTGCACTCCGGCGACCTGCGCATCACCGCCAGCGCCGGCAGCAACAGCTTCAACCTGCGCGACTACCGCCAGTACATCCCCTACGGCATCATCGTCGACGGCACCGCGCAGTTCATCGAGCAGAAGATCACCGGCGGCGTCTACCGCCTCGACCAGGGGCGCCTGGACGGGAGGGTAAGCCAGATCCTGCACATGGAGCGGGGGCAGAACTACAACGTGCTCTACATCAAGGCCAACGTCGAGGATGGTGTGGTCAACTACGGCTCCGGCATCCCCGTGTTCACCGGCGTGAAGGGGCAGCTCGAGCTCTCCGGCAAGGACTTCATCCTCAAGGGGATGACCGGCAGGTTCGGCTCCTCCCCGCTCTCCCTTGAGGGGCGCATCACCGATTACCCTCTGGACCACCCCTCGCAGTACCCGTTCACCGCCAAGGTACAGCCCAGGCAGCCCGAGGTGGTCTGGCTGCTGGGAAAAGGGATCGGCTCGTTCACCACCAACTCCATCCTCAACCTCAAGGGTGAGGGGGGGACCGCTCTCTACCGGCTCTCCGGCGACAGCGACCTCGCCACCGCAGCCTACAGCTTCAAGGATCTGGTGGCAAAGCCCGCCGGGCGCACCAACAGCGTCTCCTTCAGCATGGATTTCGACAAGGAGCAGTTCCGGATCACCTCGCTGCACTACCAGCTCCCTCCCGCGTCTCTTTCCGCCACCGCGGTGAGCCGGTACGACGGACCGGTCACCTTCGATATCAGGACCAACCAGTTTCAGAGCACGGAGGTCGGGCAGTTGGTCCCCATGGTGAAGAAGTACCACCCCACCGGACTGGTCCAGCTCCTGTTGCATGCCGCCGGCCCCGACATGGACCGACTCACCTGGAGCGGCAACGTCGGCCTCTCCGGGGTGACCCTGAACCCGGGGGATAAGATCAAGCCGTTGACCGGGGTGAACGGCACGGTCAAGGTGAACGGTGAGACCTTCGAGACCTCGCAGCTCCAGGTCCGACTCGGCAGCACCAGCATCAGCGGCCGGGGCGTTCTCACCGGCCTGCAGAATCCCAGCTGGCAGATGACCTTCAGCTCCCCCTCAGTCGATCCCGCCGACATAGGCTTTGCCACCGGCGGCGCGGCGGTGCGAGTGGAGCGCGTGACGGGGAACCTCACCTACCAGAAAGACAACCTGCAGATCGCCTCGCTCTCAGGTTCCCTGGGCAAGACCTCGCTCCAGGTGAAGGGGAGCGTCAAGGACCTGCAGCACCCGCTGGCGGAGCTGGTGGTGAGCGCGCCCTACCTGAACCCCGACGACCTGATGCCCCTGTTCGGCGGGCCCGGCGGAGACGGTCACCTCACCGTGCGGGCTCACGTGACCGCGACCGAGGGGAAACTCAAGGACTTCCCCTTCCAGCACCTGAAAACCAGCGTCTTCTATGAAAACCGAGTGCTGCAGCTGCTCCCCTTCGAGTTCAGCTCCTTTGAAGGTGAGGTCACCGGGAGGCTCTACAGCGACCTCGTAGCGCCCGCGCGACACACGCTGTCATGCAGCGTGCAGAAGGTATCGGCCGCGGCACTCCTGCACTCACTGGGGGTCAAGAAACAGGAGGTGACCGGGGCCATGTCGCTGCAAGGCGATCTGAGTGTGCGGGGGGAGAGCGCGGCGGATTTCAGGCGCAGCCTCCAGGGGAACGTGAAGCTCAGGATCGAGCGCGGCAGCATCCGGAAGTTCTCCACGCTCTCCAAGATCTTTTCCATCCTAAACGTGTCCCAGCTCTTCAAGGGCCAGCTCCCCGACATGGTTTCGGGCGGCATGCCCTTCAACAAGATCACCGGGGACATCGCCTTCAGCAACGGGGTCGCCATGACCCAGAACCTGTTTGTGGACAGTAACGCCATGAACATCTCGGCGGTGGGCAAGGTGGACCTGGTCAAGAACGAGCTCGACCTGAACGTGGGGGTGCAGCCGCTGCAGACGGTGGATAAGGTAGTGAGCAAGATACCCATCTTCGGGTGGATCCTGACCGGAAAGGACAAGTCGCTGATTACCACCTACTTCGAGGCGAAGGGGCGCATCGAGGATCCGCAGGTGACCGCGGTGCCCGTCAAGTCGCTGGCCAAGGGGGTTTTCAACATCTTCAAGCGGGTCTTCGAACTGCCCGCGCGCCTGATCACCGACACGGGCGAAGTTATTGGCCGTTAGGGCTTTTCGTAGCTCGCGTATACCAGACTTTTTTTAGTTGTAAAGTCAGTTACTGTTGTGCTATTTTTTCTAACCGTTGTGAATTCCTTAATTTCATCCAACACGGAGGAAACTGTGAAGAAGACTTTGGTCGTATTGTTGGCAATCGTTGCCGTGGCAGCTGCCGGCTGCAAGAAGAAAGAAGAAGCTCCGCAGGCACCTACCCAGGAGGCACCGGCTGCAGCCCCTGCAACCCAGATGCCCGCAGCAGCTCCGGGCACCGATCCGCACGCTGGTCTGAAGCCGCAGGAAGTAAAGCCGGGCGCAGGCCATAAAGGTAAGGTCCTCGAGACCATGGACTCCGGCGGGTACACCTACGTCCTGATCGAGGAGAAAGGCGAGAAACTGTGGGTTGCAGCAATGCAGACCCCGGTGAAAGTCGGCGACACCGTTGAGTTCCCGGACTCCCCGCCGATGATCAACTTCCAGAGCAAGACTCTGAAGCGCACCTTCGACAAGATCATCTTCGCACCGGGTCTGGCTGTCAACAAGTAAGCCCTCCCCGCAGCAAGGATAAAAAAAGGCGCCCCCCGCAAGGGAGGCGCTTTTTTTTATTTGCCTCGACCGACTCCCGCCTGGGCGGCACCCTCCAGGGCGGCCTCGTCAGCGGGGTCCAGTTCCAGCGCCCTCTGGTAATGGCGCGCCGCCGCGGCACGATCCCCCTGCGCCAGGGTCAACTCCCCCAACGCCACATACGCGGGCAGGTGGTTGGGAACGAGCTGCGCCAACTGCCGGTAGGATCGCGCGGCGCCAGCCAGGTCGTCGGCACGTTCCTGCAGCCCCGCCAACTGCAGCCATCCCCAGGGGTTGTCCGGTTCCTGCCGTGTCATGGCGCGGCAGATCCTTACCGCGCCCTCCCAATCCCCGTCCTGCTCCAGCGCTTCCGCCTGCAGCAGCTCGGTCACGAAGCTGTACCCCACCAGCTCCCGCTGCGCCGCGAAGTCGGCACGAGTGAACCGCGCCTTCTTGCCGGCCTTTTGCAGCGCTTTCATCATGGACTGGCGCGAGCATTCCACGAACGGGTCGCGGCGCACCAGAAACCCCTCCCCTTCTTTTTCCTCGAAGAGCTGGGCCGGAACCTCGCGCCGCCGCACCGCGCCGTGCAGCAGTTCCGTTCCCGGGTAGTACACCAGGGGTGATACTTGCCCGTCCTGGGGCCTGATCCTATCGATCAGGCGCACGGTCTGCTGCAGGTCCTCGTCGGTTTCCCCGGGAATCCCGGTGATCAGATAGACGGAGAGGTTGATCCCCGCCTTGCGCGCGGCGGCCGCGGCACGCTCCACGTCGGCCGGCAGTATCTTCTTCCCCAGCGCCTTGAGCATCTCCGGCGAGCCAGACTCCACGCCGAACTGGATGCACTCGCATCCGGCGCGCTTCATGGCCACCAGCATCTCCTGGTCCACGGCGTTGACGCGGGACTGGCAGTTCCAGAGGATGTGCAGCCGCTGCTCTTCGATCAGGCGGCAGATCTCCAGGACGCGGGCGCGGTTGGCGGTAAAGGTGTCGTCCCGAAAGGAGAAATAGATCAGCCCGAAGCGCTCCTTCAACAGCCGCAGCTCCTGAACCACGGAGGCGGGGGAACGGAAACGGACGCCGCGCCCCCAGAACAGGGGAGACGAACAGAAGAGGCAGCTGGCCGGGCACCCCCGCGAGGTGATCACGAATTCGAGCTGGCGCCGCAGGTCGACCCCGATGGTCTCGCCCGGGTCCGCGCCCGGCAGGGGGAGCCGGTCCAGCTCGGCTACCGCAGCACGCGCAGGCCCCAGGGCCACATCGTTTCCCTCCCGGCAGGCAACGCCCGCGACCTGGGACAACGGCCGCCCTTCGCTACGTGCCTGCACCAGTTCCAGCAGGGTCTGCTCCCCTTCCCCCAGCACGATGGCGTCCACCTCCCGGTGCCGTTCCAGTTGCTCACGCCAGGAATGGGTGGCGTGCGGTCCGCCGAAGACGACGCAGCAGGCGGGATCGACTTCCTTGGCGAGCGCGGCCAACCGGACGGATTCCGAGCGGTTATGGGTGAACTGGGAGACGCCGACCAACTCCGGGGAGAGCCGCTGCAGCAGGTGGCGCACCTCGCTCCAGGAAGTGCGGGAAAGGTTGGCCAGGATGACCCGGTGCCCGGCCTCCCTGAGCACCGCGCTCAGGGAAAGCAGGCCGACCGGCAAGAGCGAGGTGAACGGGTCCTTCGCCCCTTGGGGATGACACTTGTACGCCAGTAGAATCTTCATGCGCAGCCCATAAAAAAATCCGGCCCGAGGGCCGGATTCGTTGACGATTGGTGGGGAAGACCGGCTAGTTGCTGGTCAGGCCATCCTCTTCCATCGAGTTTTCGGAGTTGTCCTCCTCGACGCCGAGGATCAGGTCGTCGAGTTTGAAGACGTCGGGGTTGACCTTGGCGATCCGCTTGGCACCCAGAAAACGCGAGCGGTAGTAGGAGGTGTTCAGGGAGGAGATCACCACCCTGCGGTCACGCGAGGAGGCGTGGATCATCTTGTTGTTGCCCAGGTATATGCCGACGTGGGAAGGGTAAGACGCGTAGGTTGCGAAGAAGATGAGATCGCCCCTCTGCAGGTCCCCCGGCGCAACGGCGTTGCCGACCTCGAACTGTTCGCGCGCGGTGCGCGGCAGCGAGACTTCCAGTTCCTTGAAGACGTGCTGCACGAAGCTGGAGCAGTCGATGCCCGAGCGCGAGCTCCCGCCGAAGCGGTAGCGGGTCCCGAGGAAACCGTAGGCGGATTTCTTCAGTTCCTTGATGCTGTCGGCCTTGAGTTCGGTGTTCTTGGAAAGATCGACCTGACGTTCGGGCTCGAGCGAGGCGAGTTCCTGAATACTCTGTTCGTAGTCCTTCTCATTGAACAAATCGGGGTGACGCAACTGCAGCTTCTTGGTAACCTTGACCTTCGGCTCGTCCGCAGGCTCGCGTTCCTTGAGTACCAGCACCTTTCCCGCCTTGACCCTGCTGCTGGTGAGGCCGTTCAGCCTCTTCAGCTCGGCGACCGAAACACCGGTCTTCTTGGCGATACGGGACAGGCTCTCGCTCTTTTTAACCTTGTACACCTTCGTGTCGGCGGCGGCCGATGCGCTCTTCCCCTCGGATACGGAGCGGGGCGGGATGACCAGGAGCACGCGCGGTTTGACGCTGTTGCCGACCAGGTTGTTGGCAGCCTTCAGCTCTTCGACGGTGACGTTATATTTTTTGGCGAGCGAGTATAAGGTTTCGTGCTTTTTTACGCGATGGGTCTTTGCGGCGAAGGCGAGCGAAGGTACGGAGAGCATGACGATGCACAGGGTAAAGAGCTTCAGGCTTTTTATCATGAATCCTCCTTCATTGTTTTAGAAAAAAAAGCGGGTGCGTCAATTTATATAACAAAAGACGCACCCTGTCAACTTTTATGACCTTTTACTGCCCGGCCTGGAAACAAAACCCCTATCCTTTCAACAGCTTATCGCTTACGCGCCGACGGCCTCGGTTGTTTCTTTTCGACGGTCACCCGTACCAAAGAGCGGTCCAGGTTCACCACCACTACGCCGGGGGGGAGGCGGATCAGGTCCTTGCTGATCTGGATGTTGTTATTCCCTTCCTTTGCCTTGGACAGGTCCAGGTCCACCACGATGTCGAGGTTCTTGGGCGAGGCGACCAGGTTGGAAAAGGACTTGAGCTGCAGGTCCACCTCGTCAGGATAGCTGCGGGTCAGGGTGAGGTTGTCCGGGAGGTTGTGGAAGGTGACCGGGGCGGTCACGGTGAGGATCTCCCCCTGGCGGTAGGTGATCAGGAGCCAGCTCACCATAACCACGCAGAAGATGGCGACCTTGGGCCAGAAATTGGAGAAGAGCCGCTTGAAGACGCCGACGCGCTGTTCCTCGCGGGACAGCGGCTGCAACAGGGAAGTGAGCCGCTCGTGCAGCTGGGCCTGGGACGTCATCACCGCCAGCTCCCCCTGCAGCGACAGGGAGACCTCGCCCCGCTCCTCGGAGACCACCACGATGACCGCGTCGGAGCGCTCGGAGAGGCCGAGGGCGGCGCGGTGACGGGTTCCCAGGTGTTGCGGCACCTCGGCGCTGACCGACAGCGGCAGATGACAGGACGCGAGGGCGACCCGGCCGTCCTTGACCAGCACCGCCCCGTCGTGCAGCGGTGAACCTGGCATGAAGATGCTGGTGACCAGGGAACCGCTCACCAGGGAGTCCATGGGAACACCGTGCAGAATCAGGTCATCCAGGAGCTCCTCGCGCTGAAAGACCACCAGGGCGCCGATGCGCTGGGAGGCGAGCGAGAAGACGGTGGCGGAGAACTCCAGCAGGTCGAGCCGCACCACGCTCTCCTGGTGTTCGAACAGGTTGCGCAAAAGGCTCAGGCGGTACAGGGCCTGCCGGATCTCGGCCTGGAACACGACGATCAAGAGGACCAGGAGCACGGTCCCCAGCTCCTGCAAAATCCAGCTCGTCATGAAGAGCCCCAAGCTCTTGGTGACGAAGTAGATCACCCCGAGGAACAGCAGCCCCAGCACTACCTGGAGCGCCTTGGAGTTCTTGAACCAGCTGTAGAGCTGGTAGAGCAGGAAGGTCATGATCAGGATATCGGCGATATCCTGCGGCCTGATTTGCGGGAACAACGGGGGCCTCCTTGCGGAACGGCGCGGGCGGGGAGCCTGAAGCGGACGGCGTTAAAACATGGCGGGCCGCTTTTTGCTGGCAAGCCGTGGCGCTTTGTGCTAAAAATCAAGCCTTGCAAAACGGCTCCCCACAACGGGAAGCGGTCAAAATTTATAGCATTTCAGGCGCCAAAAAGGTAGGAAAATATGTACGCATTGTCGGAAAAGGGTGAGCGCATCCGCGCCATGTTCGGGAGCATAGCTCCGCGCTACGATCTTTTGAACAGGCTCCTGTCGCTCGGCATCGACCGCCGCTGGCGCCGCTTCGCCGTCGGCAAGATCGGCCTGCGCGGCCCGGGGATGGTGTTGGACGTGGCCACCGGTACCGGCGACGTGGCACTCGAAATAGCGACTCAGACCCCTGCTTCCGTCAACATCGTCGGCATCGACTTCACACCGGAGATGATCGAGCTTGGGCGCGTCAAGGTACAGGAGTCCCGCCACGCCGGGCGCATCAAGCTCGAGGTGGCCCCCTGCGAAGACATCCCCTACCAGGACGGCAGCTTCGACGCCGCCACCATCTCCTTCGGCATCAGGAACGTGGTCGATCGCATCAAGGGGTTGACCGAGATGCGCCGGGTACTCAAGGACGGCGGCAAGATCGTGATCCTCGAGTTCTCCACGCCGACCATGCCGGTCTTCAAGGACATCTATCACTTCTACTTCCTGAAGGTGCTCCCCAAGATCGGCGGCGCCTTCTCCCGGTTCAGCGCCTATCAGTACCTGCCCGACTCAGTCCTCGAGTTTCCCTCCCGCGAGGTGTTCAAGGGGATGATGGAGCAGGTCGGTTTCAAGGACGTGCACCACTTCGACCTCACCGGCGGCATCGCCACCGTCTACGTCGGGACGAAATAGAAGCAGGTCAAGGTTGAGGTTAAGGTTAAGAAAAAGGCTGTGGTCAATGACCGCAGCCTTTTCTTTTGCCCCGAATCCCGGCACGAGAGGTCACCCCACTTAGCGGAGGTTCATGCGGATATATCGGGATGAGCCGATACATTTGCCACGCAGCGCAACACCTGATGCCGCGGCCCCCCTTGTGAAAGGGTGGGCAGTGGGGATTTGCCGTACCCCCAAAGCTTTCTTAACCTTAACCTGCTTTCTGAAACATGACCCGCGCCACCGGCATCTCCGGTGCGTCGACCTCCTCTTCCAGCAGCAGAATCCTCCCCGGATAGCCTCCGAAAACCCGCCCCAACTCCCCAGGTTGCAACAGGAAATCCTTGCGATGCTCTCCCGGCATCCCCGGCGCGTCCAGTATGGTCTCCATGAGCAGTACCCCTCCCGGGGCCAACGCATCCACCAGCGCCGGGATCAGATCCCGCATCAGAAAGTTGAAGTTGAGGATCAGGTGGTACTCCCCTTCCGGGCGCCAGGACTCCAGGTCGGCCTCGACGAACTCGACGCCGACACCGACCTCGGCCGCGCGTCTCCTGGCGCGCTCCAGTCCCCGCGGAGAGATGTCCACCCCGGTCGCCTGAAAACCGTGCTGCGCCAGGTAAATGCTGTTACGCCCCTCGCCGCAGGCAAGATCAAGCGCACGCCGCCCGGGAACCAGTGAGATGATGCGCTCCAGGGAGTCGGCCAACAGTCGCGAAGGGGTCAACGAAAAGAAATGTTCCGGGCCGCTGTAACGCTGGTCCCATTTGATGCGATCGGATTCCATACCGTCCCCTCCCTGCCTTTCTGCAAGCCGTGCCCAAAATCCGCATTTTCGTTCCCATTGTCAAGCCTTTCCGCTGCCCGAAGGAGGGGACTGGCTCCGCCAGGTGCCTGTCCCCTTAGTCGTTGGGGGAGCTGGCTGAGCCCAAAGGAGCGTTCCGCTAGAGGGACTGGCACCTAAAGGAGCCAGTCCCTTCTGCCGCCGGGAGAACTGCTTTGCGCCCCCCCTCCCCTTGCGGGAGGGGGTTAGGGGGTGGGGGAACTTGCCATGTTTTCCGCAGCTTGCAGCTTCACCCTCCCCCCAGCCCCCTCCCGTCAAGGGAGGGGGAGGTGAACTCGCGACATTTTCTGTCACACACCTATGGTTTCCTGTAGAAAAACAGGAGGTGCACCATGATCTACCTAACCAACGATGCGCTGGACCAGGCAGTTTATTTCGAGATGCGGGGCAAGGAAGCACTGCGCACCGGCAAATCTTTCCAGCAGGTCTACCACGGGCTCCTGGGCAACGGGGTGCACGAAGTCGAGGTCACCCTGAAACGGAAACGGGGCTCCGTCGAGGTCGCCTTCGGCGATAGCGCCCTTTTCTGCTTCGTGGAAGAGGACGCCCTGCGCCGGATGCTGGAAGGGATGATGAAGGAAAAGACCGTGCACTGCCCCCGGCTCCCCCTGCTTGACTTCGACCTCACGGGCGGTAGCATTAGCAGATGCTAATTATTGCCGACCCCACGGGGTTCACATGCGAGCGAGTGTTCCACGGCGCACTGCTCCCCTCGGGCCAAAATCCTCCGGCTGACGCGGCCTTGCCACCTGCGGCAACGACGGTGGCGGCCGGTTACCGGCAGGATCGGCAGGGGGGAAAACCAATGAAAAAATGGCTGTCGTGTGTTTTGATGCTCTGCGCCCTTACGGGGCTGTCCGGCGTCTGTCACGGAGCGGGCTTCAAGGTCAGCGAGCAGGGAGCCAAGGCGATGGCGATGGGGAACGCCTTCGCCGCCCAGGCCGACGACCCCAGCGCCCTGTATTTCAACCCCGCCGGCATCGCCTTTCTCCCGGGGATCCAGGTGAATCTTGGGGCGCTGGGCATCATGGTGCCCCAGACCGAGTTCAAAGGAACCACCCCCCTGTCCGGCACGGCCCCGCTGGACACGGGGACCGCCACGGCTATCGAGCATTCACGGCGCGACATAGTCATCGCCCCCACCCTGTACGCGAGCTATGCGCTCGACACCCTTCCCCTTTGCTTCGGCTTCGGCGTCAACGCGATCTACCCGCTGTCCAAGTCCTGGAGCGACTCCAGCGTCTTCCGCAACCAGGTCCAGATCGCGTCGATCAAGCCGGTCAATTTCCAACCCACCGTCGCCTACCGTTTCGACGACCTGAACCTCGGGGTCGCCGCCGGCATCGACGTCACCTACGCGCAGGTGACGCTGCAGAAGTCGCTCTACTCGCCGGTCATCGACCCTACCGCGCCGGCGCCCCCCTTCGGGGCCTACGAGCTGGGCTCGCTCGGTGTGGACGGCACCGGCACCGACGTGGGGTACAATTTCGGGCTCCTGTGGAAGCCGCGCAGCGACTTGAACTTGGGCCTCGCCTACCGGAGCAAGATCACGCTCGGCATCGAGGGAGACGCCAACTACCTCGCCACCACCCCGACGGGCATGGGCGCCATAGGCCTCGCCGACTCTGCCGTCTTCCCCTATACCAGGGCCCGCGCCAGCAGCAGGGCCTCCACCAGCATCCCCCTCCCCGACACCCTGGATATCGCGGTCGCCTGGCGCCCGACCCGGAAACTCACCCTGGAATTCGACGCCACCCGCACCGGCTGGAGCAGCTTCAAAAAGCTCGAGCTCCACTTCGACTCCCCCGAGTTCGCCGCCTTCAACAATCAACTCGACCCCAAAAACTGGCGCGATGCCTGGAGCTACAAGTTCGGCGCCCAGTACCAGTTGAATCAGCGTCTGGCCCTGCGCGCCGGCTACTCCTTCGATGAATCTCCCGTCCCGGACCGGACCGTGGACCCGCTGCTCCCGGACGCCGACCGGCACAGTTTCGCGGTGGGCGCCGGCATCGGCAACGCCCTGGGCACAGTCGACCTCGCCTACATGTGGGTGCACTTCGTGGACCGCACGGTGCACAACCAGGACATGACCGCCTTGCGCGGCGCCAACGGCGTCTTCAAGAGCGACGCCTACCTGTTGGCCGCCAACCTGAACCTGAAGTTCTGACGCCTGATCGTCTGCGGAGGAAACCATGACCCAGCACCTGCTACGCCTGTTCGGCATCCTGCTGCTCCTCCTGACCCTGGCCGGGTGCGGCTCGGATTCCGGGATGAGCCAGTCGGTGAGCCCCAACACCGCCCTCTTCGACCCCGCGACCAGCGAGATACCCCTTCCCAACGTGCTGGCCACGGCCACGGCCCGGGACCCGCTCACCCAGTACACCGACCCGGCCACGGGAACAGTCGGAGTCAGGCCGGCCAACCGACCGATGAACCCGCTGGAAGCCCTCGCCTACGTGAACCGCTACGAGGTCGGAGGCACGAACGCGGTGGCCGGGGTCAATGCCCCGATCTACATCCGCTTCGCGCGTCCGCTGCAACCCGCCACGGTCAACGCCGACACCATCAGGGTGTTCCGCATCGGGGCCGACAGCGCGGCGCCCAACGCCACCGAGAACAACACGCTCAGTTTCAGCGACGTGACCGGCAATTTCAGCTTCAGCTATACCCCCGGGCGCAGCGATGTTTCGCTCTTCCCGACCTTCCCGCTCCAGCCCGGCAGCCGCTACCTCTACCTGGTGACCAACCGTGTCAAGGACGCCGCCACCGGCGGCTCCGTGAGCAGTTCGGTCTACTTCTCGGCCCTGAAGTCCGAGCTCCCCCTGCTGGGCCCCTTCGCGCCGCTGGAACAGATCAGGGCCAACACCGTCGACGGCACCGGCAACGTGCTCTTCTCCGGCTACGCGAAGGTGATGAACGACCTGCTCGCGGCGTCCTCCGTGACCAGCGTGTCGAGCCGCAGCCAGATCGCGCTTTTGGGGCGCTTCAACACGACGGCGGCAGGCTTTATCACTACCGACCCGGCCGATCCGGTCGGGAGCCTGGTCCCGGTAGAGAGCGCGCTGCGCGCCTTCGCCGCCGGCAGCGACCTCCCCGGCGGCCTGCCCGGAAAGACCTGGCTCGGTACAGGCCTGAACGTCGCAACCGTTACCGCCACACTGCCGCCGGCAGCATACTGGAGCGCGGTCCTGGCCGGTACCGGCATTCCTGCAGTAGCGCCGGCCAGCGTTGGGACGGTGGTGACAGGGACCATCGCCAGCGCCGACATCTCCATGAACCCCGTGGTCGCACGGGGCAACCCGGTGATGAACCAGAACCTCGCCTTCGGCAGTTACAGCGCGGCCAGTGCCGCCCTGCTCCCCTTCCGCGATGCCGGCACCGGCAGGCTCACCGGTTTCTACTACACCGATCGGCGCATCCCCTTCGTCTACTTCGCCCCTGCGGGAACCGCTCCCGCAGGTGGGTGGCCGCTGGCCATTTACCAGCACGCCATCAACGGCAGCAAGGAGCAGGCGATCGCGGTGGCCGGCACCCTCAACGCGGCGGGGTACGCGGTGGTCGCCATCGACCTCCCGTTGCACGGCGCCCTCGCCCTGCCGGGGCACGTAACCGGCACCGTCTGGGGCGAGGACTTCATCGCGCTGGGAGCGCCGCTTGCCGCGCGGACCAACGTCCAGCAGGCCGCCTTCAACCTGGACCGGCTTGAGTTGGTAGCTGCGACGCAGGGATTCGCCGCACTGGGGGCCAACGCGCCCAACCCGACGCTCAAGCCCAAATACGTCGGCGTAAGCCTCGGCGCCATCGTCGGGACCTACTACCTGGCCGGCAACACCACCCTCTCCGTGGCTCCAGGCACCCCTCCCTACACCCAGGCCACCCTCGACGCCGACATGAAGGGGCTCCTGAGCGTCCCGGGGGCGCGCATCGCCTACCTGCTGCGTGACAGCGTCGATTTCGGCCCCAGCATCAATGCCGGGCTCGCCCGCGCCGGGATCACCGCCGGCACGCCGACCTACGAGAAGTTCTTCCAGCTCACCCAGTCGGTGTTCGACCCGGTCGATCCCGCCACCATGACCACGCCGCTGCCCGACCTGCGTACCGGGAGCGCGCTCCCGTCGAGGCTTTCCGGCAGGGTGCTGATCCAAGAGGCGACCAGCACGGCCTTCGACGCCAACGGGCGCCCGACCAACGGCGACCTGGTCATTCCCAACTGGAGCACCCGTTACCTCGGCAACGCCCTGGGGGGACGAGGCGCACTGGGGACTCCTGAGGCTCGCGACGTAGCGCCCGGCTTCGACCAGTTGAGCTATCTCTCCGGCCGTGTCCCCGTTCCGTTCATGATGACGGTGTCCGGCGGCGCCGTGGTCCCCAAGATCGCGTCCGCCGCAGGAGACGCTAGCGCCAGTGGACCACGCGAAGGGTATTTCCAGTTCGACCAGCCCGACGTGAGCCACGGCTTCCTCATCGACCCGGTCACCTCACCGCAGAGCTTCCTGCTCGGCCAGCGGCAGATGTTCTACTTCGTAAAAACCGGGCTGGTGATCGACCCCAGCGTCGTCTCCGCCTCGCTTCCCAAGGCAAGCCGCGCCCTGCCGTCACTGCCCCCCTATCGGGTGATCCCGGCGCCGGTGTCGCGGCTCTTCGTCTCCCCATCCTGATCCACTTCGGGGCCCCGCCATCCCAGGCGGGGCCCGCCATCCTTCGGCACCACTCACACCACGTACCCCCTCCCCAATTCCTTTGCAGGCCCTCTCCACCTAAACTTAGCTCTCGACAAAATTGGCCTTTTGCAATATATTCCGCCAATCGTGTATACATTTTTTGCCGTGCCGTCCGCACGGTTACGGATACCAGTCACCATCAATCCCACGCAAAGGAGAACAGAACCGATGGCAACTCCAGAGTTCAAGTACCAGGAAGCTTTCCCGCTCGGGCCGGACACCACCAAATACCGCCTCATCCCGGACTCCCAGCAGTACGTTTCGGTCGCCAACTTCGAAGGGCAGGAAGTGCTCAAGGTAGCTCCGGAGGCCCTTACCGTGGTGGCCAACACCGCCATGAAGGACCTCTCTTTCCTGCTCCGCCCGGAGCACAACGAGATGGTCGCCAAGATCCTGACCGATCCGGAAGCCTCCCAGAACGACAAGGGTGTTGCCCTCGCCTTCCTGAGAAACGCCGAGGTTGCCGCCAACTTCGAGCTCCCCATCTGCCAGGACACCGGCACCGCCATCGTCATGGGCAAAAAAGGCCAGCAGGTCTGGACCGGCGCCAACGACGAGGAGTACCTCTCCAAGGGGGTCTATAGGACCTACACCGAGGAGAACCTGCGCTACTCGCAAACCGTGGCCCTCGATATGTACAAGGAGACCAACACCGGCACCAACCTCCCGGCCCAGATCGACCTGTACGCCACCAAGGGCGCCGAGTACAAGTTCCTGTTCATGGCCAAAGGTGGCGGCTCCGCCAACAAGACCTACCTCTACCAGGAGACCAAGGCGCTCCTCAACCCGGACAGCCTGATCAAGTTCCTGGTTGCCAAGATGAAGACCCTGGGCACCGCGGCCTGCCCGCCGTACCACCTCGCCTTCGCCATCGGCGGCACCAGCGCCGAAGCGTGCCTGAAGACCGTAAAGCTCGCCAGCGCCAAGTACCTCGACGCGCTCCCGACCAGCGGCAACGAGCACGGCCAGGCCTTCCGCGACCTCGCCCTCGAGGCTGAGCTCTTGAAGGCGGCCCAGGAGTCCGGCATCGGCGCCCAGTTCGGCGGGAAGTACTTCGCCCACGACGTGCGCATCATCCGCCTGCCGCGCCACGGCGCCTCCTGCCCGGTCGGCATGGGCGTGTCCTGCTCCGCGGACCGCAACATCAAGGCCAAGATCAACAAGGAAGGGATCTGGGTCGAGCAGATGGACGACAACCCGGGGCGCCTCATCCCCGAGCGTTTCCGCGGCAAGCACGAGCACGGCGTCAAAATCAACCTGAACCAGCCCATGAAGGACATCCTGGCCGAACTCTCCAAGCACCCGGTTTCGACCCCGCTGCTCCTCTCCGGCACCATCGTGGTCGGCCGCGACATCGCCCACGCCAAGTTCAAGGAGATCCTCGACTCCGGCAAGCCGCTTCCGGAGTACCTGAAGAACCACCCGATCTACTACGCGGGCCCGGCCAAGACCCCGGCAGGCAAGCCCTCCGGCTCCTTCGGCCCCACCACCGCGGGCCGCATGGACTCCTACGTCGACCTCCTGCAGGCCAACGGCGGCTCCATGGTCATGATCGCCAAGGGCAACCGTTCGCAGCAGGTAACCGACGCCTGCAAGAAGCACGGCGGCTTCTACCTCGGCTCCATCGGCGGCCCGGCTGCGATCCTCGCCGAGGAGAACATCAAGAAGGTCGAGTGCATCGACTTCCCCGAGCTGGGGATGGAGGCGGTCTGGAAGATCGAGGTCGAGGACTTCCCGGCGTTCATCCTGGTGGACGACAAGGGGAACGACTTCTTCAAGCAGTTGGGGATTTAATCGTGGCAGTGAGGGGGGCGAATGATTATTCGCCCCTACAACATCTCGTTGGAATGAAAAAAGCCCCCGTTGCCGTCATGGCAGCGGGGGCTTTTCTTTAGAATACGGCGTGGCGCGTGGTGCGGGAGGTTTTTCCAGCCCCTAGTCCCCAGCCCCTAGTCCCTGCCGTTACATATAGACCATGACCCGGAAGTGGAGCCTGCCATCCATGGTGGTGAAGGGGATGGTGACCCCCTTGCACTGCACGCTCATGCTCCCGTCCATGGTGGACTGCTCGGGAGGATCGGTCATCGGCCGCAGCCGCCCGGAGAGGACCAGCGGGAGCCCCAGCGCCACGCTGCCGTACTGTTCGTGGTACTTGGTCTTGAAGACACCGGCGATGTTGTTGGCGACCTCGCCGACCGCGTCGTTGATCGCCTCGTCATCCGCCTCGTCCAGCATCAGGAGGTCCTTGGCTATCTGTTCGGCCGGCCCCTTCTCGGTGGCGAAGATGATGTAGCCGACCCGGTCTCCGGCCACCCCGACGATCCCCACCACGTCGCTGTGCAGCGGGTTTATCTTTTTCTCGACCTTCCCTGCATAGATGTCGGTGTTCATGTAGCTCTTGAAGGTATCCTGCGTGGCGGACATGATGGTGAACATGATTTCTTCGAACGTTATGCTGTTGCTCAAGGCAACCCCCTTTGGGCAATTGCAATTGACAATTGGCAATTGACAACGAATTTCCTGCCTTCCCTATTTCTTCGTCACTTTCGTCGATAGCTTTAGAACACATTTCGATGTCGTTCTTGCCGACGCATTCACTTCCCCCGTTGACCGTTCAGCTAAAGCCTCAACAGGGATCCTGCAGTTACCCGTTGTCAATTGTCCATTGTCAATTGCCTCTAAAGGAACTGTGCCGGATTGTCAGTGCAGACGATTCCCTCCAGGGCATCCAGCAACCGTTCGTTGAAGGAGCCCTTCATCTCCTGCTTCATGATCAGCAGGGCTATGGCCGAGGAGAGCGCTTTGCGACAGGAACGGTCTATGGTCAGGGTGCAGTACACATCGCAGATGGCGGCGACTTGGGCGCTGCGCGAGATCTCCGGCCCCTTCAGCCCCTGCGGATAGCCGTTGCCGTTGTTACGCTCGTGGTGGCAACGCACCACCCCCAGCGAGATGTCGGAGAGCTTGGTGTTTTTCTTCAGGTACTGGTATCCCTCTTCGGGATGCCTGCGGTATTCCTCCAGCTCTTGCGGGGTAAGCTTCCCCTCCTTGCTGAGGATGGCAGGAGAGACGAAGACCTTGCCGAAGTCGTGCAGCAGGGTTCCGATGCCGACATCGAGCATCTCGTCGTGGGAAAGGAGGTAGGCCTCCGAATGCAGCAGCACGGACAGGGCGGTAACCTGCAAGCTGTGCACGAAGGTGTAGTAGTTGTGGGTCATAACGCTTTCCAGCGACTGGAAGGAGTCCCGGTCACTGGCCAGGTACTGCAGAAGGTTCTCGACCATCCTTTGACTGCGGGAGAAGTCGGATACCTTCTCGGGGTGCTCGAAGATATCCCCCACAAAGTTGATGGAGGTCTGGTAGATGATCTTCCCCTTGGTTTTCGCCTGTAGCGTATCGTCCTTCAGCACGCGCTCGGCGTTGCTCTCCATGTAGGCCGTGATCACCTCGAGATCGGCGGGACTTACGAAGAGGAATTCGACCTTGTTCTCCATCAGGCGGGCGGCGTCCTGGCTGGAGAAATTCCTGCCATGGCTCTTGTAAAGGATGTATTTGCCGCCGCTTTGTATGTACAGGGCGACATCCGGGAAGATGTCCGCCTGGATGCTCTCTATGCTTACGGGTACGTAAAGTTCCCCCATGGCTACCTCCGTTTCGAGCTCATGCCGGCGCCGAAGCGCGCCGACTTTGGGTCTTTATCGGCAGCAAAGGGGCGACCTTGAGGCTCGTCAACGAAAATTCCGCCCAAAAAACGGCTAGATTCCCGTCAGCTCCTCGATCTTCAGTTCCAGATCGTCGCCGTTCACCCGTACCACCTGCCCGTTGTCCTCTTCGGTGCGGATGACCCCCTCGTCGATCCATACCTGCAGACGCTCCATCTCCACACCGAATTTCTCGCAGGCCTCGGCAAGGGTGTACCAGGTCTTGGATACCAGCATGATAGATCCTCCTTCGCTTCGGTCCCCCGGAGCTGAGCCGTTTCCTCTAAATAAAGAGCAGCGGCCTCGGTTTTAATTACAAGTCCACCGTTGGATGGTATCGCTTATGCCTGCCATGTCAAGAAAGCGCACGGCGTAGCACCGCAAAACCACTGACCTTTTCGGGACACGCGTTTTTTCCCTATTCTCTGCCGCACTTGTGCCGATAAGAATGCGGTGGTTACTTAATGAGTAGCCGAGAGAGGGAACATGCAAAACAAGGAACTACAACGCGAGACGGTCCTATTCGTGGACGATGAGAAAAGCTACCTGGCCTACACCAGCGGGCTCTTCGAGAACCGGGGGCTCACCGTTCTCACCGCGTCTTCCGCCATGGAGGCGCTGCAGATCGTCGAGCACCAGTCGGTGGCAGTGGTCATCTCGGACAACGAGATGCCGGGCATGCGGGGTATCGAGCTCCTCTCGCGCATCAAGGAGGTCTCGCCCCACACGGTGAAGATCATGATGACCGGCAGCGCCGACCTGTCCACGACGCTGGCCGCCATCAACAGCGGCGAGGTGTTCCGTTTCGTCCTGAAACCGTGGAAGAAGGCGGAGATGCTGCGTGCCGTCAAGGACGGCATCCGCCGCTACCGCGTGCTGCAGGCGATCAAGCGGGAGGACGAGTTCATCCTGCACTCGCTGGCGCAGACCATCGAATTGAAAGACGCCTGCACCAAGGGGCATTGCGACAGGGTGGCGACCCTGGCCCTCAAAATCGCGGCGAAGCTGAGGGTTCCCGAGGACATCCAGCAGGAGATCAGGTACGGGAGCTGGCTGCACGACTGCGGCAAGATCGGCGTCCCGGAAGCCATTCTCAACGCGGAGCGCGCACTGACGCCGGAAGAGTTCAAGATCGTCATGAAGCACCCGGAGTGGGGGTGCGAAGTGGTAAGAAAGGCGAACCTCTCGAAGACGGTCCAGGACATCGTGCTCTACCACCACGAGCGGTACGACGGCAAGGGGTACCCCTACGGGCTGGAAGGAAGCAAGGTTCCGATCGAGGCCCAGATCGTCGCGACCGCAGACATCTGCGACGCGCTCACCATGGACCGTCCCTATCGCAAGGGGTTCAACCGTGAAGAAGTGATGTGGACCATAAAGGGGATGAGCGGCTCCAATCTTGATCCCAAGCTGGTGCAGATCCTGTTCTCCCTGCTGACAGAGGAGGAAGCGACCGAAATCTAGGTGCTCCTCTCCTCCCCGTGTCCGATCCCAAAATCCGGAGGCCGACCTTAAGAAGGTCGGCCCTAAAAGTGCGTGTTCGCTTCCATCGTGATATGCAGGGGGTGGGAGTTAGAGAGAGATGGCTGAGGAGGGATAAGTTGCTACGATCCAAGGCCCTGATCCAGAGGATGAGGGCCTTGGCGATTTACTTCTTCTTGCGTACCTCGTCGACCGCCTTCTCGAAGCGCGCCTGATCGAATCCCTTCAGCACCTTGGCATCTTCCCCTATCACGATAACCGGAACACCCTGGCTCTTGTACTTGCCCGTCACCAGTTCCATCGCGGCACTGTCCAACTCGACATCCCTGTTGATGAAGGGGATGTTGTTCCTGGTGAAGTATTCCTTTGCGGCCCGGCAATGCGGGCACCAGGAGGTCGAGAAGAGGACGATCTTCGGATACTTGGTCTGCACGCTGTGGCTGCCAAGCGGGCTTTGCGGGAGTTGCTCGGCGCCGGCGGCCGGGGCCAGCAGGGATACGGCCAGGATTGCGGTTAACAGGATGCGCATGTTCACTCCCCCTTTGCTTCTTTTTTGGCGTTCGCGGCCACCTTGAGTTGCCGCCGGACCATCTTGAAACTCAGCGTCTTCGGGTTGCCCGGACGCCGCACCAGGATCAGCACCGGGGTCCCGGCGCGTCCCCTCAGGCGCCGTTCGACGATGAAATTGAAGTCGCTGCCGGCAGTCGGCGTGCCGTCGACCTGGGTGATAATGTCGCCGGCCTTGATCCCGGCCAGGTGCGCGGGTCCCCCGACTACCAGTTGGCGCACCACGATGGTGCCGTCGGCCCTGGGTACGCCGTCGATGCCTACTCCGCCGAAGACGGCGGCAGCGTGGCTGTAACCGGGCAAGCCCAGGAGGACGGTGAGCAGTATGGCGGAAAGGGTCTTGATCATGGCCAGTGAAGTTATACGAGAGCCGCCCCGGCTGTCAACTATGCTTTTGCCGAGCCCACCCCGGTATGCTATAAGTGATGCATTAAAATCCACCAGTGGAGTCGTTCACATGACCGCTAGAACCAAGGTGAAACAGGCGCTGGACCAGGGCAAAGCCGGCAGCACCATCCTCGTCAAGGGGTGGACGCGCACCATCAGAAACAGCAAGGGGGTAACCTTCATCTCCCTGAACGACGGGTCGTGCCTCTCCGGGATCCAGGTGGTCGCGGAACCCGACCTCGAAAATTACGACGAGGTGACCGGCATCGGCACCGGCAGCGCCCTCGCCGTCACCGGACTGTTGCAGGAATCGCCGGCGGCCGGGCAGAAACTGGAGCTGAAGGCACAGCAGATCGAGGTGGTCGGCGGCGCGGACCAGGAATACCCGATGCAGAAAAAGCGTCACACCTTCGAGTACCTGCGCACCATCGCCCATCTCAGGCTGCGCAGCAACACCTTCGGTGCCGTCTTCCGGGTTCGCTCGGCCCTGGCCCAGGAGATACACCGCTTCTTCGCGGAGCGCGGCTTTCTCTACGTGCACACCCCGATCATCACCGCCAACGACTGCGAAGGCGCAGGCGAACTGTTCCGGGTCACCACGCTCGACCTCGCCAACCCGCCCCTGGTGAACGGAACCATCGACTTCTCCAGGGACTTCTTCGCTACCGGCACCGGGCTCACCGTGAGCGGTCAGCTCGAAGGCGAGCTGTTCGCCCAGGCCTTCTCCGACATCTACACCTTCGGGCCGACCTTCCGTGCCGAGAACTCCAACACGGCGCGCCATGCCGCCGAGTTCTGGATGATCGAGCCGGAGATGGCCTTTTCCGACCTCGCCGACGACGCCGACCTCGCCGAAGCCTTCCTCAAGAGGCTGTGCCGCTTCGCGCTGGACCACTGCTGCGAAGACATGGACTTCTTCAACAGCCAGATAGACAAGGGGCTGATTGAGAGGATCGAGGCGGTGGCGCAGGCTTCTTTCGCGAGAATGGACTATGGGGAGGCGATCGAGCGGCTCAAGAAGGCCCCGGTGTCGTTCCAGTTCCCGGTGGAGTGGGGGCTCGACCTGCAATCCGAGCACGAACGATACCTTACCGAGCAGGTGGTGGGCGGCCCCGTCTTCATACTCAACTATCCCAAAGCCATCAAGGCCTTCTACATGAGGCAGAACGACGACGGCAGGACCGTCGCAGCCATGGACCTGCTGGTCCCCAAGGTGGGCGAGATCATCGGCGGGAGTCAGCGCGAGGAACGGCTGGAGCTTTTGGAACGGCGCATGCTGGAAACAGGTATCGCGCCGGAGTCCCTTTCCTGGTACCTCGACACCCGGCGCTGGGGCTCCACGCCGCACGCGGGCTTCGGGCTCGGCTTCGAGAGGCTGATCATGTATCTCACCGGCATGGAGAACATCAGGGACGTGATCCCCTTCCCGAGGACGCCGAGGCACGCGGAGTTTTAGAGACAGATAAAGATGAAGATAAAGATTGAGATTAAGAAGAAGACTAAGGGAGGCCGCAGCAGATTTGCCACGTAGCACTGCCGGGACCCTCGCGCTCCCCCCTTTGCGAAGGGGGGACGGGGGGGATTTGCCTTAGTTCCTACAACCATCCGTAGAAGCAACCATTCCGCAAATTCCGCAAGCAGATGGCTTATTGTTCACAAAATCACCCCCCCCTGCCCCCCTTCGCAAAGGGGGGAACGTCAGGCCTCGTGCAGCGCTTCGGTGGGACATAAACCTGGTTCCCCAGAATTCCGAGATGAACCGTACCGGGAGCAGCAACGAAGAGAGGCAAGGGCCATGTGGCGCCTTGCCTCTCTCTTTTTCTTAATCTTAATCTTAGTCTTAATCTGCCTTTGTGGCCGCCTGGGGCCAGTAGCTGCCGCCGGTGAGCACGGCTTTTATCTTGCCGATCTTCACCTTGGTCGAGACCATCACCGGTATCTTCAGGGCATCGTCGGTAAGCCAGACTTTGACCTCACCGGTACGGGCGAAGAAACCATCCGCTTTCATCATGGGCTGCACCACGATGGTCTTGAAGTGTCCCACCGGGGTGTCGATCTCCTCCCGCTTGAGCACCTTCACCTCCGTGTTCCAGAGCTTCTTGCAGTCGTAGATGTCAACGAAGAGGGAGCGCCCGGGAACGAGATCGAGGGTACGGACATAGTAGACGATGGAGAGCGGATCGTAGGTGGTCGCGCTGATGTCGTCGACGCGCTGGGTCTTGTGCAGGAGATCCTTCGACTCGACCTTGAGCTTCTGCTGATCGAACCTGGCCTCCTTGAGACGCCGGTGGCTTCCCTCGCTGATCTTGTTGCGGAAGTACTTCGGGAAACCGAAGCGGTCGCCGCTGCCGCGCACGACTACCGACTCGGCACGGTCTTCCACCCGGAAGAAGGTGTCCAGCCATGGGGTGGAGCGGGTCGTGGTGACGATGTGGAGTTCGTTCCCCTTGGTGTTGAGCTCCTGGGTCGTGACCCCGGCCTTGATCCCGGTCCAACTGACGTCGTAGACCAGTTTCTCGTTGGGACTCATGGCGTGGGCCGGCAGGGCGGAGAGTATCAGAAGTGCGAAAAAGGACAATAAGGCTGAAATTTTCATGTCCACAGATTAGCCCCTCACGATATTTTTTTTCAAGAGAAAAAAGTTAGGGATTACCTAATGTTAGCCATTTCACACGCGATGTTGTCGGAGTCGGGGACGTTGACGGGGAAAGTTGTCGAGGGGCGCGGGGATGGGGGGATGGGGCGAATGATTATTCGCCCCTGCAGGGTTGACGCCGATAGGGGCTAGGCCCCGCTGCTCTTGGTAATCATGATCACCCCGATCGCGACCAGCACGGTCCCCGCCCAGCGTAGCGGACTCACCACCTCGTGCAGGAAGTACTGGGACAGGAAGGCGACCAGTATGTAGTTCAAGGCCTGCATCGGCAGGGCCACCGACAGGTCCTCCCAGGAGAGGACGGCGAGCCAGAGGAAGAAGAAGACGGCCAGCATGGCGGTGCCGAACACCAGCTTCGGGGTGGTAAGCGCCTGCACGGCGACCCTCAGGATACCCCTCAGGTTCATGGTGGAGATGTCGCCCAGTTCCTTCATGCCGCTGGCCAGCAGCAGGTCACCGATGGTCCCTGCCGTGACCGCCGCGAGCATGACCACTACGGTCTTAAACATACGTCTTTTCCTCTCCGCGGTAGTTTCTCAGTCTGATACCGGCTGCCGCCAGCTTCTCCCTCACACGGGGGCTGGTCAGTGCCGCCAGCTCCGCCTCGTGCTGGTAATCCGGCATGCGGCGCGTAAGGGTGGCACAGGGATGGCAGCCGGGATGGAAGTAGATCTCCGTGATCCCCTCCCCCAACCCGTCCAGCACCTGCAGGAGGTACCCCTCGGTCATGTGCCCGGAGCTCAGCAGCCCCTTCACTTCGCCGGCGTAGCGGATGCCGAGCCGCTCCAGCCTGGGACGGCAACGCTCTGCCAACCGCGCGAAGATGAAGGCATCGGCGCACTTGCCCACCAGCCGCGTCCGGTTCAGCGCCAGGTTCGCCGGGAGGTTTTCCCGGGTGAGACGAAAGCTCTTGATGCCGTACCCGGGCATCAGCTCGCAGAGGATGTCGAACACCACCGGATGCATGTGGATGTTGAGATGACCGTCGACATGGGAGAGTTCGACACCGGCATCCCGGCACTTCGCCAGTTGCGCGTCGATCTCCTGACGCAGCTTTTTCCTGAGCCCCTTGAGGAAGAAGTAGCGCATGCCGGCCAGCACCGGGTCGTCGGTGAACTCCCCTGCCGCGTCGGTCAGCGCGGGCACCCCTCCCTGCGCCAGGACCGCGCTCCCCTGGACCAGGGTGAGGTGCAGCCCCACCTGCAGGGCGGGGTTCGCGCGAGCAAAGGCGGCCGCCTCCTCGAAGGCGTCTCCCCCCACCATGAGCGAGGTGCTGGTAAGAAGCCCTTCCTGCCAGGCCTTGATGATGCCGCGGTTCGCCCCGGCGCTCAGGCCGAAGTCGTCGGCGTTAAGGATTATCTCTTTCATACGGAACCCGGGTACCTCCTCCCCCCGGAGGGGGGAGGGAGGAAGGGGGGAAAATTCATGCAGCAGCACCGCATCCCCCTCCCCGCCCCTCCCCCTCCGGGGGAGGGAGGACATTAGCAGGCGGCCTGCTTGCGCTTTCTCATGTAGGTCAGGTACTGCGCCCCTTCCTTCAACAGCTTGCGACGCACCTGGGAGTTCACCAGCATGCTGAAGATGCTGCGCGCTATGTAGCGGGGACGGAAGTAGAACTTGTTGTAGAACAACTCGACGGCGTCGAAGATCTCCTGGTTGGTGAGATCCGGATAGTTGATGACACACTTCTGGTGGCCGGTCTCGTCAAGGAAGCTGTCGGAGGCGATCCAGCCGTTCTCCTTGGCCATCTGGTAGAATTCGGTGCCGGGGTACGGGGAAGCCAGGGAGACCTGGATCGAGGTGAGGTCGAGGTCGATGGCGTAGGCGATGGTTTCCTTGATGGTCTCGCGGGTTTCGCCGGGAAGCCCCAGCACGAAGGCACCGTGCACGGTGATGCCGAGCTTCTTGCAGTTCCTGGTGAACTCGATCGCCTGCGCCTTGGTGACCCCCTTCTTGATGTTCTTGAGGATCTGCTCGTTGCCCGACTCGTAGCCGACCACGACGTGGTGCATCCCGGCGTCGCGCAACTCCTTCAGGGTCTCGTAGTCGCAGTTGGCGCGGGCGTTGATCACCCAGGAGACGTTCAGGGGCTTGATGAGCCTGGCGATGGCGATGGCGTGCTGCTTGTCCGCGGTGAAGGTGTCGTCGTCGAAGGAGATGTCCTTCACGTAGGGAAGGTTCTCCTTGATCCACTTCACCTCTTCGTACACGTTCTGCGGACTTCTCTTTCTCAGGGTGCGCCCGGAGAAGGTCTGCGGCCACAGACAATAGATGCAGCGCGACGGGCAGCCGCGGCTGGCATAGATGGAGACGTAGGGATGCCTGAAATGCGGGATCACGTACTCGTCGATGGGGAGGTCGCGCTGGTAGACCTTGCTGGCGAAGGGAAGCGCGTCCAGGTCGGCGATGGGGGGGCGGTCCTTGGTGTGCACCACCTTGCCATCTTTCATGAAGCTGATGCCGTCCACCTCTTCCCACGGTTTCCCCTCGCACAGCTCCTTCGTGGAGTAGTCGAACTCGCCGCGGCAGACGATGTCGACCGCGCCGGCTGCGAAACGGAGGCTTTCTTCGGGGAGGATGCTGACGTGCGGGCCGGTAAGCACGGTCACCGTGCCCGGCTTCTGCGCCTTGACCCGGCGGGCGGTCTCCACGTCGATGGCGAGGGTCGGGGTGGAGGTGTACATCACCACCATGTCGTAATCTTTGGCTATATCGAGGCAGGCATCGAGGTCGAGACGCTGTACGGGTGCGTCGACGACACGCGAGCCTTCGATCATCCCCGCCGGATAGGTGAGCCAGCCAGGAAACCAGAAAGAGGTCACCTCGCGCGAGGCCTGGTAACGTGCACCGGCACCTCCGTCAAAATCCTCGAAGGTCGGCGGGTTCAAAAACAACGGCTTCATATCACCCCTCCAGATTAATAGCGTCACACCAAAAAAAGAACCCTGACTATAAGACGGCGGCCACCTTTTGTCAAGGCGAACCGGGTCCAGGTACGGGAAAGCGTTGCGGCGACGGCTCCCCTCTGATAAAGTGGCCGGTCGAAAGGGAGAACCCAAATGGCCAAGGAAAACAAAAGCCTGGGCGTCGTGGCCGCCATGCCCCAGGAGATCGCGCCGGTTCTGGCGCGCATAAAAGGATTCGCCCGGGGCAACATCGACGGGCGCAACCTGTACCGTTTCCCCGTGAACGGCTGCCTGGTCTACCTGATAGAGTCGGGAATGGGACCGGCGCAGGCCGCGGCGGCGACCAAGGCGCTGATCCGGCACGCCGCTCCGGATGCCATCCTCAACTTCGGCTTCGGCGGCGCGGTCCTCGCCGGTCTGGAGGTCGGCGAACTGGTGCTGGCGGACCGCGTCTTCCGCCTGGACCAGGGTAACCTCGCTGAATCCCCCCCGCCCGACGCCGCCCTTGCGGCCCTGGTCCAGGACTACTGCGCCAGGGTCGGGCTGCCGTTGCGGCGCGGAGGCTTCATCACCGCCTGCGGCATCAGAAACAAGGTCGAAATGGCCGGCCGACTCGGGGGGAGTACCGCTTTGCCCCTCCTCGAAATGGAGACGGCGGCGGTACTGGAACAGGCGCAGTCTGCGGGGATACCGCTGGTGGCGATCCGGGGGGTAAGCGACGCGGCCGACGAAGAGCTCGGTTTCGCCATCGAGGAATTCTGCGACACCAACCTGAAGCTGAACCCGTGGCGGATCGCCTGGACCATCGCCAAGAGGCCGTTGTTGATTCCGCAACTGATCAGACTGGCGGGAAATTCGCGCAGGGCGGGGAAGCGGCTGGCTCTGGCCGTCGAGCTCGCGCTGCAGGCGCTCACGCGGCAGAATGCCTTCTAGTCGAAGCTCTCGGAGAAACGGGCGGCGATCTCCCCCTTCAGGTAGGCGTCCGCCTCGGCCGCTGTGCAAAAGCTCAACGCCTTCAGGGCCACCTCGCGCGCTTCCTGCACGGTGCAGCGGCGCAGGATCTTCTTGACGCGCGGGATGGAGACCGCGTTCATGGACAGCTCGTCGTAACCAAGCCCCAGGAGGATGGGAAGGTATTCGGGGTCGCCGGCCATCTCGCCGCAGATGCAGGCGTCGATCCCCGCCGCGTGGGCGGCATCGGCGATGGCCTTCAGTGACCTGAGCACCGCCGGGTGCAGCGGCTGGAACAGTGCGGAGAGGTGTTCGTTGGTGCGGTCGATGGCCAGCGTGTACTGGATCAGGTCGTTGGTGCCGACGCTGAAGAAGTCGACCTCCGCCGCCAAAAGGTCGGCGATGACCACGGCGGACGGTATCTCGATCATGATGCCGACCTGCACCTTCTCGTCGAAGGGGTGTCTGCCGCGCAGTTCCTCCTTCACCTGCTCCAGAAGCGCCTTGGCGGCACGCACTTCGGCCACGCCGGAAACCATGGGGAAGAAGAGCTTCACCTCGCCGAAGGCGCTCGCCCTCAGGATGGCACGCAGCTGGGCCTTGAAGGCCTCGGGCTGGCGCAGCGACAGGCGGATGGCCCGCACCCCCAGCGCCGGGTTCATCTCGTCGGAGAGGTCGAGGTCGGTGAGGCACTTGTCCCCGCCGATGTCGAGCGTCCTGATGGTCACCGGCTGGGGCGCCATCTTCTTCACCAGCGCCGAGTACGCCTCGAACTGCTCCTCTTCGGTCGGCAGCTTGCTGCGGTTGAAAAAGAGCATCTCGGTGCGGTACAGCCCGATCCCCTCGCCGCCGTGCTTGTGCACCGAGGCGACCTCCTCGATGAACTCAACGTTCCCCTTGAGGCGCATGCGGTGTCCGTCCAGGGTCTGGGCCGGCAGGTCACGCAGCTTCAGCAGTTCCCGCTCCACGTACTCGTAGCGCTGCTTCTTCTGCAGGTACTCCCTGAACTCCTCCGCCCCCGGGTTGATAATGACCACGCCGCTGGAACCGTCGATGATCAGGGTGTCCCCTTCGCGGACCTCCGTGGTCACCCGCTCCAGCCCCACCACGGCAGGGATCTCGAAGGCGCGGGCCAGGATGGAGGAGTGGGAGGTCTTCCCCCCCAGGTCGGTGATGAAACCGATCACCTTGCTCTTGTCGATCTGCAGGATGTCGGCCGGGGAGAGGTCGTGGGCCACCACGATCACCTTCCCCTCGATGTTGTCGATGGGCTCCTGCTTCTGCCCCACCATGTGCCTGAGCACGCGCTCGATCACGGTCTCCACGTCGCCGCCGCGCTCGCGCAGGTACTCGTCGTCCACCCCGTCGAAGAAGGCCTTGAAGCGCCCGAGGGTCCGTTTCAGGGCCCCCTCGGCGTTGATGCCGAGCCGCTCGATGTACTGGGTGGTCTCGCCGACCAGCATGGTATCGTCCAGGAGCATCAGATGGGCGTCGATGACGCAGAGGTGCTCGGGGCCGTGGGTGCTGGAGAGCTGCTCGCGCAGGGCAAAGAGCTCCCCCTTGGCCCGCTCGATGGCCCCGCTGAAACGCTCCAGCTCCCCCGGGATCTCCTCGTTGGCCACCAGCACCTCGGTAACCGCGACGCGGCGCCGGTCGGTGATGCGCACCTGGCCGATGGCGATCCCCGAGGAGGCGCCGATCCCCTTCAGCTGTCTCGACTCACTCTTCTCCGAATCCATTCCGGATCAGCTCCCCGATCGCGGCGTAGGCCTCGACCTCGTCCGCCCCCTCGACCTTGAGGGTGACGGTGCTCCCCTTGGCGGCCGCCAGCATCATGATCCCCATGATGCTCTTGCCGTTCACCTCGACCCCCTCCCGCTCGATCCTGATCTCGGAGGAGAAACCGCTGGAGGTCTTCACCAGGAGCGCGGAGGCCCTGGCATGCAGACCCAACTTGTTCGGTATTACGAATTGGCCTTCGATCATATGTGCACTCGCCCGCCTTTTATTGCTTTTCCCGATTGGCGACGATCTTCCACTACCTCCCACTCCCCCCTTTGCGAAGGGGGGGCGGGGGGGGATTTGCCTTTCCGAACCTTAAGCAAATCCCCCTAAATCCCCCTTCGGAAAGGGGGACTTTTACCAGCGGAAGATTGTCACTAATCGGATTACTTTTTGAGGAAATCCCCGGCTACCGTGATCCCTTCCTGGGCGCTCTCCTTGAGCTTCAGAGCCAGTTCGCCGACGCTGCAGCGGTTGCGCTCCTGGGTGAAGCGGATCAGCATCGGGAGGTTCACGCCGGTAAGCACCTCGACCTTGCCTTCCTGCAAAAACGAGATGCTCATGTTGGAGGGAGTGCCGCCGAACATGTCGGTCATGATGATGGCGCCGTCTCCGGAGACGCGGGACACCGCGTCCTTGATGGCGGCCATGACGTCCGCAGCCGACGCGTCGTGGGCGATGCCCACCGCCTCGGCCAGTTCCAACTTTCCTACTATCATCTCCGCCGCGGTCAGAAGCTCACTGGCCACGCCGGCATGTGCTACCAAAAGCAGTCCTATCATCCCAGCCCCTTCTCTATATCCCTGTGAGAGATTTTTATGTTCACGTTCCGCTGCCGGAAGTAGTGGTACAGCTCTTCTGCGATGGCCACCGAGCGGTGCCTGCCGCCGGTGCAGCCGATGGAAACCGACAGGTAGGACTTCCCTTCCCTGCGGTACCCGGGCAGCAGGAATTCCAGCATGTCCCGGAAACGCTCCAGGAACACCACGGTCTCCTTCTGCTTCAGTACGTAGTCGCGCACCCCCGGCTCCAGGCCGGAATAGGGGCGCAGTTCCGCCACGAAGTACGGGTTGGGGAGAAAGCGCACGTCCATGACCAGGTCGCTCTCCAGGGGGAGTCCGTAGCGAAAGCCGAAGGACTGCAGGTTCACCTGCATCTCCAGTGCTCCCTCGCCCCCCTTCACCAAGCCGATCACCACCTCTTTCAGGCGGTGTACGTTCATCTCGGAGGTGTCGATGATCGCGGTGGCGATGCGCCGCAGCCCCGCCAGCTGGTCGCGCTCGAAGCGGATGCCGTCGGGGACGCTCGCCCCTTCCAGGGCGGGATGGCGGCGCCTGGTCTCGGAGAAGCGTCGGATCAGCACCTCGTCGGTGGCGTCGAAATAGAAGATCTTGACGCTGTGCCCGGCCGAGGAGATGGCCTGAAACACCTGGTCGTACCCCTTGATGAAGTCGCGGCTCCTGATGTCCATCACCAGCGCCACGTCCTTGATGTCCTCGCGGGAGTGCTCCACCAGTTCGATGAAGGTGCTCACCAGGGAGACCGGCAGGTTGTCCAGGCAGAAGAACCCTTCGTCCTCCAGCGCCTTCACCGCCGTCGATTTTCCCGAGCCTGACAGGCCGGTTATGATGACGATGCGCATGCTATTCCACCTCGTTGCCCAGGGGACGGAACTCAAGGCGGGCCAGGAGCTTTTCGTGGAACTCCCGGGCGGAATGGTATCCCATCCCCTTCAAAAGGAAGTTCCTGGCCGCGACCTCGATGATCGAGGTCAGGTTCCGCCCCGGGCGGACCGGTATCTTCACGTGCGGCAGGTCCACGCCCAGGATGGTCTTCACCGGCTCGTCGATCCCCAGCCGCTCGTACTCCTGGTTCGCGTCCCACTCCATGAGCTCCAGCACCATGTCGATGATCTTCTTCTCGCGGATGGAGGAGACCCCGTACAGGTCCTTGATGTTGATGATCCCCAGGCCGCGGATCTCCATGTGGTACTGGATGGTCTCCCCCGCCTGACCCACCAGCGCCGCCGGCATCTTCTTCTTGATGTGGATCACGTCGTCGGCCACCAGGCGATGCCCACGGATAACGAGGTCCAGGGCGCACTCGCTCTTGCCGATGCCGCTCTTGCCCAACAGGAGCACGCCGACCCCAAGGACGTCGACCAGCACGCCGTGGATGTGGGTCGAGGGGAGCAGGCTCTCTTCGAGGAACTTGGTGATCAGGCTGATGAAGGTGGAGGACTGGTGGTGGGTCACCAGCAGCGGGATCCCGGCGGCCTCTGCTGAACGCTTCAGGAACTCCGGGGGGTCCAGCCCCTTGGTGACGATGAAGCACGCGATGGGGTAGCTGCAGAGCTTCTCGATGTGCCGTGCGCCGACCTCCTCGGGGATCTGGCTTAAGTAGGAGATCTCGGTGTTGCCCAGTACCTGGACCCGGTCCGGATGCAGGTGCTCCGTGTAGCCGGTAAGGGCCAGGCCGGGTTTTTGGATGCGGGAGCTGTAGAGCCGGTTAGAGAGGCCCTCTTCACCGCACAGAAGCTGCAGGTCCAGGCCGTAAGCCTTGTCTTCCAACAGGTCCTTGATGCTGAGGCTCATGCTTGTCAATGCTGCGACCTTTCCCCCGTGCACGCGAACAGCCCCAGAAGGGGCCGTTATCACGATGGGAGGCGCCACGGGGACGCCTCCCATCCGCTTTTTCAACCCGGGACTGGGGCTCCGGGTCCTTTTTTCAGCTCAAAAGAGCGTTACGGGTTCTCCGGGGAGATCAGGCCGTAGTTGCCGTCCTTCCTGCGGTACACCACGTTGATGGTCTCGGTGGAGGACTCGGTGTAGACCAGGAAGTCCTTGTGCAGAAGTTCCATCTGCATCACCGCCTCTTCGACGGACATCGGTTTCATGGTGAAGCTCTTGGTCTTGATGATGACCGGGGCCTGGGTCCCTTCCTCGATCCCCTGGGCCTGGACGATCGCCTTCTGCACCTGGCGCTCGCGTGCGTCGGAGGCCGGCTTGTGGGCCTTGATGCGCTCCTTGAAGCGGCGCAGCTGACGCTCGATCTTGTCCGATACGGCGTCGATGGAGGCGTACATGTCGTTGGTCTCTTCCGCGGCCTTGATGGTGATCCCCTTGGCGTTGATGGTCACCTCGGCCATGTGGCGGATCTTCTCAACGGTCAAAAATACCTGGACGACAATCGGCTCGTCTATATATTTCTTAACCCGGTCCAGCTTCTCCTCTGCGTAGCTCTTAAGTGCTTCGCTCGGTTCCATGTGCCTGAAAGTCGTGGTTATCTGCATACGAAGTACCTCCCTTTATTGTCAATACACGCGAAGCGCCCGCCGCAGGCGGTGTCCGCGTTTAGAAATGCTTCTTGCGCTCCGAGGACGAGCCGATGCGGAGCATCTCGCGGTACTTGGTGACGGTGCGCCGGGCGATCACGATGTTGTGGTCGGACAGGAGCTCCGCCAGGCGCTGGTCCGAGTAGGGGCGCTTGGGGTCCTCGTTGTCGACCAGCTCCTTGATCTTGCTCTTGACGCTCTCGGAAGCGATGAAATCCCCCTCGCCGGTGGAGATGCCCGAGTTGAAGAAGTACTTCAGCTCGAAGAGCCCCTGGGGGGTCTGCATGTACTTGTTGGTGGTGACGCGGCTGATGGTGGACTCGTGCATGCCGATGTCCTCGGCGATGTCGCGCAACACCAGCGGGCGCAGGTGCTCGATGCCGCGGTCCAGGAAGTCGCGCTGGAACTTCACGATGCTTTTCGCCACCTTGAAGATGGTGCGCTGGCGCTGCTGGATGCTCTTGATGAGCCAGATGGCGGAGCGCATCTTCTCGCCGATGTAGTCCTCGGCCACCTTGTCCACCTGGCGGGTGCTCTTGGTATCGGGGGCGTAGATCGGGTTGATCCTGAGGTTGGGCATTCCCTCGTCGTTCAACATCACCACGTACTCGTCCCCCACCTTGTGCACGAAGATGTCGGCGGAGATGTACTGCACGTCGTCGCTGCCAAAGACCCGCCCCGGCTTGGGATCGAGCTCGGCGATGATCCGGGTCGCCGCCAGGATGTCGTTCACGTCCACGCCGAGCACCTTGGCCGCCTGCTTGTACTTGTGGCTCTCCAGGTCCTTCAGGTGGTCGCGCAAAAGCGCCTCGACCAGGCTCCCGGACATCCCCAGGCTCGCCACCTGGATCAGCAGGCACTCGCGCAGGTCGCGCGCGCCCACGCCTACCGGGTCGAACTCCTGGATCCGCTTCAGAACCCCCTCGACCAGCGGGGACAGCACGCTTGCGGCGAAGCCGTCGGCCGCTTCGGTCAACTGCTCCTCGGGTGCGTCGGCGGAAAGGCCGGACCACTCCAGGACCTCTTCGCTGAAGGGGCTCGCCTGGACGCAGGCCGAGGCGATGTCCTCCATGCTGGCACGCAGGTAGCCGTCCTCGTCGATATTGCCGATGATCTCGGCCCCGACCGCCATCTCCCGGTCGGTGAGACGGGTCAGGCTCAACTGCCAGAGCAGGTGGTCGAACAGGGTGGATTTCTTGGTGAGGAGGTTTTCAAAGGAGGGACGGTCCTCGTCGTCGTAGTACTGCTCGCCGGAACTGTAGTTGTAGCCGTCGATGTAGGAGTCCCAGTCGGCTTCGCGGGTCTCTTCGCCGGCACGGACTTCCTGGAAGTCGCTGGCGGAACTTTCCGGCTCCGCCTCCTTCTCGCGCAGTTCGAGCTGCTCGGGCTCGCGGATCTCCTCCTGTTCGATCACCTCGTCCAGGATGGGGTTTTCCTCGAGTTCCTGCCGCACTACGTCCTGCAGCTCCAGCCGGGAGAGCTGAAGCAGCTTGATGGCCTGCTGCAACTGGGGGGTCATCACCAGTTGCTGACTCATTTTCATCTGCTGGCGCATCTCAATTGCCATAAGTCCTCACAAACCCTTGAAAACCGCTTAAAAACCTAAAACCTTGAAACCTGTTCTACGTTCTACGTTCTATGTTCTACGTTAAAAGCCGGAAACCTGCTGACAGACCGTGTAATTGGTGCTTGTACGAGCTGTGTGAGAATGGAACGTTCTGATGTTCATGGAGCTGCTGTTCTCTTTGTTCTCATTATAGCGCAAGCCACGAACTTTGGCGACTGTGCTTTGCATTTTAACGTAGAACGTAGAACCTAGAACGTAGAACGTCTTTTTTCTTTACAGCCTGAACTTGTCCCCCAGATAGATTTCCCGGGCCTTCTTGCTCTGGGAAATCTGGACCGGGTCGCCGAATTCGAGGACCTCGCCGGCGTTCATGATGTACGCCTTGTCGCACACGCCCAGGGTCTCGCGCACGTTGTGGTCCGAGATCAGCACCCCGAGCCCCTTCCCCTTCAGCGCCGTGATGATGTTCTGGATATCGATCACCGCGATGGGGTCGATGCCGGCGAAGGGCTCGTCGAGCAGTATGAAGCTGGGATCGGTGGCCAGCGCCCGGGCGATCTCGACCCGGCGCCGTTCCCCGCCGGAAAGCGCGTAACCGCGGCTGCCGGCGATGTGCTCGATGCGGAACTCAGCCAGCAGTTCCTCCACCCGCTCCCGGCGCCGCACCGGCTCGAGCTCCATGGTTTCCAGCACGGCGAGGAGGTTGTCCTTCACGGTGAGACGCCGGAACACCGACGGCTCCTGCGGCAGGTAGCTGATGCCCCGGCGCGCCCTCTGGTACATGGGAAGTCCCGTGATCGGTTCGCCGTCCAGGAAGACCTGCCCCTGGTCGGGACGGGTCAGCCCCACCACCATGTAGAAGGTGGTGGTCTTGCCGGCGCCGTTGGGGCCCAGGAGCCCGATCACCTCTCCCGAGGAGATCTCGAGGTCCACCCCCTTCACCACCATGCGCTTGTTGAAACCCTTCTGAAGCCCCTTGGTGTAGAGGGTGCTACGGTTTGGCACCGACATTCTTCCCTCCCGGATGGATGACCGCTTCCACCCGCTCCTTGGGGCCGCTGGTAACCACGCTCTTCTGCTCGTTGACGTAGTAGGTGATGATCCTGCCGGTCACCACGTCCTCGCCCGAAACCACCTTGGGGTTGCCGTCCAGGATGATGCGCGCCTGCTTGGGATCGTAGATCCCGTGGGCGCCGGTAGCCTGGCGCTCTTCCTGTACGATGCGCACGTTGCCGAACGCCTCGACCTGCGACACCTCGTTGTTGGGGCCGCTGTAGGTGACCACCAGGCGGTCCGTGTACAGGGTCATGTCTCCCTGACGGGCGACCACCTTCCCCTCGAAGGTCGCGGTCTTCTTCTCGTTATCGGTATTGAGCGTGTCCGACTTTATCTTTAAAGGCTCTTTGTTGTTGCCGCCCTGCGCGGCGTAGCCCGCAGTGGCCAAGGCAAGCAGCAGCGCGAGACAGGAGACGATACGGCGCATCACTTTCCCCCCTGCCGGTACACGGCGCTTACGTCCTTCAACAACCTGAACTTCCGAGTCTGCGTGTAGTACTCCATACCTGTCCCTTCCAGTTCGCTTCCGATGTCCGTCAATCTGGCCCGCTCCGAGGTCTGCAGCATGCTGCGCGCCGCGACGTAGTTGACGCGAGGAGCCGAGAAACCGTACCCCTTATTGCTTTTCCCCCGCACGTTGCCGATGAGGGCGATGTCCCGGGTCCCGTTATTATATTCACCCCGGTCCGCCGTGATCAGCAGTTCGCCGAGCCCACCGGCCCCGTGCACCACCATCTGCACGCCGGAGAGGTAGGAGATGTCGGCCTGCTTGTTATAGTCGGCACGATCGGCCGTCAACTCCCAACGCTTGATCCCCTGTTTGGTTTCCGTGTAATGGAACTTGTGCAGGGAAACATCCACCTGGAGAGGAAGCTTGCGCACCGACAGTTTCGGGGCCACTTCCTGCTGCATACGGAAGACTATGGTGGCAATCACTAACAGGGAGGCTACTACTGCCAGGACGCCGAGGAATCGCTTGAAATTATTGAAGTTATGCATGATTTCGCAGGAAGTATAGCATCTAAAAAATTCACTGTAAAGCGCATTTTAGTGCGCTTCTAAAATTTTGGCACAAAGATTGAAGAAGGCGCAGAATGTCGGTTGGCGGAGTTATTCATGAGAATCCGGGGGCTTAAATGCGCCGCCTGCCCCGAGCTGAAAAACGGGCCGGCGGCGCTTGGACCTGTCGGAAGAAGATACAGTGTCAGCAGCGGTTGGCGAGGTACCAGGCGTAGGTGTCGGCGAGCCCCTGGTCGAGCTCGATTTTATGCCGCCACCCCAGCTCGTGAATGCGACTCACATCGCAGAGCTTTCTGGGGGTGCCGTCGGGCTTGGATTTGTCGTAGAGGATCTCGCCGACAAATCCGACCACCGCGGCGATCCTGTGGGCCAAGTCGGCGATGGTGAGCTCTTGGCCGCTGCCGACGTTCACCGGGTCCCCCCCCTCGTACTGCTGCATCAGGAACAAGGAGGCGCCGGCGACGTCGTCAACGTGGACGAACTCGCGGTAGGGGGTGCCGGTCCCCCAGATGGTGACGGTCGTCGCCCCGGCCACCTTGGCCTCGTGGAACCTGCGGATGAGGGCGGGGAGCACATGGGAGGTGGTGAGGTCGAAGTTGTCGTTGGGGCCGTAGAGATTGGTGGGCATGGCGCAGATGAACCGGGTCCCGTACTGGCGATTGTAGGACTGGCACATCTTGATGCCGGCGATCTTGGCGATGGCGTAGGGCTCGTTGGTCGGCTCGAGCGGCCCGGTGAGCAGGGCCTCCTCCTTGATCGGCTGCGGGGCGAGCCTGGGATAGATGCAGGTGGAGCCCAACAGCAGCAGTTTCTTGACCCCGGCCAGGTAGCTTGAGTGCAGCACGTTGTTCTGGATCATCAGGTTGTCGTAGATGAAGTCGGCGGGGAAGCTGTTGTTGGCGACGATGCCGCCCACCTTGGCCGCCGCCAGGAACACGTACTCCGGACGCTCCGACTCGAAAAAGGCTCGCGTCGCCGCCTGGTCACGCAGGTCGAGCTCGGAGCTCTTGCGCAGGACCAGGTTGTTGTACCCCCGGCGCTCCAGCTCCCGCACCAGGGCGGAGCCGACCAGGCCGCGGTGTCCGGCTACGAAGATCTTGGCGTCATTTTCCATCGGCTCTGAGCTCCCGTTCCGCGATGGCGAGGTCGGAGTCGGTCATCATCTTGACCAGCTGCCTAAAGCTCGTCTTCGGCTCCCAGCCGAGCTCGCGCCTGGCCTTGGTGGCGTCCCCCAAAAGCAGGTCGACCTCGGCCGGGCGGAAGTAGCGCGGGTCGATCTCGATCAGCACCTTGCCGGTCTTGACGTCGACCCCCTGCTCCCGTTCCCCCTCCCCCTTCCACGCGAGCTCCATGCCGAGACTGCCGAAGACCTGCTCGGCGAATTCCCTGACGCTGTGGGTCTCGCCGGTGGCCACCACGTAGTCGTCGGGGCGGTCCGCCTGGAGCATGCGCCACATCGCCTCGACGTAGTCGCCCGCGAAGCCCCAGTCCCTCTTCGCCTCCAGGTTGCCCAGGTAGAGCCGGTCCTGCAGCCCGAGCTTCATGCGTGCGGCCGCCCGGGTGATCTTCCTGGTCACGAAGGTCTCGCCGCGGCGCGGGGACTCGTGGTTGAACAGGATGCCGTTGCAGGCGAACATGTTGTAGCTTTCACGGTAGTTCACCGTGATGTAGAAGGCGTAGGCCTTGGCGCAGGCGTAGGGGGAGCGCGGGTAGAAGGGAGTGGTCTCCCTCTGCGGCGTCTCCAGCACCTTGCCGTAGAGCTCGGAAGAGGAGGCCTGGTAGAAGCGGGTCGTGATCCCCGCTTCCTGGATCCCCTCCAGGAGGCGCACCGCCCCGAGGGCATCCACCTCGCCGGTGTACTCCGGAACGTCGAAGGAGACGCGCACGTGGCTCTGGGCACCCAGGTTGTAGATCTCGTGGGGATGGATCTCGCGCAGCAGGCGGTTGATCGAGCTGGCATCGTTGAGGTCGCCGTAATGGAGGAACAGCCGCGTGTCCGCTTCGTGGGGGTCACGGTAGATGTGATCGATGCGGCCGGTATTGAAGGAGGAGGAGCGGCGGATCATGCCGTGCACCTCGTACCCCTTGGAAAGCAGAAGTTCGGCGAGGTAGGAACCATCCTGACCGGTGATTCCGGTGATAAATGCCTTCTTCATGAGGCCTCCGTTAGATTTGATCCAATATGAATAGCACGCGGCGGTGGGATGACAACCAGCGCCGAAATTTTATTTGGAGGAGAGGATCTTGTCGATGATGCGACTGGTGGAACGTCCGTCGACGAACTCGATCAGCGCGACCCGTCCTCCCATGGATTCCACCAGTTCGCGCCCGACCACCTGGTCCACGCTGTAGTCCCCCCCCTTGACCAGGATGGCCGGGCGGAGCGCTTCGATCAACGCGAGCGGGGTGTCCTCGTCGAAGAGCACCACGTAGTCGACGCACCCCAGGGCCGCCAGGATGTGGGCCCGCTCCTTCTCCTCGATGAGCGGCCTCCCCTCCCCCTTGAGCCGGCGCACCGAGTTGTCGGTATTGAGCCCCACCACCAGGATGTCGCCCAGCTCCCGGGCCTTTTGCAGGTACTTCACGTGCCCCACGTGCAACAGGTCGAAGCAGCCGTTGGTGAAGACGACCTTTTTGCCGCGTGCGCGCTCCCGGGCCACGAGGTGGACGAGGACGTCGGGGTTCTTGATCTTGGAGTCGCTGTCGCCGAGCGAGTGGCCGACCTCCGCGATGATCTCGCGCGGGGAAACTGTCGAAGTCCCCAGCTTGCCGACCACGATGCCGGCGGCCACGTTGGCCACCCAGGCCGCGTCCGCGAGCGTCAGCCCGCAGGCAAGCCCGAGCGAGAGAACCGAGATCACCGTGTCGCCGGCGCCCGTCACGTCGTACACCTCGCGGGCCACGGTCGGGATGTGCACCGCCTCCCCCCGGGCCGGGAAGAGCGACATCCCGGCCTCGCTGCGGGTGATGAGGAGGGCGTCGAGCTCCAGATTGGCGAGAATCTTGGCAGCGGAGAGTTCCAGCGAGGCCTGGTCCGTGATGGCGATCCCCGAGGCGACCTCGGCCTCCTTGCGGTTGGGGGTGAGCACGGTGGCGCCGCAGTACTTGGCGAAGTCGTCCCCCTTGGGATCGACCACCACCGGCACACCGAGCTCCCGTCCCTTGCGGCAGAGCGCGGCGAGGAGCGTCGGCGTCAGTACCCCCTTCAGGTAGTCCGAGACCACCACCACGTCGAATTCGCGGAGGTGGGTGAGGAGGTAATCGAGCAGCGCCTTCTCGCTGGCGGCGCCGATCGACGAGCGCATCTCCCGGTCGATGCGGACGATCTGCTGGTTGGCGGCGATGACGCGGGTTTTCTTGCTGGTGGTCCGCTCGGGGTCCTCGACCAGCCCGTCCACATCCGTCCCTTTTTCCTCCAGGGCGTGGCGCAGGAGTTGGCCGTTTTCGTCCGTGCCGATCACCGAGCCGACCGCGACCCGGCAGCCAAGGGCCGCGAGGTTGTTGACCACGTTACCCGCGCCACCCAGGCGCAGGTCCTCGCGCGCCACCTCGACCACCTGCACCGGCGCCTCCGGCGAGATCCGTTCCGCGCGTCCCCAGAGGTATTCGTCCAGCATCAGGTCGCCGACGACCAGGGCGCGCACGGTCGCGGCGCGTTCGAAAAAGGATTCTACTTCACGTCTATCCATGCAGTCTCCTAAAGCCGTTCAACGTTCAACGTTCAATGTTCAATCGGCATCTTTGGCTAAAGTTTTACTGCAAAAATACGTTGTACCAGTAAAAAAAGGGCTAAGCCAAGTCTAGGCCTTACGCTGGCTGCTTTTCAGGAACCTGATAAACCCGTTTAAAATATTGCTTATTCTGTTGCACCGCTTCATCACCGTTTCGAAATTCTTTTGATCAAGATGACCGATATCGAGTCCCGCATACGCGAGGCTTTTGACTTCCGAGAGAGACCCACGAGAGATTATGAGATACTGGATGAACTCTTTGTTACTCCTCGATCAAATCCTTCTGCAATGTTGGACATCACCGAAACGGCAGCTCTTTGGATCTGGTCACGAAATCCGTAGTCCCTACACCCGCCAAGGTGTTGGTAGACTTCGCTCACCAACAGCCGTGCTTCTTTCCACGAATCAACATCTTCGAACCGCTGTATTCTCACGTCGCCACCTCCGGTACAGGTAAAGCAGTGTAGAAGTTAACGTCGAACGTTGAACGTTGAACGGCCTTAGATTCTGTCGAGTATTGCTGCTGCCAACAGCGGCAGCATGATCTCGTGATGCCCGGTGACGGTGTAGCCGCGGCTGGCGCCGGAGGTGGGACGCTTGACCACGTTGGTGAGCGGCCGGTAGTGCTGCTGCATGTCGAAATTGGCGGTGGTGAACCGGTCGACGTGGTGCCCCAAGTTCTGCGCGATGGAGAGGGCCTTCAGGAACACTTCGGGCAACAAGACGGCACTGCCGATGTTGAGATAGACGCCGCCGTCTCCCAGCTCGGAAACGACGGAGGTGAAAATCCGGAAATCTGTGAAGCTCGCGGCGCCCAAAACGGCGCCGTCGGCGGAGGGATGCTGATGGGTAATGTCGGTACCGATGGCAACGTGCACGGTGACCGGAATCCCTTTCTGAACGCACGCGGCCATCAGGCTCTGCTCTCGATAGGGCAGGCCACGCTCGAGGATCATCCGCCCCAGCGATTCGCCGTGCCCGAGCCCCTTTGCTACGCCCTGCTTCAGGGCCTCGTTGATCTGGGCGCCGGTCTCCTCGGCCATACCGAAATTCCCGGCATGCAGGACGGCGCCGACGTCCTCGCTGGTGGCGCCAATCAGGGCGATCTCGAAGTCGTGGATGGAACCGGAGCCGTTCAAGGCCACGGCGGTGATCACGTCGGCGTCGATGAGAGACTTGAGCACGGGCTGGAGGCCGCACTTGATGACGTGCCCGCCCATGGCCAACACCACGGGTTTCCCCTTGGCGCGGGCGGCGACGACGGCGTCGATGACGCCGTTCAACGCCTGGGAACCAAGCTGATCGGGCATGGCGGCCAAAAGCTCTGCGACGGTCATGCCGGGCTTGACCGGCTTGGCGAAGTGCTCCTGCACGTTCATCTTGTTCTTACGGGACGCTATCGGGTAGGTGCTGACACCAGAAAAATCGAGTGGCCGGTATTTCACAGCGATCCTTTCTGCAGCTTTGATGAGATTGGCTCTTGATGATGCTGAGGCAGCGTCGTCCCCTCCCCTGGAGGGGGAGGGACAGGGAGGGGGAAATCAGAGCACCCCCCTCCCAACCTCCCCCCGCTGGGGGGAGGAGCGGGAGGTATTAAAGCCCGTAGAACTCGCGGTACCAGGCGACGAAGCGGTTGATGCCGTCCTCGATGGAGGTGGCGGGGCGGAAACCGACGTCCCGCATCAGGTCGTCCACGTCGGCATAGGTGGCCGGAACGTCGCCGGCCTGGATCGGAAGCAGGTTCTTCTGCGCTTCCTTGCCCAGCGCCTTTTCCAGCACCTCGATGAACCTCAAAAGCTCGACCGGGTTGTTGTTGCCGATGTTGTAGATCTTGTACGGCGCGTAGCTGGTGCCCGGGTCGGGATGGGCGCCGCTCCAGGTGGAGTCCTTGGCCGGCACGTTGTCGATGACGCGGGTGACACCCTCGACGATGTCGTCGACAAAGGTGAAGTCGCGCTGCATCTTCCCGTAGTTGAAGACGTCGATGGGACGTCCCTCGAGTATCGCTTTGGTGAACAAAAAGAGCGCCATGTCCGGCCGCCCCCAGGGTCCGTACACGGTGAAGAAGCGCAGGCCGGTGGTGGGGATACCGTACAAGCTCGAGTAGGTATGGGCCATCAGCTCGTTGGCCTTCTTGGTGGCGGCGTAGAGCGAGACCGGGTGATCCACGTTGTGGTGCACGGAGAAGGGCATGACGGTGTTGGCGCCGTACACGGAGCTGGAGGAGGCGTAGACCAGGTGCTTGACGCCGTTATGGCGGCACCCTTCCAGGATGTTCATGAAGCCGGAGAGGTTGCTGTCCACGTAAGCGTAGGGATTGATCAGGGAGTAGCGCACCCCGGCCTGGGCGGCGAGGTTCACCACCACGTCGAACTGCTCGCGCTTGAAGAGATCCGCCATCCCGTCGCGGTCGGAGAGCTCCATCTTGACGAAGCGGAAACCGGGGGTCTCTTCCAGCTGCTTCAAGCGTCCGTATTTGAGGTTGACGTCGTAGTAGTCGTTCAGGTTGTCGAGACCGACCACTTCGACGCCGGCGGCCAAAAGTCTCTTGCTCAGGTGAAAGCCGATGAAACCGGCGGCACCGGTAACCAGCATCTTCCTCATGATTCCTCCTATGCCGCGGGGGGCGGCCAGATTTCTGGAATGGCACATATGTACTGGCTGCAACAGGAGGCCGGCATCCGGCGCCGGCTTTGGGCATCCAAGCGCCCGCGCTCACGGAGCGGCGGCGCCTGTTTCCGCCCTACCCGAGGCGGGGGGTGAAGGTGAACTCGCCCTTGCCCCTCAGGAGGTCCATCAGGAGCGGGCAGACCCCTTCGTCGTTCTTCTCGGCGTTGTAATCGGGGACCAGCTTGGTGTAGTGCCGGTCCACCACGCCGTCGTGGCACTTGGAGAGCAACGCGCCGAAGGCCTGCTCCAGTTCGGCATGGTCTATCTTGTAATTGACGATCTCGTCATAGCTGGTGGCGTCCCCGTACTTGAACACGCCGGGGAAGGACTGGTACCAGGTGTTGCCGAAGATGAGGGCCTTCTTCCCCTTGATGAGCGCCTCCCAGCCCACGGTCCCGGTGATGGTGCAGACGAAGAGGGAACGGTCGGTCAGGGTGTGGGTGTTGGCGAACGAGGGGAGAATCACCACGTTCTTGATGCGGCGCAGGCGGTGGTAGAAGAGCGGTCCCCTGTTGTAGGCTCCCTGCTTCGGGTTCTCCTTGACGTAGATCTTCACGTTCTCCGGCAGGATGCTGGCCAGGCATTCGATGGCGAGCGCCTGGTCCCTGAAGTAGCCGCCCAGCGCCGAGGTGGTCATCTCCGGCTGCAGTTGCAGCGGGAAGTAGACGAAGGGGACGTCCAGGTCGTACTCCGCCTTCTCGTACTGGATGATGTGCTCGAAATACTCCAGCTCGTTGACATGGAAAAACCGTGCGAACGGGTCGCGCCACTTGGGGAGCCGCCGGTAGATGTCGTTGGTGCGCTTCAGGATGTCGTACAGCTTGACGGGGTTCAACAGGTACGACGGTTTCTTGATGGCCAGGAAGGAGAGGATGTGGCCGATGGCCTTGGTCGTGATCTTCCCGGTCTGCCCCTGCTCCTGCTTCACGTTCTTCATGTAGAAGAGATCGATTTCCTTGTTCTTCTCGATGTGCGCCGGCGGCGCCTGGTGCTGCTTCGGTTCGAAGCCGCCGTAGGCGTCCATGGAGGGCATGGAGAAGTACTTGTTCGGGAACAGCGACTGGGTCACGATCACGATCTTCAGGCCGAGGCTCTTGCCGATCTGATACAGGATCGTGTCGTAGGCCAGGTGCGGCACGTTGAAGAACAGCATGTGGGTGATGTTGTTCTCGATCACCTTCTCGGCCATGACGTCGAACAGGATGTAGTAGTAGTCAAGGTAATCCTGCATGCAGGCAAGATTATGAGATTTATAGCAGAACTTTTCGTCCCTGCGATGCAGGTGGTCGATGAAGATGGAGATGTCCTTCTCGAAGTCGTCCCGGGTGATCACCGAGTGCAAGAGGCCGTTGAACTTCTGCCCGTCCATGACATGGGTCTTGCCGACCGCCTTGGTCCTCGTCATCCTGGTCATGGACGAGGCCTTGAGATCGGAGTCCTTGTCGCCGACATGCAGCAGGAACTCGATCTCGTCCTTGTACTGGTCCATGATCTTCTGCAAGATCACGCTAGTGTTCTTAGATGTGGAGACGCACAGGAGCCTCATTGCCATAATCTCAAAACCCTTTCTGAAAGTTGCATCGTCCGCGACGCCATGCCGCAGAGGGAAAAATGACCGGTGCTAGAGCCCGCCCAGGAGGTCGAAGGAGAGTGGCGTCCCCCTGCGGATATCGACCGCCGCGCGCTTGCCTAGGAAGGTCTCCAGGTACTTGGTGGGGAGACCGTTGCCCGGCCTGATGGCGCGGACGTTCTTTTCCGTGAACGGCTCGCCCGCCTTGACGTCCTCGACCACGTAGAGCGAGCGCCGGAACACCAGCGACTTCTTCTCCTTCTCGGTCGGCCCGTAGCTGATGGTCCCCAGCGACTGCCAGGCGCGCTCGGTCTCGACCACCAGGCTCTTCAGTTCCTCCGGCTCCAGCGAGAAGGTGGAATCGACCCCGCCGTCAGCACGGCGCAGGGTGAAGTGCTTCTCGATCACCGTGGCGCCGAGGGCCACCGCCGCCACGGAGACGCCGACACCCATGGAGTGGTCGGAAAGCCCGATTTCGCAGTCGAAGAGGTCTCTCAGGTGCGGGATGGTGCGCGCGTTGGTGTTTTCCGGGGTGCTCGGATAGGTGCTGGTGCACTTCAAAAGCACGAGGTCGCGGCAGCCGGCCTCGCGCGCCGCGCGCACGGTTTCGTCCAGCTCGGCCAGGCTCGCCATGCCGGTGGAGATGATCACCGGCTTCCCGGTCGCCGCCACCTTGCGGATCAGCGGCAGGTCGGTGTTCTCGAAGGAAGCGATCTTGTAGCAGGGCGCGTCCAGCTCCTCCAGGAACTCGACGGAACTCGCGTCGAAGGGGGTGCTGAAGCAGATGAGGCCCAGCTCGCGGCAGCGGTCGAAGATCGGCTTATGCCACTCCCAGGGAGTGTGCGCCTCCTGGTACAGGTCGTAGAGGGAGCGCCCTTTCCAGAGGCTCTTGGGGTCCTCGATGAAGAACTCCCCTTCCTTGATGTCGAGCGTCATGGTGTCGGCGGTGTAGGTCTGCAGCTTCAGGGCGTGCGCGCCGGAAGCTGCCGCGGCCTCGACGATCTCCAGGGCCCGCTCCAGGGACTGGTTGTGGTTGCCCGACATCTCCGCGATGATGAACGGCGCGTGGTCGGGACCGATGAACCTGCCGCCGATCTGGATAGAACTCATTGTGCTGCGCCCTCCCGGAATATCTTTGCCGCCAACGCTTCCTTGTTGGCCAGCCAGTTCTCTTTGAAAGTGCCGAAAACGACCACGTCCTCGTAGCGGCCGTTCTTCAGCACGTGCTGCACCAGGCGGCCTTCCTGCGCAAAGCCCAGGCGGGTGTGGTACTTGATGCTCCCGTCATTGAAGGCGAAGGCCTCGGCGCAGAGCTTCCTGAAGCCCTGCTTCTCGAAGATGTACTCCTGCGCGAGAAAGCCCATCACCGTGCCGCAGCCGCGCGGCAGCTCCACGTCACCCAGGTAGAAGCCCCAGTGGCAGCGGTTGGAGTGGCGGTCGATCTGGTTGAAGCTCTTCAGCCCGACCGGCCGGCCCTGGTACTCGAAGATGAGGGTGGCGGGGAATTCCGCGTCGCGGGTCCGGGCGAACCAGGCCCGGTGCTCTTCGGGAGCGATCAGATGGTCGGTGTACATGTAGGAGCGCACGCGCTCGGAGTTGCGCCAGGAGAGGACCAGGTCCAGGTCACGCTCTTCGATGGGGCGCAGGTTGAACTCTTCAGGGCGCATCTGTCACCTCGATGATTTTTTACTGTGCCTGCCCGCGCCAGGCCCGGAACATCAGCTCCGCCCGGTGCCAGTCTTCCAGGGTGTCGATGTCCTGCACCTGGTGGCGCGGCAAAAGGACGGAGACCGCCTTTTCGGAAAAGATCTTCTCCTCGGCGATCCAGGCATCGGCGCTCCCCCAGTAGAACTGCCCCGCGTCGTGGAAGGCCTCTTCGAGGTCCTGGGAGCGGGTCCCGAACTGGGCGGGGTCGAACATGCCGACCCGGCCGTTGCCGTCGATACGGATGGCGCGCTGGATCGGAAAGGGATAGCTGGTGACCGAGAAGGCGTAGGAGCAGCCTGCCTCCCGGATCAGGTCGAGGCCGCGCTTTAAATCGGCCGGGGTCACGAAGGGGGCGGTGGCGTAGATGCAACAGGCGTACTCGGGGCGCTCCCCTTCGTTCGCCACCCACTCGACGGCGTGCCGGATCACGGGAATAGTGCCGGTGTGGTCGTCGCTAAGCTCGGCAGGACGCAGGAAGGGAACCTCCGCCCCGAACTTCCGCGCCACCTCGGCGATCTCGGCGTCGTCGGTGGAAACCAGCACCCGGCTGAAGCAGCCGCTGGCAAGCGCCGCCTCGATGGACCAGGCGATCATCGGCTTGCCGCAGAACTCCTTGATGTTCTTGCGGGGGATGCGCTTGCTGCCGCCCCGGGCGGGGATGATGGCTACGTTCACGACAGCGCCTCTTTGAGCGCGGCGACCACCCGGTCCTGCTGCTCGTCGGAGAGGCTGGAGAACATGGGGAGGCTGATCGCCTCGGCGTAGTAGCGCTCGGACTCGGGGAAGTCGCCGGGCTTAAAGCCCAGGCGCCGGTAGTAAGGCTGGGTGTGCACCGGGATGTAGTGCAGGTTGACCAGGATCCCCTGCGCACGCAGCGACTCGAACACCTCGCGGTGGCTCTTGCCGATCTGATCCAGTTTGAGCCGGATCACGTACAGGTGAAGGCCCGAGTAGCTGTCGGCGTGTTGGTAGGGGGTGACCACCGGGAACCGGGCCAGCAGTTCGTCGTAGCGCGCCGCCAGGCGGTGCCGCGCCGCCACGAACTCGTCCAGGCGGGTCATCTGGGACAGGCCGAGTGCGGCCTGCAGGTCGGTGATGCGGTAGTTGAAGCCGAGCTCGATCTGCTGGTAATACCAGGGGCCGTCGCTCTCCCACTCCATGAAGGCGGGGTCGCGGGTGATGCCGTGGCTTCTCAGGCGGATCAGGCGATCGTAGAGGTCCTTGCGGTTGGTGAGCACCATGCCCCCTTCCGCCGTGGTGATGATCTTCACCGGGTGGAAGCTGAACACGGTCATGTCGGAGAAGCGGCAGCCGCCGATCGCCTCCCCTTGGTACTTGCCGCCGATGGCGTGGGAGGCGTCCTCGATGACCGAGAAGCCGTACTCGCGGGAGAGCGCGGCGATCCGTTCCATCTCGCAGGGCTGCCCCGAGAAGTGCACCGGGATCACCACCTTGGGGAGTTTAGCGGCCGCCTTGGCCTGGACCAGCTTCTTTTCCAACTCGGCCGCGGACAGGTTGTAGGTGCGCGGGTCGATATCCACGAAGTCCACGCCCGCGCCGCAGTACAGGCCACAGTTGGCCGAGGCGACGAAGGTGTTGGGGGTGGTCCAGAGGGTGTCCCCCTCGCCGAGGTCGGCGGCGAGGCAGGCGATGTGCAGCGCGGAGGTGGCGCTGTTCACTGCCACCGCGTACTTCGCGCCGCAATACTGCGCCACCGCCTGCTCGAAGCGCTCGATGGACGGCCCTTGCGTGAGCCAGTCGGAGCGAAGGACGTCAACAACCGCCTGGATGTCGGCCTCGGAGATGGACTGCCGGCCGTAGGGGATCGGTGCCTGTTTCACGCCCTGCCTCCTAGTAGGTGAAGTTCGGATCGACGTGGGCCTTGATCAGCTCGCGCAGTTCCTCGACGTTGAGCCACTCGCTGTTGGTGCCGGAGTTGTAGCAGAAGCCGTCCTGGCACAGCTTGCCGTTGAAGGCCGCGGCGAACTTGTCCACGTCCCAAAGCGGGATCGAGGGGAGGATGACGAAGTACTTCTCGAACTCGACCGTGGAGATGGCGTCGGTCATGGTGATCATCTCTTCGTGCAGCTTCTCGCCAGGGCGGATGCCGACGACCTCACGCTTGCAGTTGGGACCGATCGCCTCGGCGATGTCGTTGATGCGGTAGCTCGGGATCTTGGGCACGAAGATCTCGCCCCCCCACATGTTCTCCAGCGCGTAGAGCACGAGCTTCACGCCGTCCTCGAGGGTGATGTTGAAGCGGGTCATGCGCTCGTCGGTGATGGGGAGGACGCCGGAGCTCCTCTTGTTCATGAAGAACGGGATGACCGAACCGCGGCTCCCCATGACGTTGCCGTAACGCACCACGGAGAACTTGATGTCGTGCTTCCCTTTGAAGTTGTTGGCGGCGACGAAGAGCTTGTCGGAGCAGAGCTTGGTGGCGCCGTAGAGGTTGATCGGGGCGGCGGCCTTGTCCGTGGAGAGGGCGACCACCTGCTTCACGCCGCGCTCGATGGCCGACTCGATCACGTTCTGGGCCCCGTGGATGTTGGTCTTGATCGCCTCGAACGGGTTGTACTCGCAGGCCGGGACCTGCTTCAGGGCCGCGGCGTGGATCACGATGTCGATCCCTTCCATGGCCTTGGAGAGGCGCTCGCGGTCACGCACGTCGCCGATGAAGTAGCGGATCTGCTTGTACTTGTCGTGGGAAAACTGCTGCGACATCTCGAACTGCTTCAGTTCGTCGCGCGAGTAGACCACCACCCGCTCGATCTCCGGACATGCCGTGAGAATGGTTTCCACGAATTTCTTGCCAAACGACCCGGTGCCACCGGTGACCAGAATGCTGCGATTTTTTAACACGTTCGTCCCTCGCTTGATGATTTATATGAATATCTTTTCAGTGGCACGATCACTGCCGCGCCCCTCGTTGCCTGAATCGCTCCCTCACCCTTAGACGGGCTCCGGGCAAAACAACGCACAACATAGCAGAAACGCCACAAAAAAGCGAGCAAGGACAGCGTCTGCCGCCATCCTTGCCCGAATTAACCTCTTTGCCTATTTCTCCCTCCCCCCTTGCGGGGGCCATCAGAGGATTCCGGGGAGAACTGCGTTGGATCCCCCCTCCCCTTGCGGGAGGGGGTGAGGGGGTGGGGGAACTGGCCATGTCTTCCACTGCTTGCAGCTTCACCCACCCCCTTGCCCCCTCCCGTCAAGGGAGGGGGTGGGGTAGTTTTACCCGCACGACGGCGCCAGCAGGCGCAGCACGGCGGAGAGCATTGCCTCCACCTTGATGCTCTCGCGGCACTTGGCGTCCTTGTCGCAATGTTCCCTCAGGCAGCCCGCGCAGTGCATCGGGGACTGCAGGGCGACGTGCCCCTCGCCGCGCGGCGCGCTCCTCTTGGCGAGGGTGCCGCGGTAGAAGGAAACGGTCGGGGTTCCCAGGGCCGCGGCCATTTGCACCAACCCGGCGTCCCCACCCACAACGAGATCGACCTTCTTCAAGAGGGCGACCAGCCCCTTCAGGGAAAGGCGGTCCAGCACCCGGCAGCCGGGGCCGACGGCGGCGGAGATGGAACACGCGGCCTCGCGCTCCGCTTCCGTGCTCCACGGGAGCAGGATGGAGGCGTCGTGAAAGCGGTCCAGCACTTCCTTGCCCAGCTCGGTCCACCCCTTTTCGCTCCACGCTCCGGTCGGCTGCGCGGCACCGTGGTGGAACAGGAAAACCAGCCCGTCCGCCAGCGTGGCGAGCAGCGCCTCCGCGTTGGCTTCGTCCTCCGGCGAGCTCTCGAGATGGCTCGCCAGCTCCATGGAGCGGAAGTCCTTGGCGAGGGGGATGCTGACCATGCGCAGGGCGCGGTCGACGTCGTGGAATTCCTGCCTGCGCACCGGGATCAGGCGGGTGTTGCACAGCGTGTTGAGAGGTTCCCTGACCGCCTCGCGCTCGAACCCGAGCCGGTCCGTACAGCCGGAGCAGCGGGAGATCACCCCGCTCACCTGGTCTCCCTGGAGGTCGAATACCAGGTCGTAGGAGCGCTCGGCAAGGATCTTCTGCAGCGCGGAGATGCCGCGCCAGGTTTTCACGGCGAAGCGGTGCCTGCGCCACCGGGCCGCGGGGACCGGGTGCAGTTGGCTTACCAGCGGGTGTCCCGCCAGCAGTTCCTGCAGGCTTTCCTCGATCACCCAGTCGACCTCGATGCCCGGAGCCGCCTGATGCAGGTAGTCGAGCACCGGCAAGGTCTGAATGACCTCCCCCAGGGAGGATGGTTTGATGATCAGTACGCGCATGAGAATAGTTCGCTAAAGGTTAAATTACCGGGAGCCGAGGCCGGGCAATGCAGCCAGGGCATCCTCCAGGGGACGCGAGTCCCGGAACTCCAGTTCCAGCACCACGGCGAAGCAGCCGGGGAGCTTGTCCGCGTGGGGCAGCAGTTTCACGGCATCCTTCTGGGTGGTGAGCAGCACCGTGGAGCGCGAAGCGGTCTTCAGCCGGAGAATGGCGGCGATCTCGGGCTCAGCGTAGCTCACGTGATCCGGGAAGGAGAGCGTGGTGACCGGCCGCACCCCGACCGCTTCCAGGCCGTCGAAGAAGGCGCCGGGGTTCGCGATCCCGGAAAAGGCCATGACGCGCGGGCCCTGGGCCGCGTCGAAGCCGGAGACGGGGCCGCCGCCGAGCGGGATCATGCCAGAAAGGCGATGCTTTGTCCAGCAGGTCGGCTTGCCGGGAACGGGGGGCGAGGCCCCCTCTCCTTCCGGCGTCCTGGTGCAGACCACGAGGTCCGCGCGCCCGGCCGCCGCCGGCGCCTCGCGCAGGAAGCCCCCCGGCAGGGTGAGGCCGTTGTCGAAGGGTTGCGTCGCGTCCAGCAGCAGGAGGTTCAGGTCCCGCTTCAGCTTCAGGTGCTGGTAGCCGTCGTCCAGGATGAAGACGTCCGGGTTGAGCTTTTCCAGGGCGTGGAGCCCCGCGCGATAGCGGTTGGAACCGATTACCACCATGAGGCCCGGCAGCATACCGGCCAACTGGCACGGCTCGTCGCCCGCCTCTTCGGGAGTGAGCAGCAGCTTCTCGCCGTCGGAAACGATGCGGATCTCCCCCTCGGCGCTGCCGCCGTAGCCGCGGGAGAGCACGCAGACCCGCTTGCCCTGGCTCATAAGCCGTGCCGCCAGCCAGGCGACGGTCGGGGTCTTGCCGGTGCCGCCCAGGACCAGGTTGCCGACCGAGACCACCGGGCGCGGCAGCCGGTGCGAGGGGATGAGTCCGAGCCGGTACCCGAGCGCCCTCAGCCGTAGGACGCCCGCGTAGGGGCGGGAGGAGAGCCGCAGCAGGCCGAGCAGCAACTTGTCGCCCAAGCCGCTGCGCTTACCCGCCATCAGGTCGCGGTAATAGGTTTCCAGGTCAGCCACGTTTTCCTCCTTGCCCCAGCAGGGAGGCCATCACGTCCAGGTGGCGGCCAGTGGCACCGGCGCTCTCAAGGAGGATGCCGGCGCCCCGGCGGCCAAGATCTTCCCGAAGCGAGCCGTCGGCGGAGAGCCGCAGCAGCTCAGTCTTGAGCGCGGCCAGGTCGGCGGACTGCACCTCCGCGCCGCAATGCTTGACGAACAGTGCGGCGATCTCGCGGAAGTTCTCCATGTGCGGTCCGAACAGCACCGGCACCTGGCAGGCGGCCGGCTCCAGCGGGTTATGACCACCGGTCGGCACCAGGCTTCCACCGACGAAGACGAGGTCGGAGGCGCGGTAGAGACCGGCCAGTTCGCCCACCGTGTCCAGCAGCAGGATTCCTCCCTCCGGCAGCGGCCCGGAGCCGTCCAGGGCGGAACGGGACTGGAAGGGGAAGCCCTCTTTCTTGATCAGCTCGGCAACGCCGGGGGCGCGCTCCGGGTGGCGCGGCGCCAGGATCAGGAAGCTCTGGGGATCGCGTGCCAGCAGGTCGCGGTAGGCCGACAGGACCTGCGCTTCCTCCCCCTCGTGCGTGCTCGCCGCCGCGAAGACGAAGCAATCCTTGGGGACCTGGTATTTCGCCTTGATCTCGGCCACCTGCTCAGGCGACGCCTTGACCACCGGGATGTCGTACTTCAGGTTGCCGCCCACGTGCACCGCCGCGGCCGGAGCCCCGATCGCCGCGATGCGCTCGGCGTCCACCGGCGTCTGCATGCAGAGCGCAGAGATGCGCTGCAGCACCGGGCGGAAGAACCAGGACAGACGCAGGTATCGCCCGAAAGAGCGGTCCGAGATGCGGCCGTTGGCCAAAAGCACCGGGATCCCCATCTCGCGCGCGACTCCGATGAAGTTCGGCCAGATCTCGGTTTCCATGATGACCACGACCTCCGGGCGGATCAGTTCCAGCACGGAGCGGACGGCGAAGGGATAGTCGAAGGGGAAGTAGATGCAGAGATCGGCGGCCTTGCTCTTTTGGGCGACGCTGCGGCCGGTCTCGGTGACGTTGGAGATGACGATCTTCTTGCCGGGGAAGCGGGTCCGGATCCCTTTCAGGAGCGGCAGCGCGGCGTTGGTTTCGCCGACCGAAACGGCATGAACGAAGACCACGCCCCCGTCGCCGATCAGTTGGAGCTCATCGGCCGGGATGCGGCCGAAGCGTTCCATGAAGGCGGTCCGGCGCCCGCGGGACAGCGAGCGGTAAGCGTGGTAGGGAACAAGCAGCGGCAGGATGAGCCACAAAAGCAGGTTGTAGATGATGTTGATCATTGCAGAAACATCCTTGGTCAAAACTCCTCCCCCCGGAGGGGGGAGGCTGGGAGGGGGGAAGCTGTTTGTAAATGCCGCTGCGCGCCCCCTCCCTGACCCTCCCCCTCCGGGGGAGGGAATGTTGCCCCAAAGGTGGCTACTTGGTCTGGCTGGAGGCGGCCGGCGGCGCGTTCTTCCAGCGCTTGTGCACCCAGTACCACTGTTCGGGATGCTGCACCACGTAATCCTCGATGTAGCGGTTCAATCCCTTGGCATCTTCTGCGGCGGCGACCTCAGGGTCCTCTGCCGTCGAAAGCAAGTACTCGGGATGCAGGGTGATTACACTCTTGCTCCCCTCCCGGTGGATGAAAGCGGGGACCAGCGGCGCTCCGCTCTTCCTGGCGATCAGGGACGGCATGCGCATGGTCCAGGCGGGACGGCCCAGGAAATCGGCAAGAATGCCCCACTCGGACTGCACCGCCTGGTCGATGAGCAGCCCCACCACCTCGCGTTTCTTGAGCGCAGAGAACATCGCCCTCAGCGCACCGTCCTTATAGATGAGCCCGTTACCGTAGCTTTTACGGATCCGCTCGATCATCCGGTTCAGGTAGGGGTTGTCCTGGCGTCGGGCCACCACCGAGAGATCATGCTTGCGCACCCCGAAGGCGAGCGCCAAGAGTTCCCAGTTGCCGCTGTGGGCCGTGATGAAGATGAGCCCCTTCCCCTTGGCGAAGGCCGCGTCAAAATTCTCCGTGCCGCGGATCTCGACGTTGTCGATCAACTCCTGGCCCCGCCCCCCGTAGATCTTGCAGACCTCGACGATGCAGCAGCCCAGGTTCTCGAACACGCCGCGGGCGATGTCCCTGGCTGAGCCTCCTTGCCACCCCGGCTGGCTCTCCAGGAAAGGAAGGCTCGCTTCCAGGTTGGTGATGGCGACCCGGCGCCTCCGCCCCAGGAAAAGGAAAGCGGTCCGTCCCAACCAGCGTCCTACCGACAAAGCGATGCTGTTGGGGAGCAGCGCGATTGTGAAGGAGATGACCAGGAAGAATGCGGTTTCAAGATACCAGCGCAACTGCTTCAGCATCGATATTCCTCAAACGCCCAACGGGAAAGTGATTGGTGACGATCTTCCGCTACCGGCCACTCCCCCCTTTGCGAAGGTTCATCCGGAAATTCTGGGGAAGCTTTGCCGTAGCTGGCCACAAGGTTGCACAAGGCATCACGTCCCCCCCTTTGCGAAGGGGGGACAGGGGGGATTTGCCTCTCCCGAACCAAAAGCAAAATCCCCCTAAATCCCCCTTCGCAAAGGGGGACTTGTACCAGCGGACGATTGTCACTGATCGGGACAGGAAAATGAATTCTTACGTTTCCCCCTCCCGTCGAGGAGGGGAGGAGACCCAATTACGCCCTGAACTGCATGCCGTGCAGGCGGCTGTAGATCCCTTCGGCCTGGAGCAGGTCTTCGTGGCTCCCCATCTCGGCCACCGCCCCCTTCTCGAGCACCACGATGCGGTCGGCATGGGTGATGGTGGAGAGCCGGTGCGCAATGACGAAGGTGGTCCGGTTCTGCATCAGGTTGTTGAGGGCCTGCTGCACCATCTGCTCGCTCTCGGTGTCCAGCGCGCTGGTGGCCTCGTCCAGGATCAGGATGGGCGCGTCCTTGAGTATCGCGCGGGCGATGCAGAGCCTCTGGCGCTGGCCGCCGGAGAGGCGCACGCCGCGATCCCCGATGTTGGTCAGGTACCCCTCGGGCAGTTCCTGGATGAAGTCGTGGGCGAAGGCGGCCCGGGCCGCGGCCTCGACCTCGGCGTCGGTCGCGGTCATCCTGCCGTAGCGGATGTTGTTGGCGATGGTGTCGTTGAACAGGATGGTTTCCTGGTCGACCAGCGCGATCTGCTCCAGCAGGCTCTTCATGGTGCGCTCGCGGATGTCCACGCCGTCCATGAGGACCTGGCCGCCGGTCGGATCGTAGAAGCGGGTGATCAACGAGACCAGCGTGGTCTTGCCGCCACCGGAGGGACCGACGAGGGCGATCACCTCGCCCCGCTTGGCGGTGAGGTTCACCCCCTGCAGCACGTAGTCGTCCTCGTACTTGAAGCGGACGTCGCGGAACTCGACCTCGCCGCGCGCCTTGCCGAGGTCGCGGGCGTTCGGCGCGTCCACGATCTCCGGCTTCTCGTCCATGACCTCGAAGACCCGCTCGGCGGCGCCCATGGAGCGCTGCAGGTTGTTGAACGCGGTCAGGAGCCTTTTGATCGGGTTGAACACCAGCACCATGGCGGTGATGAAGGAGAAGAACTCCGAGGCGCTCTTGGTGCCGTGCATGACGTTGCTGCCGCCGACCCAGATCACCGCGGCGATGCCGAAGGAGGTGATGAACTCCATGATCGGGGTGGAAAGCCCCTCGTACTTGATGTTCTTCCGGGTGAAGTGGTAGAAGTCGCGGTTGCGCGCCCGGAAGCGCTCGATCTCACGATCCTCCAGGCCGAACGCCTTGACCACCTTGATGCCGGAATAGGTCTCCTGCAGGATGCTGGCGAGATCCCCCATCTTCTCCTGTCCCTGGCGCGCCACGCGCTTGATCCTCTTGCCGATCTTCCTGGCCGGCACCACGGTGAGCGGGATGACCACGAACGAGATCAGCGCGAGCTGCCAGTCACGGTAGAAGATGACGCCCAGAAGCGCCACGGCGGAGAGGCCGTCGCGGAACAGGCCGGTGATCACCTGCCCCACCCCTTCCTGCATCATGCTGACGTCGGAGAGGACGCGCGACATCAGCGTGCCGGTCTCGTGGCGGTGGAAGTAGCCGATGCTGAGGCTCATGTTCTTCGCGTAGAGGTCGTTGCGGACGTCCTGGACGGCGAGCTGACCGGCACTGCGGATGAAGTAGTCGTTGGTATAGCGGCACAGGCCGCGCAGGGCGTAGAGGAAGACGATCCCCAGCGGGAGCAAAACGAAGATGGCCGTCTCCTTGCCGGAGAAGATCCTTCTCAGGACCGGCTCCACCAGGTAGGCCATGGCGCCGTCCATGCCGCCCACGCCGACCGAGCCGAGCGCGGCGAGCGCGATGCGCCAGCCATAGGGACGACTGTAGCCTAACAGTCGTTGAAATACGTTGGTTTTTACGGGTGCTGCACTGCTCATTTCATCATCTCCAAGGCGAGTCGGGCCACCCGGCCCAGGGCCCCGCCGTTACCAAGCTTTACTCTCATCGCCGCGAAATCCTCGCGCATCTGAGCGGCGTATCCCGGCCGGTTCAGCAGTGCGTCGATCTCGTCGGCGATCGGCGCCGGCTCCGCCTCGTGCTGGAGCAGTTCCTGGACCATGCGCTTTTCCGCGACGATGTTGCTGATGCCGATGTGCGGCACGTTGATGACCCGCTTCCCGATCTCGTAGGTCAGCGTGGACATCTTATAGATGATCACATGGGGAACCCCCACCAGGGCGAGTTCCATCACCACGGTCCCCGAGGCGGCGATGACCGCGTCGCAGCCGCTCATCACGTCGTGGTTGCGCCCGGCGACCACCTTCACCTCGAGCCGCGAGCCGGAGAGGTAGGGGGCCAGGTCCTCGTCCTTGAGGGACGTGGCGCGCGGCAGCACGAACTGCAGGTCCGGCATGCGCTCCTTCAGAATCCGCGCCGATTCCAGGATGATGGGGAGGAGTTTCTGGAGCTCCGAGCGGCGGCTTCCCGGGAAGAGTCCGACGCAGCGGCGCTGCGGGTCGAGCCCCAGCGAGGCGAGCGCTTCGTCCCGCTTCATGGTCGGCTTGACCAGGTCCAGGAGGGGGTGCCCGACGAAGGTGACCGGGACGCCGGCCTTCTGGTAGAAGGGGACCTCGAACGGGAAGAGCACCGCCATCATGTCCACCACCCGGCCGATGCCGTGCACGCGGTGGCTCCTCCAGGCCCAGACCTGCGGCGAGATGAAGTAGAGCACCTTGATGCCCGCCTTCTTGGCCACCTTGGCGAGCCGCAGGTTGAAGTCCGGGTAGTCGATCAGGATCAACAGGTCGGGGGGATCGGTGAGGAGTTTTTTCTTCAGGGTGGTGAAGCCGCTCACGATGGTCGGCAGATGCGCCACCACCTCGACCAGCCCCATCACGGCCATCACGTTGGCGTCGACCAGGGTCTCGACACCGGCCTCGCGCATGCAGTTGCCCCCCATGCCGAAGAAGCGGGTCTCGGGGGACAGCGCGCGGATGGCGCTCGCGATCTGCGCGCCGTACATCTCGCCGGAAGCCTCACCGGCGACGATCATCACTGATTGTTTCTTCTCTTGCAAAAGAACCTCTTAAAGACAGGTTGAGGTTGAGGTTAAGGTTGAGAAAAAGCATCTTCCTTGACCTCAACCTTAACCTTAACCTGCCTTTTACCGTGCGACCCCGCGCTTGGAGCTCTCGATGAACTCGATGAAGTGGTCCACCTCGGGGCATTTCGGCACGTCGCTCTTCATCTTCTCGACAGCCTCGGTAAGCTTCAGCCCGGACATCGCAAGCAGCTTGTAGGCCTTCTTCAGGCTGGAGATGGTCTCGTCGGAGAACCCGCGACGCTTCAGCCCGATCAGGTTCAGGCCGCGCAGCCGGCTTTCGGAACGGTCGCCGGTGATGATGGTGTAAGGGGGGACGTCCATCGGAACGGAGGTCATGCCGCCCACCATCACGTGCGCGCCGATGCGCATGAACTGGAGCACTGCGCAGAGCCCGCCCAGGATGGCGTAGTCCTCGACGGTCACGTGGCCGGCGAGGGTCGCGGAATTGGCCATGATCACGTTGTTGCCGATGTGACAATCGTGCGCCACGTGCGAGTACGCCATGAAGAGGTTGCCGTCCCCGACGGTGGTCTCGCCGTCGCCGGTGACGGTGCCCAGGTGCAGGCTCGCGAACTCGCGGATGGTGTTGCCGTTGCCGATCTTAAGCCAGGTCTTCTCGCCGCGGTACTTGAGGTCCTGCGGAATTGCTCCGACGGACGCCATGTGGAAGATGGTGTTCGCCTCGCCTATCTCGGTCCAGCCGTCGATGACCGCGTGCGGACCGATCTTGGTCCCCTTGCCGATGCTGACGTTTTCGCCGATCACGGCGTACGGGCCGATTTCGACACCCTCGGCGATCTTGGCGCCCGGGTGGATTATTGCGGTGCTGTGGATCATAAAATTCTCCGTGTACTACTTGTCGCCCAGCGTTGCCTTCAGTTCCGCCTCGGTCATCAGGGTTTCGCCGACGTAGGCCTTGGCGCCGCAGCTCCAGATGCCGCGCTTGCTGAACAGGGTCTCCACCTCTATCCTCAGGGTGTCGCCCGGCTTCACCGGCTTTCTAAAACGTGCGTTGTCGATGGCCATGAAGTAGCTCACCTTCTCCTTGGCTTCCGCGCCCATGGCGGTGTAGGCCAGGATGGCGGCGGACTGCGCCATGGCTTCGATGATGAGGACGCCCGGCATGACCGGGAAGCCCGGGAAGTGCCCCTGGAAGAAGGGCTCGTTCATGGTGACGTTCTTGATTGCGACCACGCGCTTGCCCGGCTCGAGTTCGAGGACCTTGTCGATCAGGAGGAACGGGTAACGGTGGGGCAGGATTTCCATAATCTGGACTATGTCGAGCATGCTGATTTCTCTCCTTGCATCGGCGCGAAGCCCGTCGGGCTTGAGCCGAAGTAATTGCATTCTAGTGCTCCTCCCCCTGGAGGGGGGAGATTGGGTGGGGGGACGCGCAAAGCCCCCTCCCTAGCCCTCCCCCTCCGGGGGAGGGGACAAATATCGTGTTTAGTGTTACGCGCCTTTTTGCGCCAGCTTTTCCTCCAGCTCGGCGACCCGTTTCTCCAGGGCGGAGAGGGTCTTCCTGAACTCGGGGAGCTTGGGGACCAGGGTGGAGCTCTTCAACCACTCGCGGTGCGGCATGACCGGGGTTCCGGAAAGGACCTGGTTCGGCTCGACGTTACCCGGGACGCCCGACTGGGCGCCGATCATCACGTTGTCGCCGATCTTGAGATGCCCCGCGACGCCGACCTGGCCGCCCAGGATGACGTGCTTGCCGAGCTGGGTGCTGCCCGATATGCCCACCTGGGACACGATCATGCAGTCCTCGCCGATGACGCAGTTGTGAGCGATCTGGACCAGGTTGTCGATCTTGGTGCCGCGCTTGATGCGGGTCACTTCCAGCGCCGCGCGGTCGATAACCGCGTTGGAGCCGATCTCGACATCATCCTCGATCACCACGATGCCTATCTGCGGGATCTTGTACCAGGAGCTGCCGTCGGGGGCGTAGCCGAAGCCGTCCGAGCCGACCACGGTGCCGTCGTGGATGGTGACCCGGTTGCCGATACGGCAGCGCTCGCGGATGCTGACGTTGGCGTAGAGGGTCACGTCGTCGCCCACGCTGGAGCCGGGGTAGAGGACCACGCCCGGATAGAGGGTGACGCGGTCGCCCACGGTCACGCCGGGGCCGACGCTGGCGCCGGGATAGATGGTGACGTCCGCCCCGATCTTGGCGCCGGGAGCCACGAAGGCGCCGGGAAGCACCCCCAGCCGCGGCGGCGGGGCCGTGTAGAACAGGGTCAGGAGTTTCGCGAAGGCCAGGTAGGGGTTGGTGTGGAAGATGGCGTTCTTGCCGTGGGTGTTGCCCCCCATCCCCATCAGCACGGCCGAAGCGTTGGTGGTGGCAACCTTGCCGGCGTACTTGGGGTTGGCAAGGAAGGTGAGCTGCCCTTCCCCTGCGTCATCCAGGGTGGCCAGCCCGTCGATCAGTATCTCGCCGTCCCCGGCGACGGTGCCGCCAAGGTGTTCTGCTATCTCACGAAGGGTCTTTTTCATGCAAACCTCAAAAAACGTTCAACGTTCAATGTTCAACGTTCGAAAAAGTGGGTGCCGTCAGACAACGTCCAGCGTGACTTGTCGCCTCTCAAAACGACAATTCCCCCGAGCTCGTAAGGGCAGGAAGACTGCGCCGCGTCACTGTGCGGTTGCAGCCCCTGCCCCCCTTCGGCAAGGGGGGAGGGTCTTAACGTCGAACGTTGAACGTTGAACGGCTTATTTCTTCCTGCTCTCGTTGAAGGCCTTCAGCACCGCGTCGGTGACGTCGGCGGCAGGGTCCACATAGACCATGGTCTCCCTGCTGAAGATGACGGTGTAGCCGCTCTTGCGACCGAAGTCCTGGACCACCTTGCCGATCTCGTCGAGAATCTTGTTGGTGTACTCGGTGTTCTTCAGCTGCAGGTCGTCCTGGGCATCCTTCAGGAAACGCTGGTACTCCTTCATCCCCTTCTGGTAATCACGGTCCTTGGCGCTGCGTGCGGACTCGTTCAAGAGCGCGGTACCCTGGCTCTCCAGCTCCCCCTTCAGCTTCAGAAGCTCTGCTTCCTTGGCCGCCTTCTCAGCTTCATACTTGGAAGCCTTCTGCATCAGCTGGTCCTTCGCCTCTTTACCGGCATCGGACTGCGAGAGCACTTTCTGGATGTCCACGGAACCGACCTTGGACCCGTCGGCAGCCAGTACCGACAGCGGAAGTGCCAGAATCAGCGAAATTGCGACGATGAAATGTTTCATGACTTGCTCCTTGCAGTACTTGGATTTAGAAAATGCTGCCGATTGAGAACTCCAGTTTGCCGCCTTTGTTGTCGATCCCTTCCCTGGGATTGAGGGGCACGCCGTACTCGAGCCGCAGCGGTCCGATCGGCGAGAACCACCTGATGCCTCCGCCGTAACTGGTCAGCACGTTGCCGAACGTCTTGTTGAAGGAGTTGTCACAGTTGCCGGCATCGAAGAAGACGACCCCTTTGAGTCCCGCTTCCTTGAGCAGCGGGAAGGACCATTCCACGTTGGCCACCGCTTCGACGGCGCCGCCCAGGTAAACGCGGTTGTCCTTGGTGCCGTGGGTGCCGGTGATGTCGTCGACGTCGACCGGTGTGACCTTGAAAGGACTGACCGTCCTGGAGGAATACCCGCGCAGCGAGCTGATGCCCCCCAGGTAGAACTTTTCGTCGATGGGGATCTCTTTGCCGCCGTAGGACTGGACATACCCCACCGTGCCGCGGATGGATCCCACGCCGTAGAACAGCGGGTGGAACAGGGTGTGCTCGGTGATGTACTTGATGTAGCGGTTGCTACCCCCCACGCCGGCGAACTCGATGGAGAGGGTGTTCAGCATCCCTGTGGAAGGATCCAGTCGGTAGTCGGTGCTGTTCCTGGAGATGCTGGCCACGATGGCGCTGGTGGTGGATTTGGTCTCAGGCGCCAGCACGGTGCCGCTGCTGATGTTCTTCAGCAGGTCGGCAGACTCGTCGAAGATGTCCTTGATCTCGTACTTGTAGAGCCAGAAGGTGCTGACCGTGTCGGAGAGCGGGTATCCCGCCTTGATGTCACCACCGGTCGCCCTGCGGGTGTAGTCGAGATACTGCCGCTCGTTGCGGTAGATGTCCGCGCCCAGGGTCCACTTGGTGTCCATGAAGTAGGGATCGGTGAGGCCGAGGTTGTAGGTCTGCGACTTGCTCCCCAGCGATGCAGCCGCGGTCATCTTGAGTCCCAGGCCCAGGAAGTTCGCCTGCTGAACCGATCCCTGCCCGATGATGCCGTCCAGCGAGCTGTAACCGGCGCCGATACTGAAAGTGCCGGTCGGCTTCTCCTTCACCTCGACGTTCAGGTCGAGCTTGTCGGCGGCGCTCCCCTTGGCGGTGGCTATGGTCGCCTCCTCGAAGAAGCCGGTGTTCATCAGGTTCTGCTTGCTCTTCTTCAAAGCGGTGGAGCTGTACTGATCACCCTCGTCGAGCCGGAGTTCGCGGCGCACGACCTTGTCGCGGGTCTTCACGTTGCCGGTGATGTTGATCCGGTCGATGCTGACCTTCTGCCCCTTCTCCATGTCGAAGGTAATGTCGATGGTGTGGCTCTCCGGGTTGAGCTTGGTGAGCGGAGAGGCGTTGGCGAAGGCGTATCCCTGGTCGGCGTAGAGGTCGGTCAGGGCGAAGACGTCGGCGCGCAGGTCGGCGCGGCTGAAAAGCTGACCGGACTTTTCCTTGAGCTTCTCGTTCAACACGGTCTCGCTCTCGAGGAGCTCCCCCTTGAAGCCGAGCTTGCCGATGCGGTACTGGTCCCCTTCGGTGATGCCGATGCTCACCTTGAGCCCCGTGCGGTCAGGGAGCAGCTCCACCTTCGGCTCGCCGACCTTCACGTTGACATAGCCGTTGTTCATGTAGTGTTCGGTGAGGAGATTGACGTCGTTTTTCAGCACCTCTTCCTTATAGGTGCCTGCGCCGGTCAGCCAGGAAAGGAACCACTTTTCGCTGGTCTCCATGGTCTTTTTCAGCTTCTTGTCGGGGAAGGCGTGGTTCCCCTCGAACTCGATATGCTGGATGAGAACCTTGTCCCCTTCCTTGATCCGGAAGATGACATGGACCTCGGTATCGGAGCGGATGCTCAGGTCGCCGGAGACCTCGGCGAGGTAGTACCCCTCGTCGGCGTAGAGTTTCTTCACCTTCTTGATGCTCTTTTGCAGGTCCTTGGCGGAGAAGACGGTGTTGGGCTTGATCTCGATCGCCTCGCGCACCTTGTCGGCGGAAAGCTCCTTGGCCCCTTCGATCTTCACCTCGCGCACGATCGGCTTTTCGGTGACCACGTACTCGATGACGACACCGCCGTCCTTGGGCTCGCTCTGCGCCTTGACGTCGGTGAAGTGGCCGAGCTTGTAGATGGCCCGGATGTCGGCGTCGACCTTCTCGGCGGTGGCGACATCGCCGGCGTTGAGGCGCACGGCCTGGAGGATGGCCGCGGTTTCGATGCGGTGGTTGCCGCTGATCTTGACCGCTACGATCTTGTCGCCCGCCGCTTGCTCGCCGGCAGCCTTGTCGGCAGCGGCCTTGCCCGCAGGAGTTGTATCGGCGGCCTTCCCGGCAGCAGCTTGCTCGGCCTGGGCGGCGGAAACCGTCAGACAAAGCATGAGCTGAGCGGCAAGCAGGGTAGATAACGATTTACGCAGCAAAGGGTCCCCCGAAAAAGCCAAAGAAAATAATCATCGATCAATAATGACGGCGCCGCTTCAGGCCGCCTCTACTACCTTGCCGTCGACCATCCTGACGGTGCGCGCCATGCCGGCGGCCAGCTGCTCGTTGTGGGTCACGATGACCAGTGAGATGCCGGTCTGGCGCTGGATCTCGTACAACAGCGCATGCACCTCTTCGCTGGTCTTCATGTCGAGATTGCCGGTGGGCTCGTCGGCCAAAAGCAGCTTCGGCTCGCGCACCAGGGCGCGTGCGATAGCCACCCTCTGCTGCTCACCGCCGGAAAGCTCGCCCGGCCGGTGGGTCACCCGGTGCCCGAGCCCCACGTCCTTGAGAAGCTGCAGCGCCCTCCCCTCGCAGCGGGAGCGTTTCTCGCCGCCGATCAGAAGCGGCATCATCACGTTCTCCAGCGCCGAAAACTCCGGCAGCAGGTGGTGGAACTGGAACACGAACCCGATGGAGCGGTTGCGGAATGCAGCCAGAGGCTGGTCCGCAAGGTTGAAGACCTTTTGCCCGTCGAAGAGGACCTCGCCGGAAGTGGGACGGTCGATGGTCCCCATGACGTGCAAAAGCGTGCTCTTGCCCGCGCCGGAGGGCCCCACCAGCGCGATGGTGTCGCCGACTCCCACGGTGAGATCGATCCCCTTCAGGACCTCCACCTTGGCCTCGCCGGTCCCGTACGACTTGAACAGGTTCTTTACCTCGAGCAGGTTACTCATAGCGCAGCGCCTCGGCGGGGGCCATGCGCGATGCGGCCCAGGAGGGGTACAGTGTCGCGGCGAAGGAGATGAGCACTGCGGTGACGCTTATGAGCACGACGTCGGACGCGACCACCTGGGACGGGAAGTGGTCCAGGTAGTAGATGTCCTTGCTGAAGAGCTCGAAGCCGGTCAGCTTCTGGATCACCGAGACGATCGGCTCCAGGTTGAGGGCGACCAGCAGCCCCCCCAGCACGCCGATGATGGTGCCCAGGACGCCGATGATGAGCCCCTCGAAGACGAAGATGCGCATGATGCTGCGGCTGGTCGCCCCCATCGATTTCAGGATGGCGATGTCGCGGGTCTTCTCCATGACCACCATGAACAGGGTGGAGGCGATGCCGAAGGCAGCCACCAGCACGATCAGGGTCAGGATGATGAACATCACGCTCTTCTCGGTCTTCAGCGCGAACAGGATGTTCTTGTTCATCTGCATCCAGTCACGGGCATGGTACGGGGGGCCCAGTTCCCGGTCGATCTGGCGGGCCAGCTCCCCGGTCTTGTACACGTCGCGCACCTTCAGCTGGATCCCGGTCACCACGTCGCCCAGTCCCAGGAACTGCTGGGCCTCCTTGAGCGAGACGTAGGCCAGCGTCGAGTCGTACTCGAACATGCCGGTATTGAAGATGCCGGTGATGCGGAAGCGGTTCAGCTTGGGCATCATCCCCAGCGGGGTGATGTTCCCCATCGGGGAGATGACGTCCACCGTGTCACCCAGGAAAAGCCCCAGGTTCTTGGCGAGCTCCTTGCCGATGACCACCCCAGGCGTCTTGCCCACCTCGGCTTCCAGCGACTTCAGGTCGCCCTCGACCATCGACTTGTGCAGGTTGGTCACCTTGGCGTCGGTGGCGACGTCGATGCCGCGCAGGACGACGCCGGAGACGTTCTTGCCGGTGGAAAGCATCACCTGGTTGTAGATGAAGGGGGTCGAGGCAACCACGCCGTCGACACCCTGCAGCTTCTTCATCAGCTGCGGATAGTCCTGCACCGCGCCGACGCCGCTTAGGACCACGATGTGGGCGTTGGTGCCGAGGATCTTCTCCTTCAGATCTTCCTCGAACCCGGTCATCACGGCCAGAACGATGATGAGGGCCATGACGCCCAGCGCCACGCCCGCCACCGAGATCAGGGTAATCAGCGAGATGAAGGTCGATTTGCGCTTCGCCTTCAGGTAGCGCAGCCCTATGAAGAGCTCAAAGGGCATTATTTGCCCTCTTTACGCAACTGCGGGAACAGGATGACGTCGCGGATCGACGGAGAGTCGGTGAGCAGCATGACCAGGCGGTCGATGCCGATCCCCTCGCCGGCGGTGGGCGGCAGACCGTACTCCAGGGCGCGGATATAGTCCTCGTCCATGTAGTGCGCCTCTTCGTCGCCTTTGTCCTTGGCGGCGACCTGGGCCAGGAAGCGCTCCTTCTGGTCGCGCGGGTCGTTCAGCTCGGAGAAGGCGTTGGCCATCTCGCGGCCGGCGCAGAAGAACTCGAAGCGGTCCACGTACTCAGGGTCGTGGTCGTTCTTCCTGGACAGCGGCGAAACCTCGGTCGGGTAGTTGGTGATGAAGGTCGGCTGGATCAGCTTGGTCTCGGCGACCTCCTCGAAGATCTCGGTGATCAGCTTGCCGTAGCCGATGTCCTCGGGGAGCTCCAGCCCGATTTTCTGGGCGTAGGCGAATGCCAGGTCGCGGTCCTCGAGGCTCTTGGCGTCGATGTCGCCGTACTCGAGGATCGCCTCCTTCACGGTGAACCTCTTCCAGGGGCGCTGGAAGCTGATCGCCTCGCCGCCGTAGGTGAAGTCCAGCGTCCCCAGGAGTTCCTGGGCCACGTGGCAGAGCAGTTCCTCGGTGAAATTCATCAGGTCCTCGAAGGTCGCGTAGGCCTGGTAGAACTCCATCATGGTGAACTCGGGGTTGTGGCGCACCGAGATACCTTCGTTACGGAAGTTGCGGTTGATCTCGAAGACGCGCTCGAAGCCGCCGACCACCAGGCGCTTCAGGTAGAGCTCCGGGGCGATGCGCAGGAACAGTTCCATGTCCAGCGCGTTGTGATGGGTCACGAACGGTTTCGCGGTGGCGCCCCCCGGGATCGGGTGCATCATCGGGGTCTCGACCTCGAGGAAATCGTTTTTGGTCATGAACTCACGGATGAGGTGCACGACCTTGGAGCGTTTGTAGAAGACTTCGCGCACTTCCGGGGAGACGATCAAGTCGACGTAGCGCTGGCGGTAACGGGTCTCGACGTCGGTCAGGCCGTGGAACTTCTCGGGCAGCGGCAAAAGCGACTTGGTCAAAAGGCGCACGGTGGAAACGGCCAAGGACAGTTCACCGGTCTTGGTGCGGAACGGGGTGCCGGTGGCGCCGATGATGTCGCCGATGTCGTAGTTTTCGAACTCGGCGAAGAGTTCTTCGCCCAGGGTGTCCTTCTTCAGATAGAGCTGCATGCGCCCCTTGCGGTCCTGCACCTGCACGAAGGCGGCCTTGCCGAAAGAGCGGCGCATGATGATACGGCCGGCAACCACGAAGGTCTGCGGATCGTCTTCGATCACTTCCTTGTCGCCGTAGGCGTCACGCACGTCGGCGGAGGTATGCTGAGGTTTGTAGTCGTTCGGGTACGGGTTGATGCCCGCCTCCCACAATGCATCTACCTTGCGTCTTCTCTGCAGCAGCAGTTCGCTCAACTCTTCCATGTTATCTGCAACCTTTCTTTACCGCGTTGGGCTGTGAAACAATCCGTCAAACTAAACTATTTGCGTCAACCAAGTCAAGGGAAAAGGGGGTACGGCTCAGCCCGTGACACAAAGCTAAAGCCGTATCCGTCCTGACAAATGTGCTACTTGAACTTGACTGTGACCGGTGTCTTGAAGTAGGGAATTCCCGACTTGGTATCGACCGTGTTGCCAAGCTGCCCCATGCTGTTATTGCCCCAGCCGTACCAGACTCCGGCGACCAAGGCGAAAGAGCTCTTGCCGAAGGCGGCTACGTCGGAAACGTCGGTCATCGGGGCGCCGCTCGCCATCAGGGTGGAGACGAGCGCCGCACTGCTGGTGCTGGTGCCGTCGCCCAGTTGGCCGGCGGAGTTGAGGCCCATGGCTTTGACGTACCAGGTACCGTCGTTTTGCGTGCTATTAAGCGACCCCATGAGCAGCAGGATGTGGTTGGTGCCGTTCACGATCTTCTTGATGACGCCGTCTCTGACATCCGTGATCTCGAGCACCTTTACCGGCGTGGCGCTGCTCGTTTTCACAGGGATGTTGGGTCCCAGTTCGCCTCGGTCGTTGTACCCCCATCCCCAGAGCGTCTCGCTGGTGATGTTGCCTGCGTCGTCCCGACGTACCTGCAGCGCGAGTCCGGCGCTGGCAAGTGCGGAGATCTGCTCTATCTTCTCCGTGCCGGAGGTGACGCCGGAGGCCGGGATGGTCACCTTCTTCGGGCTGGAGCAGACGGATGAGTACGCGCCGAAGGGGACCAGCAGGTTGACGTGCTCCGACTTGGTGAGATCCCTGTTGTTACCCCAGACATAAACGTCACCATTGTCGAAAAGCGCCATGGAGAACACGCCGCCTGCGGCAACCTTCCTGGCGGTCAGGGCGGCAAGATCCTCGCCGTCGTGGCCGAGGCTGATATGGACGGGGATCTTGGAGTTGGAGGTCAGACTGTTGCCCAGCTGGCGGTACAGATTCTGGCCCCAGCTGTAGACCTGGCCGTCGGCGACAGCGAGGGAGTGATCTCCGCCTGCGGCGATGTCGGTCACCGCGGTGACCGCGGGCTCGAAGGTCACCGGGACCGGGGACTTTTTGTAGGCATCCGGGTAGGTCGTCGAAGCGTCCTTGTTGCCCAACTGGCCGTACAGGTTGTAGCCCCAGGAATACACCGTGCTGCCGTTGGTAACCATGGTGTGCGCATTGCCTGCCACGGCCTGCGTCATGTACTCCATACCCGGCACCGGGACGGCGATCTCGCGCTTGGTGAAGGTGCCGTCACCGAGTTGCCCGAAGCCGTTGTACCCCATGGTGAAGGTGGTGTGGTTCCGGAAGATGACGCTGTGCTCGTAAAAAATGGTGACGGTGGAGGGGATGTGATCGTTGGAGGAGGAACCGCCGCAGCCGGAAAGCGCGGCGGTAAGAAGCCCGGCGCAGATCAAAAGCCTGAAACGCCTGCGATTTTGCATATGAGAGACCCCTTGAAGGTTAATTCAATCCGGCGGATTTAACTATACATAAAAGGGAATGTCAAGGACGGACTCCGGGGTGATCGCAGTTGACAGGCCGCAGTACTTGCATGTAATAATGGCCATTTTACAAAACGATACAAAGCTTAATAAAACAATACGGAGGAAGTCATGGCTATCGAGCCGAACAAGGTCATCTACTCGATGATCGGTGTGAGCAAGTTCTACGATAAGAAACCGGTGCTGAAAGACATCTACCTCTCCTACTTCTACGGCGCTAAGATCGGCGTGCTCGGCCTGAACGGCTCAGGCAAGAGCTCGCTCTTAAAGATCCTTGCCGGCACGGACAAGGAGTTCAACGGCAAGACCATCCTCTCCCCGGGCTACACGGTCGGGTTTCTGGAGCAGGAGCCGACCCTGGATCCCTCCAAGACCGTGCGCCAGTGCGTCGAGGAAGGCGTGCAGGAAGTGGTCGACCTGGTCAACGAGTTCAACGAGATAAACATGAAGTTCGGCGAGGAGATGACCGACGCCGAGATGGAGAAGCTGTGCGACCGCCAGGCCAAGGTGCAGGAGAAGCTGGACCACCTGGACGCCTGGGACCTGGACAGCCGCCTGGAACTCGCCATGGACGCGCTGCGTTGCCCGCCCCCCGAGACCAACGTCGCCAACCTCTCCGGCGGTGAGAAGCGCCGCGTGGCCCTGTGCCGCCTGCTTTTGCAGAAGCCGGACATCCTTCTTCTGGATGAGCCGACCAACCACCTCGACGCCGAGAGTGTCGCCTGGCTGGAGCAGCACCTGCAGCGTTACGCCGGCACCGTCATCGCCGTGACCCACGACCGCTACTTCCTGGACAACGTCGCTGGCTGGATCCTGGAGCTCGACCGCGGCCAGGGGATCCCGTGGCAGGGTAACTACTCGTCCTGGCTGGAGCAGAAGGAGAAGCGCCTGGCCCAGGAGGAGAAGACCGAGAGCGAGCGCCAGAAGACCCTGAAGCGCGAGCTGGAGTGGATCAGGATGTCCCCGAAGGGTCGCCACGCCAAGGGTAAGGCGCGCATCAACTCCTACGAGGAGATGCTGAACACCGAGAGCGAGCAGCGGGCCAAGGACCTGGAGATCTTCATCCCGCCCGGGCCGCGCCTGGGCGGCGTGGTGGTCGAGGCGGAGAACGTCAGCAAGGGGTACGGCGAAAAGCTCCTCATCGAGGGGATGGAGTTCCGGCTCCCGCCGGGCGGCATCGTCGGCGTGATCGGCCCCAACGGCGCCGGCAAGACCACCCTGTTCCGCATGATCACCGGCGAGGAGAAGCCGGACTCCGGCACCTTCAAGACCGGCGAAACCGTCAAGCTCGCCTACGTGGACCAGAGCAGGGACGCGCTTGACCCGGACAAGACCATCTGGGAGGTCATTTCGGAGGGGCAGGAGCAGTTGCAGCTCGGCAAGCAGCTGGTGAACTCCCGCGCCTACGTGGCCCGTTTCAACTTCTCCGGCGCCGACCAGCAGAAGAAAGTCGGCATGCTCTCCGGCGGCGAACGTAACCGCGTGCACCTCGCCAAGATGCTCAAGGAGGGCGGCAACGTGATCCTCCTGGACGAACCGACCAACGACCTCGACGTGAACACCATGCGTGCGCTGGAGGAAGCGCTGGAGAACTTCGCCGGCTGCGCCGTGGTCATCTCCCACGACCGCTGGTTCCTGGACAGGATCGCCACCCACATCCTCGCCTTCGAAGGGGACAGCAAGGTGGTCTGGTTCGAGGGGAACTACTCCGAGTACGAGGAAGACCGCCATGCCCGTCTGGGTACCGCGGCCGACCAGCCGCACCGCATCAGGTACCGCCAGCTCACCCGCGCCTAGGCGGAGGCGACAATGAGAAAGGGGGCGGCCGAAAAATCGGCCGCCCCCTTTTTTTTTGCAGCTGCTGCTTTTTGTCCGACATCGGACCGGTCGGACCAGTCCGACTAGTCCGACTGGTCCGAGTCAGACAGCTGTTCCTTCCTCGCCACCCCGTACACCACCTCGTAGGTCGCCGGCACTCCCGCCTCGCTGCCGAACTGCTTGCGGTAGCTTGCCATCATCTCCAGCATCACCCGCCGCTCCGACAATCCCTTACCGCTGGCGGGCGCCGTGCTGCCCGCGCCGATCCTCTTCAGCGAGCGCAGCAACTCCGGCACATCCGGGTGCAGTTCGACCTCCAGCTCCGAGCTGACCCGCTGCACACCAAAGCCTGCCCGCCCCAGCGCGGCCGACACCGCTTCGGCGGCAAAAAAACTGTGGGTCCGGTCGGTGCCACCTCCCAACACCGCGCGGTAGGACTCGCGCAGTTCAAACAGAGTACGCTCTCCGAAGAGGGCGAAACAGAACACCCCGCCGGGCTTCAGCACCCGGTGCGCCTCCGAGAACGCCTGGTCCAGGGTGGCGAGCCATTGGTAGGTCGAGGTGGAAACGACAACGTCGAAGCTCTCCGCTTCAAAGGGGAGCGATTCCGCGTCGGCGTTCACGACGCGAACGCGTCTGCCGGCGAGGTTCGCGGTGGCGGCCTGGCACATCCCCGGCGCGAGATCCGCGCCGACGGCATCCATGTCCGGATAGAGGTCGGTCAGCCGCGCCAGCAGCCTTCCCGTCCCGGCGCCGACGTCCAGCAGGTGAGCCGGGCTCACCCCTTCCCCCTGCAGCAGCCCGAGCAGCTTCTCCACCACCCGCCCCTGGACCACGGCGTGCCGGTCGTAATCGGTCGCCTGGCGGTGGAACGATTCCCGCACCTTATCTCTGTCTATCTCTGCTGCCATCGACACCTTCTGAATTAAAAACCAGTGGAATCCGCTACCTGTAGCTCCCCCCTTTGCGAAGGGGGGCGGGGGCGGGATTTGCCTCTCCTACCGAAAGCAAAATCCCCCTAAATCCCCCTTCGCAAAGGGGGACTTTTGCCATTCTCTTCTTGCCAAAGGGGCAGCATCTACCAGCGGAAGCTACTTGCTAATCGGCACTACAGCCCTGCGATGAACCCGCGCAGCACCGCGTTGAACCGCTCCGGCCTGGTCATGAAGGGGGCGTGACCGCACCCCTCAAATATCTCCAGCCGCGCCATCGGGAGCTGCTGCGCCAGATAAGTCGAAGCAGCAAGGGGGCATACGGTGTCCAGCTCGCCGTGGATGACGAGCACCGGCCGGTCCACCTGGGGCAGTTGCGCCCGCAGGTCCGCCGTGGACAGGATGTTGAGCGATTGCATGACCGCCTCACGATCGGCCGAGCGCCCCCCGAGCACGATCTCGTGCACGATGCGCTGGTACAGATCGTGGTCCAGTTCACCTTCGGCGAACATTCCCTTGAAGAAATCCCCCATGGTCTTCTGGTGGTCGCGCCTGAGGCGCAGCCCCATCCCCTTCACCTCGACCGGCGCTTTCCCATGCGGATAATCGTCCGTGCTGGCGTAGCGGGCGTTGCCTCCCACGAGCACCATCCCGGCCAGGCGGGAGCGCAGCGCCGGGAAGGCCTGCAGCGTCACCTGTACCCCCATCGACCACCCCACCAGGACCGCGTCCCGCAAATCCAGCTCTTCGAAGAATCCGGCCAGATCCGAGGCGTAATCGTCGATGGTGTAGGAGGGAGCCGGCTCGGAATGGCCGTGGCCGCGCATGTCCAAAAAGATGAGCCGCCCCGTGTCCTGCAGCTCCTGCTGGAAACGCCAGGCCCGCCCGGACATCGCCCAGCCGTGGACAAAAACGACCGGTCGTCCCGCTCCGGTTTCCTGAAATTGCAAGGTCATCTGAATATTGTTCCTTCTACAAAAGATGAAAAGCAGTTACGCAAAGAACACGAAGTATGCGCGAAGCACGCAATGAATGCCTGGCCTGGGTTACCTTTGAGCTCTCTGCGGCTACTCAGCGTTCTTTGCGTAACTGCTATTTAATATTGTTCCAAACTACCCCAACCTTCTTCCCCACCCGTGCGATGGTGTCGGCGGCGGCTTCCAGATCGGCGGCCTCGTGGGTCGCCATGATGGTGCAGCGCAGACGACAGCTCCCGGCCGGTACGGTGGGAGGCCTGATCCCCTGCACGAAGATCCCCTCGTCCAAAAGCTCCTTGCTGAACTGCATGGTCGCCTCGGCCGGCCCGACGAAAATCGGGACGATCTGCGTTTCGCTCCCCATGGTGTCAAAGCCCGCGTCGGCCAGTCTCTTCTTGAAAAGGGCGACGTTCGCCGCCAGCCTGTCCCGCAGCTCCTTCCCCTCCGGGGAATCGACCAGGTCCAACGCCGCGATGGACGGTGCCAGAACCGCCGGAGGAAGCGAGGTGGAGAAGATGAAGCTGCGCGCCTTGTTAACCAAGTACTGGCAGATGGTTTCCGATGCCGCAGCATAGGCGCCGAAACTCCCCAGCCCCTTGCCCAGCGTTCCCATGTGGATGTCGACGCCGTCCATCACCCCCAGCAGCTCGGCGGTGCCGCGCCCGGTCGCCCCCAGGACCCCGGTGCCGTGGGCATCGTCGACCATGAGCAGGGCGTCGTACTGCCGGGCAAGCCGCACCATCTGCTGCAAAGGGGCGATATCGCCGTCCATGCTGAACACCCCGTCAGTGACGATCAGGCGTCGCCCGGTGCCCGGTTTTTCCTGCAGCAGCCGCTCCAGGGCCGCCATGTCCCGATGCGGATAACGGTGGAAGTTCGCCCGCGACAGCAGGGCCCCGTCCACGATGCTGGCATGGTTCAGCTTGTCCGAGAAGATGGCGTCGCCTCGACCGACCAGCGCGGAGATGATCCCGGTATTGGCGGCATAGCCGGAGTTGAAGACCAGCGCCTTTTCGGTTCCCTTGAACCGGGCGATACGCTGCTCCAGCTTCTCGTGCAGATCCATCGTGCCGGAAACCAGGCGCGATGCCCCGCTTCCGGTCCCGAAGGCCGCGCCGAATACGGCGGCCCGGCGCAGTGCGGCATGATCGGCCAGCCCGAGATAATTATTGGAGCAAAGCAGCAGCACCCTTTTACCGTCCAGGTCGACGTGACTCCCCTGCGCCCCTTTTATCACCTTCAGGCTGCGATACAGGCCCTCGGAGCGCAACTGGTCCAGTTCTTCTGCGAATGTCTGCACAGCTTCTCCTTTCCTGCCAGGGGTAAAAGCGGAGTCATTGTTATTAGCACAGGCGCCCCTATTCGTCAACCTGGCAACCGTCAGCGGTTGACAAATATATACGCCAACCTCTATAGTGCTGTTTTACAATGACATTCCAGCCACACACAACCCGAAGCAGCACCGGTCCCCGAATTGCGCCCCCTCCGAACAGGGATATACTCTTAAAGTTTTTTTAACCGAAAAACTGTCAGATCCGCTACTCACGCCGCACAGGACCATCAGGAGAGCTGCCATGCCGCACCTCCAAAGCCGCAACGGATACACCTCGCTGATGGAGCGCCTGGAAAGGTTCCCCCAGGGAGCTCCCCCATCCGAATTGCTCGCCAAGATTCTCGCCCTGCTCTTCACCGAACAGGAGGCGAAGCTCGTGGGGCAACTCCCCATGCACCCGTTCTCCGCGGCACGGGCGGCCCACGTCTGGGGGGTGAGGGAGGTCGAGGCCTTTCGTATCCTGGAAGCCCTGGCGGAGCGGGCCTTGCTGCTGGACACGGAACACGAAGGGGAAAAGCTCTACATCCTGCCGCCGCCCATGGCAGGGTTCCTCGACTTCGTGCTGATGCGGGTCAGAAAGGATGTGGACCAACCGACCCTGAGCCGACTGCTCGACCAGTACCTCAACCAGGAAGAGGAGTTCATCCGCGACCTCTACACCGAGGTCTCCACACCCGGCACCAGGATCATGGTGGACGAGGAACAGGTCCCCTCCTCCAACCTGGCGCGGCTCTTCAACTATGAGCGCGCCACCGAGGTGATCCAGGGCGCCAGGCGGATCGGCGTCGGCACCTGCAGCTGCCGCCACAAGATGAGGCATGTAGGCAGGGCATGCGCCGCCCCGCTGGAAACCTGCATGGTGTTCGACGACCGTGCCGATTCCCTGATCCGGCACGGGCACGCACAGGAAACAGGCGTGGAGCAATGTCTCGAACTGCTGCAGCAAAGCAGGGAGCAGAACCTGGTCCAAGTGGCGGACAACGCGCAATACGGCGTCAGCTCCATCTGCAACTGCTGCAGCTGCTGCTGCGAAACCCTGATCCGGGCCCGCAAGTTCTGCAACCTGCAGCCGGTCTGCAGCACCAACTACGTCGCGGAGCTCGAAGCGCAACGCTGCAGCGGTTGTGGCCGCTGCGTCGACGCCTGCCCCGCCGAAGCGATGAGGCTGGTTTCGGCCAACGATCCGCAGCACCCCTGGCAACGCAGGTGCGTGCAGGACCAGCAGCGCTGCCTTGGCTGCGGTGTCTGCGTGAGGGTGTGCCGCACCAACTCCCTTTCTCTTATCCCCAGGGCCGAGCGGGTGGTGACGCCGGTCGACAACGCGCACCGGCTGGTGCTGATGGCGCTGGAACGCGGCAAGCTGCAGCACCTGATCTGGGACAACCGCGCCATGTTCAACCACCGGGCCATGGCGGCCGTGGTCGGTGCCATACTCAGGCTTCCCGCGGTGAAACAGAAGCTGGCGGCGAGCGAACTGGGATCCCGCTACCTGGGCGGCATGATGCAAAGGGTGGCCGAGCGCTCCAGCAGGATGCCGTTGCGGCTTTGATTCCGGTTGTCTCGTCGTTTGCACTTCCCGGGACGATGTGCTACCTTCGCGACTGGTCGCACACCATCATCCCGGGAAGACAGCAATGCGCGGATTGAAATACCTGGCAGGATATTCGGAACAGGTCACCTCCAAGGTGGCGCGCCTGCTGGCCGACAACGAACTGGGGGGCGTGTTGCTGGCCAAGTACCCTACCCCGCACCAGATCAGGACCGACCGGTCACTCTACGATTTCACGGTAAGCCTCAAGAACGAATTCCTGCGCAAGTCGCAACCGATCAGCAAGGTAAGCTACGACCCCAAGATCAGCGTGATCAACCACGCCCTCGGCCTGCACTGCTTCGTGTCCCGGGTCCAGGGGGCCAAGCTGACGGCGAAACACGAGATCAGGATTGCCACGGTGTTCAGGACGGCTCCGGTCGAGTTCCTGCGCATGATCGTGGTGCACGAACTGGCCCACCTGAAGGAGAAGGAGCATAACAAGGCCTTCTACCAGCTCTGCGAGTACATGGAACCTGCCTACCACCAGCTCGAGTTCGACACCAGGCTGTACCTGACCCACCTCGACGCCTTCGGCGCACTCTACCAGGAGCCCTGAGCCCCCGGTCACCCAGCCCGCAGCGTCTCACCCGCCATTGACAACCGGACCCCTCCCGCTAGCATTAACACTGCACAAAATTAACAACAACCAACGCTGCATCGACTGCCCATCCCGGCAAAAGGAGGATCCCATGTCGTTCGCGCTCTACATCATCGGGTTCATTCTGATCATCTCCGGCGTCGCCTGGGCTCTGGTCACGGCAGGGGTGGCGATGTTCAAGATCGCCATCGTATCCATCATCCTGCTGGGCGTCGGCATCCTTACCGGTGTCGTGAAGACGCGCCCCAAAGACCCGCCGCGGGGGCCGATGGCCTGACCCGTCACCGCCAACCGGCAAAAAAGAGACCCATCTGGAACTCCCGATGGGTCTCTTTCGTTTCTCCTATTGGAGGAGCGGGTCAGACTGCCAGCACGGTCGGCGGCACCGGCAGCGGTTCGCGCTTGGGACCTTCCTCCTCCACCTGCGGGGTGAATGGCATCGCCAGCACCCTCCCCAGGCCAAGCTGCTTCGGATCCTGGAAACCCGCGACGCCGATGTCGACCGAATCCTGCAGGACATTGAGCCGGATGGTCCCGTGCAGGTAATCAGGCCAGGAAAAGATGGTGGACCAGTTGGCATCCCTTTCCTCCCTGACCACCGAATGGTGAATGCCGTGCATGCGCGGCGTCACGATGAAACGGCACAGCCGCCGCTCGATGCGATGGGGGAGCCTCAGGTTCGAGTGATGGAACAGGATCTCCATCAGGGTAAGGGTCTGCCACAGGGCCAGCGCGAAGGGGGAGACGCCGATCAGGCGAACCTGCGCCGCCCGCCAGGGCACCGACATCAGCAGCTCGCCGAAATGAAAGCGAAGCGCTGTGCTGGCATCGAGGTCGAGATCGACGTGGTGCGGCCTGTGGAAGCGCCAGAGCCAGGGGACCTTGTGGGTGAGGACGTGCCAGATGTAGAGCGTGTAGTCGAGGAGGATGACGGAGAGCGCGACTTCCGCCCAGGCGGGGAGAGAGATGAGTTTCAGCAGCCCCAGGCGCCTTGCCTGTACCCGCAGGGCAAGCGGCCCCACGACCGGCTTCTCGGCGAGTGCGACGGTCGTCGCGGCCAGCACGGCGAAGGCGGCGTTACGTTCGTTGCGCCGCAGCTTGTCATCCTTCTCCCTTCGGAGCGGACGCCTGAGCTCCATGGCCGCGACTACGGCGAAGGTGCCGAAAATGAGCGCCGTGTTCAGCCACTTGGGGAGCTCTCCCCTTAGGTCATCTCTTCGAGCGGACATCTCTTCACTCCCTCCCGCGACGTCGGTCGCCTTGCACTGCAGCCGCCATTGTTCAACGTCTCTCGCCCGCCAGCCGGTGCACCAGCTCGGCGGCGGCGGTCCAGGCGACATGATTCCCGAGCTCCTTCGCGCTTGGCTGCCACGGAATGCGATGCAGGCCGGGGGAGACACCCAGGGTCGGCGCAATCATCCCGTCGCAGGCGCAGAAAAAGGGGACGGCGAAGGGAAGCCCGCCCCAGCGGGTGAGGATGGGGAACCGCCTGGTCAGCCGGCTGTGGATCACCCCCCAGCCAAGGCCGTAGAGGACACCGAAAAGCGCCCTGGCACCCCCCTTTTCCCGGGGGCTCAACCTGCGGTGCAGCAGCTTCGAGGCGAAGTACGGTCCCGCCGCCTGGTGCGCCGGGGCCTCCCGCACCCGCCGGTCCCGCCTCTTCTGCTTTGAGCTCACCAACCCGTCCAGCATCCGGTCGCTGGCGGCCGCCACCACACCGGCAACCAGGCCGGCCGCCATGGCCACGACTACGGGGTGTGCTTCCGCCACGGACCGCAAACCGCCTTGCTTGGACATGACAGCCTCCTTGGGGCCTGCTTCGGTGTTTGATTTTCCGGTGGTCCAAAACAATTTCCACATTGTAGCCCCCGCACTCCCGCTGTCAATTTCGCCTAAACCGCCACCAAAGCCAAGGTTTTCCGGGGCTCAGCCCGCTTGACCACGTAACAGAGCGTTTTATACTTACTCGGCTGATCAGAAGGCGCAGCGCAACGACACGATCAGGAGGCTCCCATGCTGGTCCGCACCCTGCAGGTGGTGGTTCATTGCGAGCACAAGACACTGTGGAACATGCTGATGGACAGGCTGCAGCACCCGGAACGCTACATGCTGGGGGTGGCCGAGGCACGGCTCACCGAGGAAGAGACCGGCGTCTTCATTTCGGAGATGACGCTCCACGGTGAACGGGTCAAGGAACGGGTGCTGGCGCGTCCTTACGAGGGGGAGTTGCGCCACGAGCTGCTGGAGCACCCGCAGTTCACCGGCTTCATCGTGAGGAAGATCGTCAAGTCGGCGCGGCAGAGCCCGGTGGCCCCGCTCTACCTGGAGTACGACCTGGACCTCTTGCGCAAATCGCTGAAGGTCCAGGGTGTGGTGAGGGGGGAAGAGGAAATCCTGACCGATCTGGAAACGGAGATGCAGAAGGTGAAACTGCGGGCGGAGGAAGCGGACTCGAGGGGGTGACCGGATGCGAGCGTTCTTTCTTGCCACGTTATGCGCAGGCGCCCTTTTCTCGACCGCGGCCTGGTCTGCTGTGCCGGACTGGTTTCTCCTGGACCAGAACTCGGAGTCCAGCTTCTTCTACGACAAAAGCGGCGGCAACAAGGTCAGGGAAGGGGTGATTCAGGTCAGGACCCGGATCGTCTACAGCGAGGAGGGGAGGAAGGAAGCGCTCAAGATGCTGAAAGGGCTGCCCCAGTCAGCGGTTCTGCACGAAACCCTCTACAGCTACGAGATCAACTGCGAGGAACGCGAGGGGCACCTGCTCGCCGCGAGCCATCTGGACAGTACCGGCAACATCCTCAAGACCAGCGACCTCGCCGCCGTCACGCAGTGGCAATACCTGCCGGCCGACACGCGCATGGGACTGGTCCTTCAGCAGGCATGCCAGCCCTAGCCGCTCCTACCTCTTGCGGTATTCCTGCCGCAACAGCAGATCCATCAACACCAGCGCCGCCATCGACTCCACCACCGGCACCGCCCTCGGCACGATGCAGGGGTCGTGGCGCCCCTTCGCCTCCAGCACCGCCTCACTGCCGTCGAAACGCGCCGTCTTCTGCGGCAGGGCCACCGTCGCCGGCGGCTTGAAGGCCACCCGGAAGTAGACCGGCTCCCCGTTGGAGATCCCCCCCTGCACCCCTCCCGAGTGATTGGTAGCCGTCCCCAGCCGCCCCCCCTTGTCCACGAAGGGGTCGTTGTGGGCACTTCCCAGCATGCGGCTACCACTGAACCCCGAACCGATCTCGAATCCCTTGGTCGCGGGGATGGACAGCATGGCGTGCGCCAACAGGGCCTCCAGCTTGTCGAAGACCGGTTCGCCCAGCCCGGCGGGGAGGTTGCGGCAGACGCAGCAGACCGTCCCCCCGATGGAATCGTCCCTGCTTTTTACCTGGGCGATCAGGTCAGCCATGGCCTGCGCCATGGCGGGATTGCCGCAGCGGACCGGGTGCGCGTCCACCTGCCGGCGGTCGATCCGTTCCAGGTCGATATCCCCCGCCTCCAACGCCCCGACGCTATCCACCCAGGCGACGATCTCCACGCCGTGGCGCTCGGCCAGGTACTTCTCGGCGATGGCGCCGGCCGCCACCCTGGCGATGGTCTCCCGGGCGGAGGAACGACCGCCGCCGCTGGAGGCACGCACCCCGTACTTCACCTGGTAGGTGTAGTCGGCATGCGAGGGGCGCGGGATCTGGGACATCTCCTGGTAGTCGCCGGGGCGCTGGTCGCGGTTATGCACCATGAGGCCTATCGGGGTGCCCAGGGTGATGCCGGCTTCCACGCCGGAGAGGATGGTGACCGCGTCCTCTTCCTCGCGCGGGGTGCTCAATTCGCTCTGACCCGGGCGGCGACGGTCCAGCTGCCGCTGGATGTCGGACTCGCACAGCCGCATGCCGGCGGGCACGCCGTCGACGATGGCGCCCACGGCCGGGCAGTGGCTCTCGCCGAAGGTGGAAACTCTGAACAGGGTGCCGAACACGGAGGACATATCAGCTCCTTCTCCTCACGGGGCGGCCGGGGTGACCGGCCGGGGGGAATTTCGGGCGTACCGCTTCGCCACCAGCACCACCAGGCTGCGCGGCGGAAGCCGATACCTGTCGGGGTCGACGACCGGGGTGGCGTCCCAGGGGGTGATGTCGTCGGGTGCGGCCAGCGAGGTGTCGATCCAGCGGTGCCAGGCGCCCCCGGGAAGCCTTTTCGGCGGGGGGAGCGTGAAGCTGAGCGGTTCCCAGTAGGCGTTCACCATGTAATGGAACACCAGGTGTTTCGACGCGCTCCACACGGTGAGGGCGATACTGTGGGACTGGTAGCTCCAGTCAGGGGTGCCGAGGTGGACGCCGTGCCACTCCAGGCGCGCCTGCCCCAGCAGCTGGTTGAGGGTCAGCGTCTCCGTGGGGGTGTCGCTCTGCCTGAGCCGCGCCCTGATCAGCTCTTTGGTGAAGCGGTGGATGTCCGGGTGGACGGCGAGCTGGTCCCAGTCGAACCACCCGAGCTCGTTGTCCTGGCAGTAGGCGTTGTTGTTGCCGCGCTGGGTGCGGCGCATCTCGTCTCCCATCAGGATCATCGGGGTCCCCAGCGCGAGCAGGGTCACCGCCATGAAGTTCTTCACCTGGCGGTTGCGTAGCGCCTCGATGTCCGGATCCGAGGTGGCTCCCTCGACGCCGCAGTTCCAGCTCAGGTTTGCGTCGGAGCCGTCCCGGTTCTGTTCGCCGTTGGCCTCGTTGTGCTTGTCGTTGTAGGAGACCAGGTCGTTCAGCGTGAAGCCGTCGTGGCAGGTGACGAAGTTGATGCTCTGCTCGGGCTCGCGCTCCTGGTGCCCGTAGATGTCGGGGCTTGCCAGCATCCTCGCGGCGAAACGCGACACCACCCCCTCGTCCCCCTTGAGGAAGCGGCGCACGTCGTCGCGGAACTCCCCGTTCCACTCCTTCCAGCTGTCCCCGATGAAGCTCCCTACTTGGTACAGGCCGCCGGCGTCCCAGGCCTCCGCGATCAGCTTGATCCCGGCCAGCGCCGGATCGGACTCGATGTCCCAGAGGATGGGAGGGTTCTTGAGCGGGCGCCCCTGGCCGTCACGGGACAGGATGGAGGCGAGGTCGAAGCGGAAACCGTCGACGTGCATCTCCTTGACCCAGTAGTGCAGCGAGTCGATGATGAGCCGGCGCACCACGTGGTGGTTGGCGTTCAGGGTGTTGCCGCAGCCGGTGTGGTTGATGTAGCTGCCGTCGGCGTCCAGGGAGTAGTAGACGTCGTTGGCGAAGCCCCGGAAGCAGAAGGTGGGGCCGTTGTGATCCCCCTCGGAGGTGTGGTTGTAGACCACATCCAGGATCACCTCGATGCCGGCCTTGTGCAGCGCCTTGACCATGTCGCGGAACTCGTCCAGCGGTCCCAGCGGCCCCTTCTTCGAGCTGAAGGCGGCATGCGGCGAGAAGAAGGAAACCGGGCTGTAGCCCCAGAAGTTGCGCAGTCCCAGCGGGGCATCGAGCGGGTCGAACTGGAATACCGGCAGGAGCTCGACGGCGGTGACGCCGAGGTCCTTCAGGTAGGGGATCTTTTCCACGAGGCCGGCATAGGTGCCGCGCTTGCCCTCGGGGACGCCGGAGGAGGGGTGCTTGGTGAAGCCGGCGACGTGCATCTCGTAGATGACCGTCTTCGAGTAGGGGCGCTTGAGCGGCAGGTCCCCCTCCCAGTCGTAGCCGCGCGGGTCCGCCACCACGCTCTTCATGGCGCTCCCGGCGTTGTCGCCGGGCAGGCAGGCGTCGCCACGGCAGTACCGGTCCGGCACGGCGACGGCGCGTCCGTAGGGGTCGATGAGCACCTTGCCCGGGTCGAAACGGCGCCCCCGCTGCGGCTCGAACGGGCCGGCCACGCGGTAGCCGTAGAGCTGGCCGGGGCCGATCCCGGGGACGAAGACGTGCCAGTAGTGGTAGGTGCGGTTACGCTGGGGGTCGAGGGGGATCACCCGGGAAGGGGTGGCGTCGTCGGCGTCGTCGAAGAGGAGCAGCTCCACGCCGGTGCAATCCCTGGCGAAGACGCTGAAGTTCACCCCGCCGCGGGTCACCGTGGCGCCTAGCGGCGAAGTGTTTCCCTTGGGAAGTTCGCCGTTTCTCGTGCCTGCTCTTCCAGTCGTTCTCGCCATTGTTTCCTTCCGACCGATCACATAGCCTGAACGCGCTCTCTGTGAGGGTGAGACTGTAACTGAGCTTTTCACCCTGTGAGACTATAGATGATTCTGTTTTTCAGTCAAACCGCGGCGCGCGCTTTTTTAGAAAGAGTCGCTGCGGCGACCCCGCACACCGAGATGACGGCGCAGAGCCAGCCGATCCAGTCTCCCGCCGCACCGTACAGCGTCCTCCCTTCCATAAGCGGCACCCGGTCCACCAGTACCTCGCGGGTCCAGACCCCGGTGCGGCTGACGATGCGCCCGGCCGGATCCACGAAAGCCGATATGCCGGTATTGGTGACCCGCACCAGGGAGCGGCGGTTTTCGATGGTACGGAAGGTCGCCAGCGCCAAGTGCTCCATCGGCTCGACCGATTTGCCGTACCAGGAGTCGTTGGTCAGGTTGAACATGACCGCCGGGATGCGCCCCTCGCGCCCGCCGCGCATCAGCTTCCTGATGTGGGTCGGGAAGATGTCCTCGTAGCAGATGCTCACCGACAGCAGGTGGTTGCCGAGTTTCAGTGGTTCCGTGCTCCGCCCCGAGAAGAACTTGGCGCTGTACGGGGACCAGGCATAGAGCTGCGGGAAGATGTCGCCGAAGGGGATGTACTCGCCGAAGGGAACCAGCACCGTCTTGTCGTAGCTCCCCAGGATGCGCCCCGAGGCGTCGGTCAGGAGCGCACTGTTGCAAAAGCGGGTCTCCCCCTCCTCCTTGATCTGCAGGCAGGTCCCGAACAGTAACGGAGTGGCCAGGTCGCCCAGTGCCCAGGTGGGGAGGCTCCCCTCGCGGGAGGCGAGGCTCACGCTCAGGACGCCTTCAGGCCAGACCACCAGGTCGGGTTTTCGTGCCGCAACGAGTTCCCGGGACAGGTCGCGGTGCTCCTTCTGCATGAGATCCACGGCCAGGTGGTTGTCGGCTGCCCCCCTGTTGGTCTGGACCAGCCCGACGGTGAGCCGTTGCGCCGTGGCAAGCTTGCCGTCAACCTCCCTGATGCGCAGTTCCCCGTACCCCAGAACCAGCACGAGCGTCACGGCCAGGGCCGAAACGGCGCGCCATGGCACGCCCCTCTGCTCATGCCACCTCACCGTGACCCAGAACAGGGTGGCGTTCATGTAGACGACGAGGAAGGAGACGCCGAGGATGCCGGCGAAGTCGGCGATCTGGGTCAGATGCGAGATGCGGTACTGGCTCGCCCCCAGGTAGTTGGGAAAGACCTCGGGCCACACCTTTTCCATCGCGGTCCAAAGAACCGGCGCCGCCCAGAGCACATACCACTGCCGGTCGCGGGTCAGCAGCCGGGTCCCCCAGGCCCACACCGCCAGCACGATGCCGTTGGCGGCAGCCAGGAGCAACAGGCCGAACACTCCAGCGAGCCAGGGAGCGCCGGCGAACTGCTGGAACATCTGGATGATCCAGTAGAAGCCACCGCCGTGCCCGACGATGCCGGCCAACCAGCCGAGCCAAAAAGCGCGCGCCGGTCGCTGGTTCCGCAGCGCCCACAAAAGGGGTACCAGGAAGAACCACTCCAGGTAGAACTGATCGAAACCGGCGTAACCGAGGAACATGAGGATGCCGGTCAGCACGGCGGCACCCCACGGGAGCAGGAAGTTGAACTTGGCTGAATGTCTCAAGGATGGGACCTCTTGTCTGGATGGCTGCAATCTGCGGGCAGCGCCCCGCAGTTTGCGCAGGCTGGCACGATAGCACAGCCGCTTGATAATCACAATCAAGGGGACTGGCTCCGCCAGGTGCCTGCCCCTTGGTGCTTTGGGGGGGACTGGCTCCGCCAAGTGCCTGTCCCCTTCGCTCTTTATGTTTGGGGAAGATGGCTGAGCTGAAAGGAGCGCGCCGCTAAAGAGACAGGCACCTTACGGAACCTGTCCCTTCTACCAACAAAGAAAGGGCGCCCGGGAAGGCGCCCCATGTCTTTCACCGTTCCGGATAGTAATCCGGCGGCACCGAGTACATGTCCGGTGGTGGCGGCGGGGTGTACGGCCGCGCCCGGCGCACCTTGCGCATGGAACCCGGGACCTGGTTCCCCTTGGCGTACATGCACTGTACATAGGTGTTGTCGTAGCGCCGCTGGGCCTCGTAACCGTAGACTCGCCCCGACTCGGAACCGCTCGCCGCGCCGAAAAGAAGGCCGGTACCGCCGCCGATCGCCGCGCCGGCACCCGCGTTGCCGCTGGCGGCACCCAATAGGGCCCCGACACCGGCCCCGACGGCACCGCCGACCACCGCGCTGGTGGCAGTATTCTGGTTCGCCGTATCCTGCGGGCTCATGCCCAGGTTCTGCTCGGCGTACCTGCGGCAGAGTGCGTCTTCAGCCATGAATTGCTCGAAGGATTTTCCCGGGGTCGGCAGCACCCTGACGCTTGGGCCCGTGGGCATGGTGGCGCAACCGCCAAGCACCAGGAAGGCTAACAACGACCAAACTGTTATCCTGGTTGTTCTCATGTCAATCCTCCTTGTCTTCCTCTGACTGCGACGGTGGTGTGGTATCGGGTACGACCTTCATCCAGCCGCTCGGGCAGCGCTCCACGTATGGGTAATATCCTTCCGGCTTGCGGCAGTAATACCAGTACCCGGTCTGCTCGGTGTCGGTCCCGGTGTCCGGGGAAATGTACTCCTGCGGTTCCTGCGGCACCACCACCGTCGGCGGAGTGTAGTAGTACGGATAGGCCGGGTAGCTGTAGTAGTAGGGGTAGAAGAAGGGATCCCATCCCCAGCCCCACCCCGGACCGATATAGACGCTGCCGGAGAAGTGGCTGCCGCCCCTGTGGCCGCCGTAGCTGTACCCGCCGCGGCTGTAGCCACGGGTGTAGCCGCCCCGCCCTGACGTGCGGGCCACGACCTCACCGCCGCCTCGACCCGCAACGCGCGTGAAAGCTTCGCCGCGTGCTCCCGAATCGGCATAGCTCGTGGTAACCGAACCGGTCACTGACACAGCGATCAAGAACAACGGAAGTAGAAGGATGCTAATCCGGATCTTCTTCATGACCTAGCCCTCCTTTGAGGGATCTTTTGCAGCGTTTTCAGTATACTACCAGCCCGAATTATCTGCAAAAACTAACCCGGAGACAACATACCTTGAGGTGCCGCCCCTGTCAATGTGCAGCCGGCACGGTTGATACAGCGCGGAGCCGTCGCCGCCGCCTACCCACAAGACGTTTGACTTCTCTGCCGGCCATGTAAAAATTAGCAGGTTTTTAAAAACACCCCCCCCGCGAAGGAGGAGCTAACGTATGAGAAAAGATGCAACGATCGTCTCGTCCCTTTTTCTTGCAGCAGCTCTGATAGTTCCCACCGTGAACTCGTGGTCGGCCGAGCCCCCCCCCTCCCACAAGCCCCCACCGGACGCGGTCCAGGAGGTCCAGACGCAGAGGGAGGTGGCACGGACCCGTCCCGAGCAGCAAAAAAGCCAACACGACAATTCACCGTTTTTCAAGGAATCCAATGCAGAACTTGCGTCGCAGGCTTTCAAGAACCAACCCGACGAGGGAAGGCACTTGGGATTCGAGTTCTACCGTGACCCGCTCAATGCGAAAAAGCCCTTCACGACCTTCGAGGAGATATATCAAAAGGATGTCGCCGCAAAGCCCAAGGTGGCCGAGATCCATCAGCGCCTGCTCGAGATGAGATATGAGCTGAGGCCCAGACTATCTCCGGATGTGAAGATGACACGCGGCAAACCTATAGCCATCGGCCCGACAGCAAGGCTGCCGCAGGGAACGACATGGGAAAAGCTGAGTGCGATGTCTCCGGTGCAGATAAGGTCCGCCAACCTGTTCCCCTACCCCCCGCTTCCTCATCCGAACAACGCCAATGGGGGGCAAGTTTTTCCCCGGATGCAGATCGACATGTTCCCGCGGCTACAGCGCTTCGACATAGATTTCGACCTTCCCGAGGCGTTCCTGCCTGAATTCCCTCCTGCCATGTTCCTGCAGAACAGGCCGGAACTGGGCGATGTCTCACGAGGAGAGGTGGTGTCCATAAACAATTTTTACCGGCTCTTCAAGGACATACTGACGCCCGTCCAGTTGAACGGGCTCCAGTTCCTGCTTACGCCGCTACCCCAGGAAGAGTTCAACCCCACCGACGACCGCAAAACTGCTCAGCCCGTCCTCGGCGTTGCCTGCCTCGATTGCCATATTAACGGCCACACCACGGGCCAGTTCCATCAAAGCCCCGACTTCCGCCCTTGGGAGCGGCGTTTCAGGCTGGACACCGTGAGCCTGCGCGGCATGTTCAACCAGCAGATCCATGGGTCCAAGCGAAGCCTGCGCTCCGTCGAGGACTTCACCGAGTTCGAGTTCCGGACCGCCTACTTCAATGGCGACCCCATCCACGCCATGAAGAAGGGGTTCCCCATCATCGACCGCATCCATGTCTCGCACATGGCACAGATGCAGAATATGTTTGACTTCCCGCCGGCGCCCAAGCTTGATCCGTCCGGACGTCTGGACCGCAGGCTGGCTACCCAGCAGGAGATCACCGGCGAGGAGATCTTCAACGGCAAGGGACGGTGCGCGAACTGCCATCCGGCCCCCTTCTACCTCGACCACATGATGCACGACCTGAAGTTGGAGCGCTTCACCAGGGAGCCCGGTGACGGCCCGATCAAGGCTTTTACCCTGCGCGGCATCAAGGAGAGCCCACCCTACCTGCATGACGGCCGCTGCTTCACCCTCGAGGACACGGTCAAGTTCTTCGACCTCGTGCTGGGCTTGAGGCTCAACCAGCAGGAGCAGGACAACCTGGTCGCCTTCCTGCGCGTGCTCTAGCCTCGTCACGGCAGCAGCCACCATCTCGCAGCCAAAGCCCCACTTTCCAGGAGGTGGGGCTTTCTTTCGGAGGAGATATGAAGAAGCGCTCCAGCGGGATCCTATGCCACATCACCTCGCTCCCCTCCCCCTTCGGCATAGGCGACCTGGGCCCCGACGCCTACCGTTTCGCCGATTTCCTGGTCGCCGCGAAACAGAACTTCTGGCAGGTCCTGCCGCTCAACCCGACCAACCGGAAGTACCTCGACTCCCCCTTCAGCAGCATCTCTTCCTGTGCCGGGAACACCGTGCTCATCAGCCCGCAACTGCTGGTCGAGGATGGCCTGGTGACGCCGGCGGAAGCAGAGGACCACCCGGGGTTCCCCGACCGGGTCGACTACCAGGCGGTGTCGCGCTTCAAGCGGCAGTTGTTCGGTCGTGCCCATGCCCGCTTCAAGGAGCAGCGCCGGGAGGATGGCGCGTTCGCCGGGTTCTGCCGGGGCAACGCCGGGTGGCTGGAGGACCACGCCCTGTACACGGCGCTTGTCGAGCGATTGGACGCGAGACCGCTGCACGAGTGGCCTGCGCCGATCAGGAGCCGGGACAATGGTGAACTCGCGCGCCAGCGGGAGCAACTGCATGAGGAGATCGAGCGGGAAAAGTTCCTTCAGTTCGTCTTCTGCAGGCAGTGGCACCGCCTGAAGAGCTACTGCAACGACCGTGGCATTCGGATCATCGGCGACTTCCCGATGTTCATGAACTATGACGCCGCGGACATTTGGGTCGCTCCCGAACTGTTCAAGGTGGACCATGAGCTGAAGCCTCTTGTCCTGGCCGGCAGCCCTCCCGACACCTTCAGCGAAAAGGGGCAGCTCTTCAACTGCGCCGTGTACGACTGGAACCGGCTCCGTGAAACCGGCTTCCAGTGGTGGCTGAGACGCTTTCGGCGCCTGTTCGAACTCTTTGACCACGTCCGGATCGACCACTTTCGCGGCCTCACCTCCTGCTGGGAAGTCCCGGCCGGCGCGGAGAACGCCCAGCAGGGGAGCTGGCAGCCGGTCCCGGGGAGCGAGTTTCTCGACGCGATGGTGCGGCAGTATCCGACCTTCCCGGTGATAGCGGAAGACCTGGGCGTGATCACCGCGGAAGTACGAGAGCAGATGTGCCTTTACGGGATCCCCGGTATGAAGGTGCTGGTAGTGGCCTTCCAGGACGACGCCGCCATCTATCTCCCCCACAACCACAGCGTCGACAGTGTGGCCTACACCGGCACCCACGACACCAACACGGTGCAGGGGTGGTTCGATGCCGCCGCTCCCGAGGAGAAAGAGCGGCTGGCCCGCTACCTGGGTCGGGCGCCGGAGGGGGACGCCTGCTGGGAGGTGATCCGCCTGGCCCTCATGTCGGTGGCGCGGACGGCCGTGATCCAGATGCAGGACCTGCTGGGAGGGGGAGCGGAGACGAGGATGAACACGCCGGGGCGGCCCGAGGGAAACTGGCAGTGGCGGCTGCCGCCGTCGTGCGATCTTCCCGGCATCGCGGGGCAACTGGCGGACCTGACGGTCAGGTACAACAGGGCCCGCTGAAACGAAGAGGGGCTTCGTCCCAGGACGAAGCCCCTCAGTCTTTGCACCGTGCAGTGTGGACCGCTGCTATTTCTCGGCCACGCCCAGCTTGTGGGCCATGTCTTTCGCCTGCTGCAGATGCTGCTCGAGGACCGGAAGGGTCTTGTCGATCCAACCCTTCAATTGGGGGTCCTTCGCCTTCTTGCTTTCTTTCCTGAATTTCTCCACGTCCTTTTTGTGGTCCTTCACCATGGTCTCGGCGTACTTCTTGTCGAACTCATCGGCCGAGGCGTTGGCGATCTTGTCCACGGTCGCCTTGTGTTTGAGCTCCAGCTTGGTCGGCAGCTTCACCCGGTTGCCCACAACGCTCTTCAGCTCGTCGTTGGCCTTGCCGTGATCGGTGGCCATCATCTGCCCGAAGTCTTTCACCTCCTGCGATTTGCCCCGTTCCTTGGCCATCTGCCCCAGTTCGACCTCCATCATCCCCGAGCTCGCCGCTTCCTTCACGAACGACTTCTCGCCCATGGTCAGCTTCTCGGCCGCCAGCGCCGGGAGAACCAGACTGCACACCGCAAACAGGGAAACCACCGCCATCCACACCATTTTTCTCTTCATGTTGCCTCCTTTTTGTGGCCGAAGCCGATGGTATGTCAGATTAGCAAAATCTAACCATCTAAAAGTAGCGGGCTTCGTCCTCTTGTCAACCCGCTGGCAGCCGGTAGCCGCGCTGCGGCAGGTGCATGAAACGAAAAAGCGCCCTGACGGGCGCTTGATGAGAGTCACAAAATTCCTCTTGGATAAAGGGGTATTCAGGGGGATTTCCTTGGAGCGGCAGTGTCGGAAGATGGCCCCTCATGGGCAACGGAATGAGGGCGGGTTCTGCAGGAAGGCGCGGCGGTTACTGGTACAGCAGCTGCTCCTCCGTGTAGTAGGTGCGCTTGGACTGCACGTTCTCCTTGATGATCCTTGCGCCGGTGGGCGACGTCTTCAGCTCGGGACGGTGCACCTTCAAGAATTCGCGGTACTCGCCGGACACCATGTCGGGGTGCCGCTTCCTCAGCTCGGCTATGGCGTCTGTCAGCACCTGCGGGATGGCATCCGCCAGGGCCCTGATCGCTTCGGCGGGAAGCTTTCCGGCCGCGGACTTGGGGGAGATGCGCGCGGTCCAGAGTATCTCGTCGGCGTAGGCGTTGCCGATACCGCCGATGAGCGCCTGGTCGAGCAGCAGCGGCTTGATCAGGGTCCTCGGTTTCTTCCGGCACAGCAGCTCCAACTGCTCGGCGGTGACGGCAAGGGCGTCGGGTGCGTCCTTCTCGTCGGCGGGGTTGAGCGCCACGCTGGCCCACCCCTTTTCATCGGTGACGGCAAGGACGGCATCGTCCTCGAAGGTGACGGTGAGCACCGGGTAGCGCAGGCGGTCGAGCTGCCGGGAGTCGGTGAGGACGAAGCCGCCGGTCAGCATCAGGTGCACCCGCACGACGTTGCCGTTGTCGAACCGGAAGGCGACCTGCTTGCCCGCCCTCTCCACGCCGGTCAATTCGGCTCCGGCCACGGCGCGGGAAAGTTCCGCTCCCGGGACGTTGAGTTTGCCCCTTTGGTGGTACGCCACCTGGTGCACCCTTTTCCCGGTGAGGGCTGCGGCGAGATTTTCAGCGTAGACGGTGAGGTCGGGGAGCTCCGGCATACGTTCCTCCTTAACGGCACGGGATCACTGGGTGAGCGTAGCCCGCGGCGGCGCGATGTCAACGCCGGGGGGCGGGATCAGTCGGCGGCGGCGCCTTCGGCGCGGTAGTCGATGCCGAGCTGCCGCTCGCGCAGGCGTTTCACCGACAGGGGAAGCACGACGGCGGCGAAGATCAGGGCACAGCCGGTCCACTCCTCGGTGGTCAGCCGCTCGCCCAGGAGCAGCGTCCCCCCCAGCATGCTCCAGACCGGGTCCATGGTGTAGATGAGCCCCGCCTTGGTGGGGGTGGTGTAGCGCTGGTAGGTGTTCTGCAGGGTGAAGCAGATCACGGTCGGAAAGATGGCGCAGTAGATGAGCGACCCCAGCGAAACCCAGGTGACGGTGAGGGGGACGGAAGGAAGCAGCAGGTCAAGGGTTCCTCCGACGACGGTCACCGTGGCGAACTGGACGAAACTCAGCAGGTAGATGTCCTCGTCGCGCAAAAGCTTCGACACCGAGATGATGTGCAGCGCGATGAACAGCGCACACAAGGTCGACAGCAGGTCCCCCTTGTTGAATCCGTCCACACCGCCGCGGGCCAAAAGCCAGAGTCCCGCCAGGGCCAGCACCAGTCCCGCGCCGCTCAACCGGTCCAGCCGCTCACGCCAGAAAGCGAAGCACAGTAGCGGAATTAGGAGCACGAACAGATTGTTCAGGAAACCGGCCCGGGAAACGCTGGTCCCGCTCACTCCGAGCACGAAGGAAAGATTGGTGGCGGCAAGGGCGAGGCCGACGATGAGCCCGGTCCTGAAGGTCCGCCGGTTGAAACGCCTGAGCCGCGGCAGGCACAAAAATCCCATAAGGAGCGTGGCCAGGGCGAAGCGGTAAAACAGGAACGTGACCGGGGGGATTTCGCGAAAGCCGATCTTGTTGAAGATGAAACTGCCGCCCCAAAAGACGGTGGTCAGTATCAGCCAAAAGGTCGCGTTGGATGAACGGTGATCGTGTTGAATGGATTTGTGCATCCGCATATTAAAGACAGGGGCGACTACAGATGTCAACTCTTGTGATGCCGGCGGGTCAGAGACTTAGTTTTTTTTAAGCCTTCGGAGACAAAAACGCATTGTCACTGCGGCAGGGCGGGCGCACCTTGATCTTCGCTAAAGTAAATTCTGCCGCCGGCCGATATAGTGACAACAGGCTAGTGTGCAGCCAAGTAGCAACAAGAGGAGGCATTGCGTTGGCAGTGGTCCACATCGACAACCTTACCCCCGGCATGGTCCTCAGCCGCAACGTCTGCGACCGCAGCGGCCGGATGCTCCTTCCGGCAGGCGCCGAGCTCACCGAAAAGCATTTCTCCATCTTCCGCATGTGGGGCGTTCTCGAGGTCGAGGTGGCCGGGGAAGCCGTCGTGGAAGACGCCGAGGCTCCTGCGCCCTTGAGCCCGGAGATCGACCCGGAGCTCCTTGCCGAAGCCCGGGCGGAAATGGAGCGGCTGTTCATCTACAACGATCCGGAGCATCCCGCCATCAAGGAACTGATGCGCATCTGCACCGAGAGGAGGGCTAACCGTGCTGCGTAAGCCCCAGCTTTCGGTGGAACACATGGTCGAGGACGTCTCCACCATCCATTCCCTCCCCCTTTTCTACTCGCAGTTGTCGGAGGCGATCGATCACCCCCGCAGTTCCATCGGCGACATCGCCAAGATCATCGCCGAGGACCAGGGGCTCACGGCGCGGATACTGAAGCTCGCCAACTCCCCGCTGTTCGGCTACTTCTCCAAGATCGACACCATCACCCAGGCCGTCACCATCATCGGCGTCCTCCAGGTGCGCGACCTGGCACTGGCCCTCTCGGTCATGGACGTGTTCAAGGGGATCCCCGAGGATCTGGTCAACATGGAGCAGTTCTGGAAACACAGCATCGCCACCGGGCTCGCCTCCAGGTTACTGGCCACCAGCCAGCGGGAGTCCAACCTTGAGCGTTTCTTCGTGGCCGGCATACTCCACGACGTGGGGCGGCTGGTGATGTACGTCAAGATCCCCGAGATCTGCCTGGAACTGCTCGAGCAGTGCCGCGCCACGGGCTCCCTGCTGCACCGCGCCGAACGCGAGAAACTTGGCTTCGATCATGCCGAGGTGGGGAGCGCCCTCCTCAAGCGCTGGAAGATTCCGCCGCGGGTGGCCGAGCCGGTAGGAACCCACCACGACAGCAGCAAAGGTGACCAGTACCCCAGAGAAGGAGCAATCCTGCATTTTGCAGACCTGATCGCCCACGCGCTGCAGATAGGCAACAGCGGCGAGGTCTTCGTACCGGAACTGGACCACGGCGTGTGGGAACGGCTGCAGATTTCCAGCTTCTACCTCCCGACGCTGGTGAGGCAGGTGGACTCCACCTACGAGCAGACCGTTTCCGCGCTCTTTGGGGGGGAAGATGCCGCCCGATGACACGAGGGACATACAGATTCGCAAGCTGCAAGAGAGGGTCAATTTCCTCGAGGAGAGCAACCTCAACTACCTGAAGACTCTCGACGTCCTCACCGCCTGCAGCGACTTCCAGTCCGACATCTACCGCCTCAAGGAATCCTCTTTCGTCATCAAGGCCGTCTTCGGCCAGTTGAGGCGACTGATTCCCTTTGTCACCCTCTCCATGTTCGGCATCGACGAGGACTCATCCTTCGACCTGACCGTGTGCGAGCCCGAGCACGCCAAGGCGGGGGTCCGTAAAGAGGTGCAGGCACGGGTGCAGGACGGCACCTTCGCCTGGGCGCTCAACCAGAACCACCCGGTCGTGGTGCCCACCATCTCCGGCAGCGAAACGCTGATCCTGCACGTCCTGGCCACCAACAGCCGCATCAGGGGGATGTTCGCCGGCGTCATGCCGGGCAATCACCTGAGCACCGAGGTCTCGACGCTGAACGCGTTGAGCAGCATTCTGATCAATACCGCCTACGCGGTGGAGAACTCCGAGCTCTACGACATGCTCCAGGAGCACATGCAGAACCTGGAGCTGAAGGTGCAGCAGCGCACCACGGAACTGGAGCACGCGCTGGTGCAAGCGGAAGCCGCCACCGCCGCAAAGAGCATCTTCCTCGCCAACATGAGCCACGAGATCCGGACCCCGATGAACGGCGTTATCGGCCTGGCCCGGCTGCTCATGGATACCCCCCTGGACCAGGTGCAGCAGGATTACCTGGGGTCGCTGTCGGACTGTGCCGAAAGCCTGCTCACCATCATCAACGAGATTCTCGATATCTCCAAGGTCGAAGCGGGCATGATCACACTTGAGAAGATCGTCTTCGACCTGCATCGGTTCCTGGTCCGCTCCCTGCAGCCCTTCATCCTGCGCGGCCAGGAAAAGGGCGTGCTGGTCCGGTTGGAGATGGGGCAGGGGCTGCCGCAGCTGATCGTGGGCGACTCCGTGCGCATCGGGCAGGTGCTGGCGAACCTGGTGGGCAACGCCCTCAAGTTCACCCACAAGGGAACCATCACCGTCAGCTGCCGTCTTCTGGAGCATACTGCCGGCGGCGCGCTGCTGAAGTTCGCCGTCGCGGACACCGGGATCGGCATAGCCCCGCAGGCCCTGGATGTCATCTTCGAGAAGTTTTCCCAAGCCGACAGTTCCACCACGCGGCTCTACGGCGGTACCGGCCTCGGCCTCTCCATAAGCAGAAGCCTCGTGGAACTCATGGGGGGCACCCTCGGCGTGGAGAGCCGGCTGGGCGACGGGAGCGTGTTCAGCTTCACCCTCCAGGCGCGGCTGCCGCTGCCCGGAGAGATGCCGACCGAGGACGTGGAAGAACAGGCAGCGGAGGCGCTCGGCCCGCTGCGCATACTGCTGGTGGACGATGTCGCCATCAACCAGCTCATCTCCCTGAAACTCATCGCCAAGACCGGCAACCACCAGGTCGACTGCGCCGGAAACGGCGAGGAGGCCCTGGAGAAGTGGGGGCAGTCGCCTTACGATCTCATCTTCATGGATGTGCAGATGCCGATCATGGACGGGCTTGAGGCAACCAGGATCATCCGCTGCCGTGAGAAGGGAACCGGGCAGAGGGTACACATCTGCGCCATGACGGCAAACGCGATGAAGGAGGATGTGGAGATCTGCCGCCAGGCCGGGATGGACAGCCACATCTCCAAACCGGTACGGGAGAAGGAGCTGAACGCAGTGATCAGGAAAATCTGCAGCGAAGTGGTAAGCACACTGCAACCGCCCGAGCCCCCCGCGGGGCCTGAGCCGGCACCAGTGGTGACCAGCGAGGATCCCGATTTCGACCTGGGGGACCTGTTGGAGCGGCTGGACGGCGACCAGGAACTGGTGGGGATTTTCGTCGCGAAATTTGTCGAAGCGGTGACCGAGCACCTGCGCCTGCTGGATGAGGCACTGCAGCGGGGGGACCACGAGACCTGCTTCTTCAAGGCACACACCATCGCGGGGACCGCGGCCAACATGGGCGCACCGCGCGTGCGCAGGATAGCGGCGCAGATGGAACAGGCGGCAAAGAGCAGGAACATGGCCCCGCTCCCCGCACTTCTAGACCAGTTGCATAAAGCGTTTGCGGCATTCGTAGCTGTATCGGCGCCGCCACCGGAGACAGGAACAACAAAAATGGAGGCTTAAAACCCAGCCCCCATCTTTGTCGAACCGGCATGTGGTGCAAATACGGCTTACGCGCCGCCGCGGGTCAGTACCTCCATGGTCTGAACGGCGTCTTTAAGCTGGAACTCCAGTGATCTCAGCTCCTCCTTGGTGTACACGCTGGTACCTTTACTGATCTCGCGTTGGAGCCTGTCTATCCTTTGTTGCAGGGAATCCACACTGTCCCGGCAAGTCTGTGCTATCAGCAGGCATTCATCTTTCTGTACATTATCGCCCGGGCTCATCCCCATACCTGTTTCAGCAGCGACCGGGAGGGCGGATATGAGAGTAACTGTTACGAGGAAACCCAATTTCCTGACAACACCTTTCATGACGAACCTCCTTTTTTAACGGCAATTCAGGATATTATGAGTATAAGAAAGGCCATTTAACTTTGCAAGTGAATTTCGATATCACACACTGAGACTGAGTTCGCATCCGCTGTGACTTCCCGCCTCCCCTCCTACCCTCCTCTATGCCAATGTCCGCCTTAAAAACAGAGAGTGGACTGCAATCGGCATACTGTATACAAATTTTTCTGCAAATTACCTAAATATTCTAGTGTCTAAGTCGATACGTATTACAAAAATGACGGGACGACACTTTTCATCCCAGTGACAAGAGGTTGCCATCAATGAACATCAGCAAAAAGATTTTCATCGCCAACGTAGCGATCGTCCTGATCGCGACCATCACGACATCGGCTGTCACGCTTTACGTGATCAGGAAAGAAATCACCCGCCAGGTCACCGTCGGCCTCACGTCACGCACCAAGGCCTTTCGCGAGCTCGTCGCTCCCAACGGTTCCGGCTTTGCGGTGGTGGATGGCAAACTGCAGGCAAACGGCACCGTGCTCGATGGTCGCAACGATTTGACCGACAAAATGAAGGAGATTTTCGGAGGCGAAGCAACCATCTTCCGCGGCGACCTCCGCGTCGCCACCACGATCAAAAAGGATGACGGCAGCCGGGCGGTAGGCACCTCGTTGCAGGGGGCAGCCAGGGAAGCTGTGATCGACCGGGCGTCACCCTACCTCGGCGAGGCCAAGATACTGGGCACCCCCCACTTCGCGTCGTACCTGCCGCTACTGGACAACCAGGGCAAGGTCATCGGGGCCCTCTTCGTCGGGGAAAAGAAGTCGCAGTTTCTCGCCGTGTTCGACGATCTGAAATACCTGAGCCTCGGCATCTCCGTGCTGCTGGCGGGGCTCCTGGCGCTGGTCGCCTTCCTGGTGATGCACCGCGCGCTCGAGCCGATGCGGGCTCTGATCGCGACCCTCAAGCACGTCGCCGAAGGGGACGGGGACCTGACCCGGCGCCTGGCCGAGTCCGACGATGAAATCGGAACCGCAAGCCGCTACTTCAACATGTTCATCGAGCGCGTCCACGCCATCGTCCAGACCGTCGCCGACAACGCCAACTCGGTGACCGAGGCCAGTTCGGAACTGCACCGCAGCACCGAACAGTTGGCGCGCACCACAGAGGAAGTCGCGGGACAGACCGAAACCGTCTCTACTGCCGGGGAAGAGATGGCGGCCACCTCCGCCGATATCTCCAAGAACTGCCTGCAGGCAGTAGCGAGCGCGGAGCGCGCCTGCGACATGGCCACCATCGGCTCCGCCGACGTGGAGCGGAGCATCCGCGGCATGCAACTCATCAACGAAAAGGTGCGCCTAACCTCCGAAAGCGTGAGCAGCCTGGGGGCCATGTCCCAGCAGATCGGGGAGATCATCAACACGATCCAGGACATCGCCGACCAGACCAACCTGCTCGCGCTCAACGCAGCCATCGAGGCCGCCCGGGCCGGTGAGCAGGGGCGCGGTTTTGCCGTGGTCGCCGACGAGGTGCGCAGCCTGGCCGAGCGGACCACCCACGCCACCAAGGAAATCGAAACCAATATCCGTTCCATTCAGGACGAGACCACGCGGGCGGTTCAGGTGATGCAGGAAAGTGCGAGAGAAGCCGCCAAAGGGGCGGAGGATTCGGTGAAGTCAGGGCAGAGCCTGGAAGGGATCCTGAAGCAGATCAGCGAGGTGACCCAGCAGATTGGACAGATCGCCACCGCGGCCGAAGAGCAGAGCGCAACCAGCCGCGAGATCAGCAACAACGTCCACCAGATAACCGGTATCATCCAGGGGACGGCCAGGGCCAACCGCGAGTCCATGGCCACGGCCGACAAACTGAACTCCCTGTCGGCAAACCTGAAAGGACAGATCAGCAGGTTCAGCTACTAGAGGAAAAGGGTAGCGAGATACGCGAACGGCCCGGCATGATGCCCGGGCCGCTTTTTTTGGAGTGGGGAGCGGTCAGGACAGGCGCCAGTCGATCGGGTCCAGGCCGTGCTGCACTAGGTAGGCGTTAGCCTTGGAGAAATGTCGGCACCCCAGGAAGCCCCGGTGTGCCGAAAGCGGTGAGGGATGCGGGGCGCGCAGGACCAGGTGCCGCGTCTCGTCGATGACCGCACCCTTCTTCTGAGCATAGGCCCCCCACAGCATGAAAACGACATGCTCCTTCCGCTCGTTCAAAAGGGCGATGACGCGGTCGGTGAAGACCTCCCAGCCCCTCCCCTGGTGCGATGCCGCCTTGCCCGCCTCCACCGTCAGCACGCTATTTAGAAGCAGGACACCCTGGTCAGCCCAGGCCTTGAGGTGGCCGTGCCTGAAGTCGGCCGGCGCAAGCCCCAGATCGCTCTGTATCTCCTTGAATATGTTTATCAGTGAGGGAGGGGCTTCAATGCCGTGCGGCACGGAGAAGCAGAGCCCGTGCGCCTGGTCCGGCCCGTGATACGGGTCCTGTCCCAGGATGACGACCCTCACGTTGTCGAAGGAAGTTGAGTTGAAAGCGTTGAAGTATTCATTCCCCTTGGGGTAGATGATCTTTCGCCTGGACAGCTCCTGGCGCAGGAACTCTCTGAGCTCGCGCATGTAGGGCTTGTCAAACTCGTCCACAAGACAGCATTTCCAACTCGGCTCCAACCGTATCTGCGTTTCAGTCGACATCGTGGCAACCTCGATTGTCTCATCCATGGAATAGGCAAGAAATTAGCACACCCGTCCCCAGCCAGCCAAGCCCAATCTACCACCCGCACCTGTTATGAGTGCGCCATCGCTCTTGAAGCCACGCCGCGCAACTTTTGTTGCTATGCTACGCCCTGCAACCACAAACATTGACAGATTTTAATGCCGAAGTAGACTGGTGTGGTTGAAAAACAGAGGCGATATTCGAAGGAGGAAACCATGCCATTGGAATGTTCCGTTTTAGGCAAGGATTTGGCTATCACAGAGACCACTGTTCCCGTTATATCCCCCTACTGGCGCCTGAAACGAAATGGTCATTGGGCCCTGCTATGCCGCTACGAGCAGGAGCAGCTCCGCTACTCCATGCTGTCCCCCAAGATGGGTGCTACGCTGGCACTAATGGATGGCAGACTGACCTTCAGACACCTCTCCATGATCGCCCAATACGCCTTCGACCTGGAATCGCTCGAAACCTCTCAGGAATTTGTCAGGCAGGTCATCATGGCGGCCAACGGGGAGGACGACGCAGTGGTCAACATGACCCCGGAACTGGAGCCTTTCGTCAAGCGCATCGACCCCTTTGAGTTCGCCGTCAAGACCTCGAAATGGAAGGCTCAAGAGAGACCCGCCGTGCCCCTCTCGTTGAACCTCATGTTTTCCAATGACTGCCACACCAACTGCTCGTACTGCTTCGCCAAAGGGCACTGTGTTCCGGAGAGCAAGCTGTTGTCGACCGAGCGCTGGAAAGAACTGCTGCGCGAAGCGAAGACGCTGGGCATCGACCAGGTCTTCCTCTCCGGAGGCGATCCGCTTTTCAGGAAGGACGCCTTGAAGCTGATCGAAGAACTGATCGATCTGGAGATGCTCTTCGTTCTTTCCACCAAGTGTTTCATCACCGAGGAAATAGCGGACCGCCTGGTCTCGATCGGCATGACCCAACCGGTCAACCAGTATGTGCGCGAGATCCAGCTGAACATGGACCCCAATGAGTCTACGGCGGACAACCTCGCCGGGAGCCCCGGATACTATCACAGAGCGGTTCATAGCATCAGGAACCTGTTGAAGCGTGGCTTCAATGTCAGGGTGAAAGCCGTGGTCACAGCCCTGACGGTTCCTCACATCTATGAGTGGGTGGATGAGTTGGAGGACATGGGGGTACGCCAGATTTCGGTGGCGGCCTATAACAGGAGCCTCAACGGCAGAAACGAAAGCTTGTTCTTAGGTAAGGAAGACAGAGCGTCCATCATCGACCAGTGTCGCCGAGCCAGGATCGATTTCCCGGAAATCGATTTGAGGACCATAGGATGCGAGCCCATGCATGACGGCGCAGCGGTGCAAAAAAAGGCGGTCACCGAAACTGTGCCCGCTCTCCCCGGCGAAGACTCTGAAATCCACGACAAGATCAGACGTTGGCGGGAATGGGATCACTCTTTCGGCACGCAAAGCAGCATAACCATCACCCCCGACGGCAAGGTGATGCTCTACGACACGGTCCCGCAGGACGAAGCACTCTTTGTAGGCGACGTATCGACCAGTTCGATCGTCGAGGTATGGAACAGCGATCCCTTGTTGAATTACCCATTTCCAAAGACGGAACAGTTCAAGGGTGTCGCGTGCTACGACTGCAGCAACCTGGCACAATGTCAGAGCAAAGCAGGATTCTGTTTCCGAGATGCCTATTTCCGTTCGGGGAGCGTGCTGGTGCCGCCGGCGCAGTGTCCGATGGTGCAGGGCGAGAGCGCCTTCTGAACATGCTCTGAATAAGGCACGTAAGGTGGGCAGCGCGTGCTGCAAACGCGAAAAAGCCCCGTCTGGAATCAGACGGGGCTTTCTCTATTAAATTCCCTGCGGCGACCTACTCTCCCACATCGTTTCCAATGCAGTACCATCGGCCCTGAGAGGCTTAACTTCCGTGTTCGGGATGGGAACGGGTGTGACCCTCTCGGCATAGCCACAGAGAAACTCGTAGCTTGGGCTTTCGCCCGCGCAATATGTTTCTCACAATCGCATTTCGTGTCTGTAGGATTTTTTGGCAGTGTATGATCGGGGGGTGGAGGTCCACCCCCCTCTCTAAGAATTTTTTATGGTCAAGCCTCACGGCCGATTAGTACCGGTAAGCTGAACGCATTACTGCGCTTACACACCCGGCCTATCAACGTTGTGGTCTACAACGGGCCTTCAGGGGATTGCTCCCGGGGATACCTAATCTTGAAGGAGGCTTCCCGCTTAGATGCTTTCAGCGGTTATCCTTTCCGTACATAGCTACCCAGCGACTGCTCCTGGCGGAACAACTGGAACACCAGAGGTACGTTCAACCCGGTCCTCTCGTACTAAGGTCAACTCTTCTCAAGTATCCTACGCCCACGGTAGATAGGGACCAAACTGTCTCACGACGTTTTAAACCCAGCTCGCGTACCGCTTTAATTGGCGAACAGCCAAACCCTTGGGACCTACTTCAGCCCCAGGATGCGATGAGCCGACATCGAGGTGCCAAACCTCCCCGTCGATGTGAACTCTTGGGGGAGATCAGCCTGTTATCCCCGGCGTACCTTTTATCCGTTGAGCGACGGCCCTTCCATACAGAACCGCCGGATCACTAAGACCTACTTTCGTACCTGCTCGACTTGTTGGTCTCGCAGTCAAGCTCCCTTATGCCTTTACACTCTACGGCTGGTTTCCAATCAGCCTGAGGGAACCTTCGCGCGCCTCCGTTACTCTTTGGGAGGCGACCGCCCCAGTCAAACTACCCATCAGACAGTGTCCCCGATCCGGATGACGGACCTGGGTTAGACATCCAAACAAACCAGGGTGGTATTTCAAGGATGGCTCCACCGAGACTGGCGTCCCAGCTTCAAAGCCTCCCACCTATCCTACACAAGCTTATTCGAATGTCACTGTCAAACTGTAGTAAAGGTGCACGGGGTCTTTCCGTCTTACCGCGGGTACTCGGCATCTTCACCGAGAATTCAATTTCGCTGAGCCACTGGTTGAGACAGCGCGGAAATCGTTACGCCATTCGTGCAGGTCGGAACTTACCCGACAAGGAATTTCGCTACCTTAGGACCGTTATAGTTACGGCCGCCGTTTACCGGGGCTTCGGTTCAAAGCTTCACCTTGCGGCTAACAAATCCCCTTAACCTTCCGGCACCGGGCAGGCGTCAGACCCTATACGTCGTCTTGCGACTTTGCAGAGTCCTATGTTTTTAGTAAACAGTCGCTACCGCCATTTCTCTGCGACCCTCTTCAGCTGTGCGAGCGAATCGCCTTCACCAAAAAGGGCATACCTTCTCCCGAAGTTACGGTATCATTTTGCCGAGTTCCTTAACCAGTGTTCTCTCAAGCACCTTAGGACATTTATCCTCACCCACCTGAGTCGGTTTACGGTACGGTCACCTGCTGTCTGAAGCTTAGAGGCTTTTCTTGGAAGCATGGGATCGACGACTTTGCGGGGATACCCCCTCGTCATCAGTTCTCAGCGTTGAATGGAAGAAGGGATTTGCCTCCTCTTCCCGCCTACAACCTTAAACCTGGACAACCAGCGCCAGGATCGTCTACCCTTCTCCGTCCCCCCATCGCAACAACAGGTGGTACAGGAATATTAACCTGTTTCCCATCAACTACGCCTTTCGGCCTCGCCTTAGGGACCGACTAACCCTACGCAGATTACCTTTACGTAGGAAACCTTGGGTTTTCGGTGACAAGGTTTCTCACCTTGTTTTTCGCTACTCATGTCAGCATAATCTCTTGTGATACCTCCAGCCGTCCTCACGGTCGACCTTCGCAGGCTTACACAATGCTCCCCTACCACTTGATCCTTAAGGATCAAATCCGCAGCTTCGGTACTATGCTTAGCCCCGTTACATTTTCCGCGCAGACCCACTCGACCAGTGAGCTATTACGCTTTCTTTAAAGGGTGGCTGCTTCTAAGCCAACCTCCTGGTTGTCTGGGCATTTCCACATCGTTTTCCACTTAGCATAGATTTTGGGACCTTAGCTGGCGGTCTGGGCTCTTTCCCTTTTGACTACGGATCTTATCACCCGCAGTCTGACTCCCACAATAACAGTTAGCGGTATTCGGAGTTTGGTTAGGTTTGGTAACCTGGTGAGGCCCCTAGCCCATCCAGTGCTCTACCCCCGCTACTTACTTTGTGAGGCTATACCTAAATATATTTCGGGGAGAACCAGCTATCTCCGAGTTTGATTAGCCTTTCACTCCTATCCACACCTCATCCCCTGGCTTTTCAACGCCAGTGGGTTCGGGCCTCCACGAAGTGTTACCTTCCTTTCACCCTGGACATGGATAGATCACCCGGTTTCGGGTCTACCCCCAGCAACTAATTCGCCCTATTAAGACTCGCTTTCGCTGCGGCTCCGTTCTATGAACTTAACCTCGCTGCTGAGGGTAACTCGCTGACTCATTATGCAAAAGGCACGCGGTCACACTGGATTGCTCCATAGTGCTCCCACTGCTTGTAGGCATACGGTTTCAGGTTCTATTTCACCC